>NZ_JBEYWC010000012.1:0-178879 GCF_040704505.1 Streptomyces sp. NPDC047002
GCCTCGGCGAGGCGCCGGCCCTCGGTGGTGCCGCCGAGGATCAGCACGTGGCGCATCGGGAGCCTCCATGGCTAGGCCGGCCGGGAGCGCGCAACACCCGCGCGCAGCGCGGGTGTTCGCTTGCACATCGCGCAGCGATGTGGTACCCGCTCCGCGGGAGCGCTGGCGGGTGGCTGCGCCACCCGCACACCCTGCTTGCTGCGCAAGCAGGGTGACGGTCCGTCCGCTGCGCTCCCGGACCTGCGGGGCTCCGCCCCGCTATCAGGCTTTCGCTTCACTTCAGCCTGGCTGGCGGGTCCGCTGCGCTCCCCCGCCTGACGGTCCTTCCGGCTGCGCCTCCAGAACCGTTAGGGCCCGCTGACGCGGGCCTGGCTGGCTACGAGGGGTGGGGGTCGCTCGTTCGTGTGGGTTCCAGTGTAGTGGGTGCATCAGATTGATGCACCATGTACCGTTGGCGGAAATACGAGACACCCCCACAATCACCCGGGAACTCCCCGCAATTCCGAGAGGAACGACCGCAGATGACCGGTCACCGCGAATCTACCGGACCCTGCGCTGAGCAGCGATTCTGTGCGCCGGGTGACGCAGTACCAGACTGCGGGCGTGAACGCCCGGTTGAAGGTGTTCGCGCTCCTGGAGGCGCAGGATTTACCTGCGAGCGAGGCGGACGACCTGGAGGCCAGGGCGGTCGCCGGGGCGCAGTGCCAGGTGGTGGAGTTGGGCGGCGTGGCGCCGGCCTCTCGGGGCTCGCTGTTCGCGTACGGATGGGATGACGGCGTGAGGGCCGTGAGCGAGGCCCTGGTGGGCATCGCGGACCGGGAGTGGTCCCGGCGTGGCGGCCGGTTGGCCGGTTCCTCTGAAATGGCCGTACACACGGCGGACGTGAGGCAGCGTGAGCGGACCGACCTGGTTCGGCTGGAGAGGTTCGTCCGGGAGAGCGTGCTGCCGGGCCCCCATCCGCACACCACGGCGCGGCGGCGGGTGCTGGAGGCGCTGGGTAAGGCCAGCGGTCTGTGCACGGCTCGGACGCGTAACGCGGACGGGGACGTCGTGGTCTGCACGCTCGATGCCGGTCACTACGACCCGGACGACAAGCCGCCCTTCAAGGACGGAAAGCCTGGCGGCTGGCACAAGACGGATGCCTCGATCTAAAACGACTTGGGCGCGGCCTGCATTCCGCACGCGGCCCTCTAAAAGACCACAGACATTCACGCTCGGGGAGACATGGAAATGTCAGCGATTCAGCTCAAGGAACACCAGGTAGATCAGCGCTCCGCGTTTCGCAGGTGGGTGGGATTCTCTGCAAGGTCATCTGTACCCCCGCAGGGTGCCCGGGGCACGATCGTGTCAGCGACCGGTTCGGGTAAGACGATCACAGCCGCCGCGTGCGCGTTGGAGTCGTTCGCGGACGGCCGGATCCTCGTGACCGTGCCCACCCTGGACCTGCTCGCGCAGACCGCCCAGGCGTGGCGCCTGGTGGGTCACCGGGCCCCGATGGTCGCCGTGTGCTCTCTGGAGAACGACCCGGTGCTGAAGGAGCTGGGCGTGCAGACCACCACCAACCCGATCCAGCTCGCCCTGTGGGCCGGGTCCGGGCCGGTGGTCGTGTTCGCCACGTACGCCTCCCTGGTGGACCGCGAGGACATCGACGCACCCGAGGGCGAGCGGAAGGTTCGCGGGCCGCTGGAGGCCGCTCTGGCGGGCGGAGAGCGGCTGTACGGCCAGTGCATGGCGGGCTTCGACCTCGCGATCGTGGATGAGGCGCACGGAACCGCCGGTGATCTTGGTCGTCCATGGGCGGCGATCCACGACAACCAGCGGATCCCGGCGGACTTCCGGCTCTACCTGACCGCGACCCCGCGCATCCTCGCCGCGGCCCGCCCGCAGAAGAGCGCGGAGGGCCAGGAGGCGGAGATCGCGACCATGGCCGACGACCCGGAGGGCACCTACGGCGCGTGGCTCGCCGAGCTTGGGCTCTCGGAGGCGATCGAGCGCGAGATCCTCGCCGGGTTCGAGATCGACGTCCTGGAGATCCGCGACCCCTCCCCCGTCATCGGGGAGTCCGAAGAGGCGCGGCGCGGTCGGCGTCTGGCGCTCCTGAAGACCGCGCTCCTGGAGCACGCGGCGAAGTGGAACCTCAAGACCGTCATGACGTTCCACCAGAAGGTGGAGGAGGCCGCCGCGTTCGCGGAGCAGCTCCCGGAGACGGCTGCCGAGCTGTACGTCAACGACGCCACCGACGACGACCTGGCCGCCGCCGACAAGCTGCCGAAGTCCTGCATCGACGCGGAGTTCTACGAACTCGAGGCCGGCCGCCACGTCCCGCCGGACCGGGTGTGGTCGGCGTGGCTGTGCGGCGACCACCTCGTCACCGAGCGGCGCGAGGTCATCAGGCAGTTCGCCAACGGCATCGACGCAGCTGGGCGCCGGGTCCACCGCGCCTTCCTCGCCAGCGTTCGCGTGCTCGGTGAGGGCGTGGACATCACCGGCGAGCGGGGAGTCGACTCGATCTGCTTCGCGGACACCCGCGGCTCCCAGGTGGAGATCGTGCAGAACATCGGCCGCGCGCTGAGGCTCAACAAGGACGGCTCCACCAAGGTGGCCAGGATCATCGTGCCGGTGTTCCTGGAGCCCGGCGAGGACCCGACCGACATGGTCGCCTCCGCCAGCTTCCGCCCCCTTGTAGCTGTGCTCCAGGGCCTGCGCAGCCACGATGAGCGCCTGGTCGAGCAGCTCGCCTCCCGCGCGCTCACCAGCGGCAAGCGCAAGGTCCACCTCCAGCGCGATGAGGACGGGCGGATCGTCGGGGCCGGCGGAGAGGGCGACAGCGAGGACCAGGAGCAGGACGACACCGACGCCGCTGCCGAGTCTGCCCTGCTGCACTTCTCCAGCCCGCGCGACGCGGCGACGATCGCCGCGTTCCTGCGCACCCGGGTCTACCGGCCGGAGTCGCTGGTGTGGCTGGAGGGCTACCAGGCCCTGCTGCGGTGGCGGGCGGAGAACGAGATCACCGGCGTCTACGCCGTCCCGTATGACGTTGAGGTCGAGGTCGGGGCGACGAAGGCGTTTCCGCTTGGACGGTGGGTGCACCAGCAGAGGAAGGCGCTGCGGGCCGGGGAGCTGGAGGAGCGGCGCAAGACGCTGCTGGACGCACCCGAGGCCGGGATGGTGTGGGAGCCCGGCGAGGAGGCGTGGGAGGCCAAGCTGGCCGCGCTCCGGTCGTACCGGCGGGCAACCGGGCACCTCGCGCCGCGTCAGGACGCGGTATGGGGCGAGGGCGAGGCGATGGTGCCCATCGGGCAGCACATGGCCAACCTCCGGCGCAAGGGCGGCCTGGGGAAGGACCCGAAGCGGGCGGCGGAGCGCGCGAAGCAGCTGACGGAGATCGACCCGGACTGGAACTGCCCCTGGCCGCTCAACTGGCAACGCCACTACCGGGTGCTCGCCGACCTGGTCGAGGCCGACGGCGTCCTGCCCTACATCGCGCCCGGCGTCACGTTCGAGGGCGACGACATCGGCACGTGGCGGTGGCGGCAGCAGGAGCCGGGCACCTGGGCGCAGCTGATGCCCGAGCAGCGCGAGCGCCTGGAGGCACTGGGCGTGCAGGGCGCGACCCTCCCCGTGGCCATCACCCCGGCGACGACGTCCGCGACGAAGGGTCCGAGCAAGGCACAGCAGGCATTCCAACGCGGCCTGACAGCCCTCGAACAATGGATCCAACGCGAAGGCACCCACAAAACAGTACCAAGACGGCACGTCGAGACCGTCGTCATCAACGGCCAGGAACACCAGCACAAGCTGGGCGTATGGACCTCCAACACCAAGAGCCGCCGGGACAAACTCACCCACGACCAGCGTGCCGCACTCGCTGCACTCGGAGTCAAGTGGGCCTAGCAGCAGGGCTGTCGGGTTGCTGAGGGACCGTAAATCGTTCGGTGCAACTCCCGATCATGGAGGGTACATCGATGACCAGTGAGAACGTGGCTGAGCCCGAGGCTGTTGAGCCCTCGAAGACGGTGCCGGCGAAGGCCGGCCGACAACACCACAACCACCAACCCCACACCGGGCTTGCGGGAAGGAAAGCCCGGTCGCCGGACTGCCGTCGGGGGCCTGTCAGATCCGGGGCTCGCGGCGGTGCGTTCGGGTCTCGGATCGTGGGGTGCGGGGGTGCATCACCCCTCGGGGGTTTTCAGGACGTTGCTGAGCATCATGGTGATGGAGTGGATGTGCACGCGCTCCGCGTCGCGCAGTCGTGTGCGGGGCGACGGGATGAGCTCTTGGAGTCGGGTGTCGGCTGATTTCTCGGACTGCTCCTGCCATACGCCGGTGTGCAGGTCGCTGCATTGCTCGATCAGTGCGAAGAACGGGTAGAGACCGTCTGTCAGCCGTCGCAGGTTCATGTTCTCGTAGCCCGCGGGAGGGCGGGGGTTCCGTTCGATGTCCCAGCCACCGGCCAGCGAGGCCAGCCGGAAGACGGGTGCCCAGCGGGATACGCGCGCCAAGGGGCACCACAACGGCTCGCCGTCGTAGGGGGGTTCATCCGGTGTGGGAACGATGGTGGATTTCAGGATGTCGCCCACGAGACAGCGCTCCCGCAGGGTGGGCTGCCAGCAGCCGCCGGCGAGGGCGTCCTCGCCCGCCCGGTACCACGCGATGACGCATTCTTCGAGCACCTCGTAGCGGCCGTCTTCCGTCACGTTTTTCCCGGTATCAGGCACACGAGCACTCTATCGTGCGGCCATCAGGCGCCGTTGGGGGCGGCGTTGGGGCGGGTCTTGTCCTCGCTACGGGGTCCTGCGGGCGCCCCGGCTGTCCGTGAGGGGGACAGCCGGGGCGCCTGCGGTCTTCGGGGGCGGTCAGTTGGTGCGGTGTGCCGCGTGTCGGCGGGTGGCCCAGAGGGCGCCGCCGCCGGCGACCAGGGCGGCCGCGGCCAGGGTCACGAGCGGGGTCGTGTCGCTCGCGCCGGTGGCCGCGAGGACACTGCCACCCCGCAGCTGGGAAGCATCGCCCGCCGAACCACCCGCAGAGCCCACCGAGCCGGAACCACCGGTCGAACCGGCACCGCGCCGGGCCGATGGTGGGCTTCCAGGGAGGCGTTATTGACATGGCTCGGTCATGGTCTCACTGTGCGGTTGGCTGCCCTGTGGTCTCCGAGGGGTGGTTTTCGGCGCGTCTCTGGGGAGTTGCTGGTGGGCAGGTACGGGAAATCGGGGCTTTCCGGGCGGCGAAGAGGCAGGGGGCGGCGGGGGCGGGGCGCCGCGGCGCTGCTCGGGGCTGTCGCTCTGGTGGTGCTCGGGGTGCAGACGCCGGGGGCCGCGGCGGCGGGGGCGGGGACGGCAGCGGGCGATGCGGCGCCGGGCGCGGACGGGGGTGGCGTTCCGGCCTACAGGCCCGTGTGCGGGTCGGCGGAGGCGGGGCAGTTCACCTGTTTCGCGCTGCGGCGCACGGACGTGCCCGCCGCGCGGGGGCTGCGCGGCGCGGTGGCACCGGCCGGGTACGGCCCCGCCGATCTGCAGGGCGCCTACGACCTGCCGGCCGACGGGGGCGCCGGGCAGACCATCGCGATCGTGGACGCCTACGATGATCCTGCGGCGGAGGCCGATCTCGCCGTCTACCGCGCGCAGTTCGGGCTCCCGGCGTGCACCTCGGCCTCGGGGTGCTTCACCAAGGCCGACCAGCGCGGCGGCGACGACTATCCGCAGGCGGACAGCGACTGGGCGGGCGAGATATCCCTCGACCTGGACATGGTCTCGGCGACAGCCCCGAACGCGCACATCCTGCTGGTCGAGGGCGACGACCCGAGCGCGGACAACCTCGGCGCGGCCGTCGACACCGCGGTGCGTCTCGGCGCGAAGTACGTGTCCAACTCGTACGGCACCGACTACCGGGCCGGCCCCGGCAGCGGCGAGGACCCGTCGGAGACCACGTCCCTCGACACCCACTACGACCACCCGGGCGTCGCGGTCGTCGCCTCGTCCGGCGACTACGGCTACGGCGTCTCGTACCCGGCGGCCTCCTCGTATGTGACCTCCGTCGGCGGTACGTCGCTCAGCCGCGACGGCGACAGCGCCCGCGGGTGGTCGGAGGCGGCCTGGGCCGACGCGGGTTCCGGGTGTTCGCGTTACGAGCCCAAGCCGGCGTTCCAGCAGGACAGCGGGTGCGACCACCGGGCCGTCGCCGACGTGTCAGCGGTGGCCGATCCGGCGACGGGCGTCGCGGTCTACCAGACCTACGGCAACGCCGGCTGGTCGGTCTACGGCGGGACCAGCGCGTCGGCGCCGATCATCGCTTCGGTGTACGCGGACGCCGCCGAGCCGGTTGCGGGCACCTACCCGAACTCCTACCCGTATAGGAATCCCGCGGGGCTCAACGACATCTCCTCAGGGAGCAACGGCAGTTGCGACCCTGCGTACCTGTGCCGTGCAGCGGAGGGATACGACGGGCCCACCGGGCTCGGCAGCCCGGACGGGCTCCAGTCGTTCCGCACGGGGCCGCACGGACAGCTGTCGGGGACGCTCACCGACAGGGCCACCGCGAAGCCCGTCGTCGGTGCCACCGTCGCCTCGGGGACCGACGCGGTGCGCACCGACGCCTCGGGCCGCTTCAGCCTCGCGCTGCCGGCGGGCCGGCACGACGTGACCGTGACCGCCTTCGGATACGCCACCCGCACGCTGAAGGGCGTCGCGGTCGCCGACGGCGCCACCGTCACCCGCAACGTCACGGTCGACCGGGTGCCGAGCGCGACCGTCTCCGGCAAGGTCACCGACGGCTCGGGGCACGGCTGGCCGCTGTACGCGAGGATCGGCGTGGCCGGCGACCCCAACGCCGTGTGGACCGACCCCGCCACCGGCGCCTACCGGGTGACCCTGCCGCGCGACGCCGACTTCACCCTCGACGTGGCGGCCGTATCGCCCGGGTACCGCGCGCTGACCAGGAAGATCCACGTCGGCGCCCGGCCGGTCACCGTCGATCTGAGGCTCACCGCGGATCCGTGGACCGCCACCGCCCCCGGCTACGCCGTCCATCTCACGGGCCCGACCGAGACGTTCGACTCCAGCACCGCGCCGCCATCGGGCTGGACCGTGAGCAACGCCGAGGGGACCACCGGGGGCTGGGAGTTCGACGATCCCGCCCACGAGGGCAACCAGACGGGCGGCAAGGGCTCCTTCGCCGTGGTCGACAGCACGTACTACGGCTGGGACGCCAGCCAGGACACCGAACTGACCAGCCCCGTCTATGACTTCACGGGCAAGGACACGCCCGAGCTGGCCTTCGACACGATGTACACCTACAACCCCGCGCGCATGGACTTCGGGGTGGAGGCGTCGGACGACGGCGGGGCCACCTGGAAAACGGTGTGGTCTCCCGCGGACACCGTGTACTACGCGGGCCCGACGCCGGTCGTCGTCCCGCTCACCGACTACGCCGGCGCGCCCTCCGTACAACTGCGGTTCCACTACGCGGCGTCCGGGGCCTGGTACTGGGGCGTCGACGACGTCTTCGTCGGGCAGCGCGATTTCACACCGACACCAGGGGGCATCGTCACCGGCACCGTGCGGGACGGCAACACCGGGCTGGCCGCGACCGGCGCCGCCGTCGCCGAGGGCGGCCACCCCGCCGTGCGGACCCAGGCGGTGGCCACGCCCGAGGACCCGACCCTGGACGACGGGTACTTCTCCCTGTTCGTCCCCGGGCCCGGCCGGCACACGCTCACCGCGGCCAAGAGCAACTATGCTGTCCATTCAAGGGCGTTGACCGTACGGGCTGACCGCACCACCGCCGCTTCCTACTCCCTCAAGGCCGGCCGGCTCAGCGTGCGGCCGGGCAGCTTCGAGGCCATCGCGGCGCCGGGGAAGCAGGTCACCAGGAAGCTGCGGGTCACCAACACCGGTACGGCCACGGCGACTCTGACGCTGGGCGAACAGGCCGGCACGCCGCTCGGTGACGGTGCGCGGGGCGCGCCGCTGAGCCGCCGCAGGGGCGACTACCCGCTGGGCCGCGCCCCCGCCACTGCACCGGCGGGCTCGGCCTCCGGCGGGCGGCAGGGGGCGCCGCCCGCCGTCAACGGCTGGCAGCGCGCGCCGAGTCTGCCGACGGCGGTGATGGACAACATCGCGGACAGTCACCAGGGAAGGCTGTACTCCGGGTTCGGTGACCCCGGGTTCTCGATCAACGGCTCAGGGGACAGCAACGAGTTGTACGTCCTCGACCCCGGCGCCGACACCTGGAAGCCGCTCGCCCCGGCCACCGACGCCCGCGAGGCGCCGGGCCACGGCTTCGTCGGCGACAGGCTCTACATCGCGGGCGGCTGGTCCGGCACCGACGAGTCGCCCGACGCGAAGCTCGAGGTGTACGACACGGGGTCCGGCACCTGGTCGACGGGCGCGCCCGACCCGCGTCCGCACGCGGGCTCCGGCTCCGCCGTACTGGGCGGGAAGCTCTATCTGGTCGGCGGCTGCGACGTGGACTGCGGCGTCCCTGACGTCACGGTGTACGACCCGGCCACGGACAGCTGGAGCGAGGCGGCCGACTATCCCGAGCCGGTCTCCTGGGTGTCCTGCGCGCCGGTCGCCGGCAGGCTCTACTGCGGCGGCGGCGCGACCGAAGCGGGGAACGTCGCCCACACGTACGTCTACGACCCGGCAACCGACGCGTGGAGCAGGGTCGCGGACATGCCCGTACCGCTGTGGGGCTCCGCGTACGCGGCGGCGAACGGCCTGCTGGTGGTGGCGGGCGGTGTCGACGGCGATGTCCTGAGCAACCAGAGCTTCGGCTACGACCCGCGCACCGACGCCTGGAGCGCCCTGCCCGACGCCGCGACCGCCACCTACCGCGGCGGCGGGGCGCTGGGCTTCGCCAAGGTGGGCGGCGGGACCGGTGGGCTGGCCGTCACCTCCGCGGTGGAGAGCCTGCCCGGGTACGCGGTCGATCCGGACGCGGACGTCCCCTGGCTCGCGGAGGGTGCGCACCGGGTCACCCTGCGGCCCGGGGCGAGCGCGACGGTGAGCGTGGTCCTGGACGCGCGGGCGGTCGCGGCGAGCGGGCCCGGTGACTACCGGGCGCGCCTCGACTTCGGCACGGACACGCCCTACGCGCTGCCGTCGGGCGCGGTGACCTTCCATGTGGTGCCGGGGCCTGCGGGTCCCGGGAGGTAGGCGAGGGTCGGGCGGCAGGGGGCGGGCAGGCCGGGTGGTCCGGGTGGTGACCGGGCCACCCGGCCTGCCCGCCCGCTGCGCCACTCCCCTTGAAGTTTTCGCTGTCGCTGGGGCGCGGGTCCGGCCCCCGCGAGCTCGCGAGCCTGCGAAAGGTGTCCGGTGGTCCGTGAAGTGCGTCACGGCGCCGCCGGTGGGCCGCGCCCGGGTGCCGCGGTTCGCGATCGGCAACGGTCCGCGCGCGGCGCGGACTAGGCGCTCCCCCGGCCTCTGTGCGGGTGGGAGCCGCGTCCCGGCCGGACCGGACGGAAGCGGAAGCGCCCTTTCCGGTCGGGGTCGGCGGCTGGTACACCTGCGGGGGAAGCGCCATACCCCTCGGAAGTCCCGCGATGAACCACGACGACAGCACCGGCCTGACGGCCTTCACGTTCGACCTGACCGCCGACGAGTCGCGCCGGCGCGCCGAGGTGGTGGCCGCGCTCGGTGAGCACTGGGACCCGGCGGCCGCCCTGACCGGTGAGGACGAGGCGTACGCCCTCCTGTACTCGGGGCTCGACGCCGAGCAGCAGCGCACCTACGACATGCTGGTCGCCGCGGGGGTGCTGCCCGGGGAGGGGCCGGGTCGTGCGGCTCCCCATTGACCCGCAGGCCGACCCGGGGCGGCGGGCCTGGGTGGACTGCCCTGTCTGCCGGGACGCCCGCTCCTGTGCGGCCTGCGCGAGCAGCCGCAACTGCTTCGAGCACTGGCGCTATCTGATCTCCAACAACGGGCCCGTGGTCCACCTCCAGTGCCCGCGGTGCGCGCACGCGTGGTCGTGGAACACCCGGCCCGGCGCGGCCGGTCCCGGGATGCCGCCCCGGCGCTGAGGCACCCGTCCGCCGCGCACCGCGCCGGGGCGCCTTCGGGCCGTGGCGCCTTGTCCCGCCGCCCTCGCGAGCCGCGTTCGATGCCGTGCCTTTCGTATGCCCTTCACCCGTGTTCGCCGGGGCTGTGCTGCCGTGCGCCCGGACGCGCTGTTTGCGCTCGGGAAGTTGGAAGCGCGGATGGTCGCCTGTAGGGTCGTGTCCCGTAATCCTTGAACTCTCAAGTTAGTCGACGGAGCGAGCATGACGATCCAGCAGGTATTCGCCCGGCAGCGCGGCTCCGAGGCGGTCGGCGGCGGACCGGCGGCCACCGCCTCGACGGCCCAGGACACCGGGCTCCTTCTGCTCCGTGTCGTCTTCGGACTGATCATGGCGGCGCACGGCGCGCAGAAGCTGTTCGGCTGGTTCGGCGGCGGTGGCGTCGACGGCACGGCGCAGTTCTTCAAGGCCAGCGGGTATCCGGCGGCCAAGTTCCTCGCGGTGGTTGCGGGGCTCATCGAGACGGGCGGCGGCGTGGCGATCGTCCTCGGGCTGCTGACCCCGCTCGCGGCCGCTGCGCTCCTCGGCGACATGATCAACGCCGCCGGTATCAAGTGGGGCGGTTTCTTCGCTCCGCAGGGCCTGGAGTACGAGCTCCTGCTCGCGTGCCTCGCCGGCGTCGTCGCGCTCACCGGTCCCGGCAGGTTCGCGGTGGACCGTTCGCTGCCCGTGCTGCGTGAGCACCGGATCGGCTACGGGGGCATCGCCGTGCTGCTCGGCCTCGTCGCGGCCGCGGTCTTCCTGGTCATCCGCCACTAGGCGGGCGCCGGGCGCGTACACGGCGCGGCCCCCTGAGCAGGGGTGCTCAGGGGGCCGGGGTGGAGGCCTGGTCAGTGGGCCGGCTTGTCCTTGTCGCCGTAGGAGCGGCGTACGGCGTCGGCCGCCTTGTCGGTCTGGGAGTCGTACTTGTTGCCCGTACGCTCGTCGACCATCTGCTCGGCGCGCTCCACGCCCTTGTCGGCCTGGTCCGGGTGGCTCTTGGCCATCTCCTTGGCCTTGTTCGCCATGTCTCCCAGCTTGCCCATGGGATACCTCCCTGGTTCGCTCGTTCGTCGTACTCGACGGCAGGTACCCGGGTCTTCGCAGGGCATTCCTCCGTTCTCCCGGGGATCGCTCGATGGGGTGAAGCGGGGTTCCGTCAGAGCAGGGTCCTGGCGAGGGCGGTGGCGCCGGGGAGGCCGTCGCGTACCGGGTGCAGGGCGAGGCCGAGGGGGGCGAGCCGGGCGCGCAGGGCGGGCAGGAGCACCCCGCCGGGGCCGAGGAGGCCGCCGGTGGTGACGAGGGGCTCGCCGGGCGCGGGGGCCAGGGGCGCGAGGGTGGCGGTGAGCCGCTCGGCCGCGGTGGTGAGGATGGCGCGGGCTGCCGGGTCGCCGTGGGCTGCGGTGTCCGCGACGGCCGGGCCGAGTCCGGCCAGGTCGAGGACCGGGCGGGCGTGCACCGCGCGGACGAGGCGGTCCCGCAGGTCGGCAGGGGGCCGGTCCGTGCCGAGGTAGTGGGCGCACACGGCGGCGGTGAGCAGGGTGGGCGCGCCGCGTTCGTCCGCGGCGGCGAGCACCGCGCGCACGGCTCTGCGGCCGATCCAGAATCCGCTCCCGGCGTCGCCGAGCAGCCAGCCGTTGCCGTCGGACGTGGCGGTGACGGCACGGTCGGCGATCCGGGCGGCGACGGCGCCCGTGCCCGCGATGAGGACGAGTCCGCGGTCCGGGGTGGCGGGCGCGGCCGCGAAGGCGATCTCGACGTCGCCGTACACGCGGCTGCGCTCGGGGCGTATGCCGAGGGCGGCCAGGGCGCGGGCGAGGGCGTGCGAGGCCCGGGCACGGCCCGGGTCGCCGGGGTGGGCCGAGCCCCCGGCGAAGCCGGCGACGACGGCGCGCACCCGCGGCCGCGACGGGGCGGGCACGGCGGCGGCGACCGCCTCGCCGAGGTGGCCGGCGAGGGTCTCCTCCGGTACGGACAGGGCGTTTCCCGGTCCTGACGTGCCGGTGGCCAGGAGAGGTGCGGGCGTCTCGCGGGGGCGGGCGGGGGCGAGAGCGGCGCGGGTGCGGGTGCCGCCCGCGTCGATGCCGAGGACGAGGTCGCCGCCCGGTGTCCGTACGGTGCGGGGCACGGTCCTCCTCGGGGGTGCGGTCCTGGAGCGGCTCTACGGCGTGGGGCTGCGAGGGTGCTTGTAGGGGCTGACGGCCTCGGTGGTGGCGGCCATGGCCTCGGTGCTCTGGCCGTAGGTGCGCTGGGCGAGCGCGATGTAGAGCAGGTCGAGGACGGCCATCTGGGCGTGTCTGCTGAGGATGGTGTGGTCGGCGGGGCCCTCGGCGGTGACGGTGGTCGCGAGGACGGTGTCGACGCGGCGGGCGAGCGGGGAAGCGGGGTCGCCGACGACGGCGACGGTGGCGGCGCCCCGTGAGGCGGCCTCGGCGGCGAGGTCGGTGATCTCGCGGGTGCGCCCGCTGTGCGACACGGCGAGCAGCACGTCGCGGGGGCCGAGCAGCGCCGCGCCGGTGAGGGCGACCTGGGTGTCGGCCGTGCACCAGGCGGGGACGCCGATGCGGTACACGCGCTGGTGGAATTCGGCGGCCGTGCTGCCGCTGCCGCCCGCCCCGCAGATCTCCACCCTGCGGGCGGCCGCGATGGCCGCCGCGGCCTGCTCGACCGCGGCGAGGTCGACGCGGGCGAGGGTCTCGCCGACGGTGTGCCGTACGCCAGCGGAGATCGCGGCGGCGACGGCGCTGACGTCCTCGCTCTCGGAGATGTCCCGGCCGATGTTGGCCCGCCAGGTCTCGCGTTCGCTGCGGCCGGTGTCCGTGGCGAGGGCGAGGCGCAGGGCCGAGTAGCCGGGCAGGCCGAGGCTGCGGCAGAACCGGGTGATGGAGCCGGTGGAGACGCCGCAGGCGTCCGCGAGGTCGAGGATCGTCATCCGGGCGGCGGCCGCCGGGTCTTCGAGGATGAGGCGCGCGGTGGTGTGCTGGGCCTCGGGCAGGGTGGGGAGCAGTTCCCTGATGCGGTCGGTGACGCCGGGTGCGGCGGCGCGGGGGGCGGGGACGGGCGCGGCTGTCGCGGCGGGGCGCGCGGCCGGGTACGCGGTCCTCACTGCGGTCGTCTCCGCGGTCGTGCCTGCGGTGGCCTCTGCGGCCGTGTTCGAGCCGTGAGTGCCGTGTGCGCCGTGAGTGCTGTGTGACGAAGAATTGTTCTTCATCTGCCGTCGTCTCCGTCGTTCCCGCTGTCCTGGTCGCCTCCGGGCCGAATGGCCCGGTGTCCTCGTTTCCTGGGTTTCCTGGTCAATTCTGCACCGGGCACCTTGACTTGGGCCAGGGGTGCGCGCACAGTCGGGGCGCGGAGAGAAGAAAACTTCTCCATCGGTCAGTCTTCCAACGACGCTCACCGGGAGTGCGGGTGCCGGACAGCCAGGGGTTCCTCACCGCGGCCAAGGATGTGGTGGACCGGGTCACGACGACGCAGAAGGACGCCGTGCTCGGCGCCGCGCACCTCCTCGCCGGCGCCCTGCGGGCGGGCGGCGTCGTGCAGGCCTTCGGCACCGGGCACTCGGAGTCGCTGGCGACGGAGGTCGCGGGGCGCGCGGGCGGTCTCGTCCCCACGAACAAGATCGCGCTGCGGGACCTCGTGCTGTACGGCGACGCGCCGCGCGAGCTGCTCGCGGATCCGCTGCTCGAACGCGACCCGTCGATCGCACACCGCCTCTACGAACTGGCGGCTCCACGGCCCGAGGACGTGTTCGTGATCGCGTCGCACTCCGGCATCAACGGCTGCGTGGTCGAGATGGCGCAGCTCGTACGGGAGCGGGGCCACGGGCTCGTGGCCGTGACGAGCCTGCACCACACCGCGCGGGTCGAGCCGCGCCACCCTTCGGGCAGGCGGCTCGCGGACCTCGCGGACGTCGTCCTCGACAACGGCGGCCCGTTCGGCGACGCGCTGCTGCCGCTGCCGGGCGGAGGTGCGACGTGCGCGGTGTCCTCGATCACCGCCGCGTACCTGGCGCAGATGGTCAACGCCGAGGTGGTGCGGCTGCTGATCGAGGCAGGAGTCGCCCCGCCGGTGTACCTGTCGGCCAATGTGCCGGGCGGTGACACGCACAACCACGAGCTGGAGAGCCGCTATGCCGGGCGTATCCGGCGCAGCGCCTGACACCGCGCCCGGCCCCTGGCCCGCGGGCGCCCCCCGTCGCCGTCATGTTCCCGCTGCCCTTCTTCTGGAGCCCGCATGGCCGGAGCACGTGTGAACCATCGTCACTACGGGGGCGGTCGCGGCCCTCGCGTCCTCCCGGGGCGCGCCCGGGCGGTACGCACCAGGGCGCGCGGCCTGTTCACCGCGGTCGCCGCCTCGTTCGCGGCGGCGCTGCTGCTCGTCGTGCAGGCGTCCGCGGGGGCGGACGCGGCGCCCGCGCCCGCCGCGGCGCCGGCCGTCCTGCCCTCGCTGCACGGCTGGAGCGGCGGCGCGGGGTCCCTGCGACTCGGCCCGCACACCAGGATCGCGACGGACGCGGCCGACGCGGCGACCGCGCGCATGCTCGCGGGCGAGCTGCGCGGCGCACTCGGCGCGCGGCCCGCCGTCACCCTGGGTGCGGCGCACCGCGGCGACATCGCGCTGCGCACGGACCGCTCGCGCGCGGCGCTCGGCGCCGAGGGGTACGCGCTGGGCGTCACCGACCGGGTCACCGTGACGGGGCGCGGGGCCGCGGGCGTGTTCTACGGGACGCGCACCGTCCTGCAGTTGCTCACGGCGGGGCGGCCGGTGCCGAGGGGCAGCACGGTGGACGTGCCGTCGTCCGGGGAGCGGGCGGTCGGTGTGTGCGCGTGCTACACGTACGTCACGGACGCCTGGCTGACCCGGCTCGTCAAGGACATGGCGTATCTGAAGCTGAACACGCTCCATCTCGAACTCAAGGTCAAGAGCAGTGAGTTCCCGGCCGTCAACACCTTCTCCTACTACACGCCCGGCGAGGTGCGCGGCATCGTCGCGCTCGCCGCGCGCTACCACATCACCGTGGTCCCCGAGATCAACTCGCCGGGCCACATGGACCCTTATCTGACGCCGTACCCGGATCTCCAGCTCAAGGACCGCTCCGGCGCGCCCGATCCGACGCGCCTCGACATCACCAATCCCGCGGCGTTCACCTTCTTCACCCGGCTGGTCGACGCCGATCTGGCGCTGTTCCCCGGGCCCTCGTTCCACATGGGCGCGGACGAGTACATGATCCGGTCCGCGTACGGGAACTATCCTCAACTCCTGGCGTACGCACGGGAGAAGTACGGCCCCGGCGCAACGGCGCAGGACGCCTACGTGGACTTCGTGAACCGGGTCGACGCGTACGTCCGGGCCAGGGGCCGCACCCTGCGGATCTGGAACGACGGGCTGACCGGCGAGAACACCGTCCCGCTCGACAAGGACATCGTGGTCGAGCACTGGCTGCCCGAGCCGGTCACCTCACAGCGGCTCCTCGACGAGGGCTACCGCGTGGTGAACGCCACCGACGCCTTCTACTACGTGCGGGGCGGTTACCGGCCCGACGCGCGGAAGCTCTACGAACAGGGCTGGACACCGGCGGACTTCGCGGACGGCAGGGCGAGCGCCCACCGCGACCGGATTCCCGGCGCCGAGTATCTGGTGTGGCCCGACAACTACGGTGCGGAGACGGAGAACCAGACGCAGAGCGGCATGTACGCATCGCTGCGGGTCTTCGCGCAGGGCGTGTGGGGCGGCGCACGGCCCGCCGCCGACTACGCCGGTTTCGCGGCGCTCGCCGAGCACGTCGGCCACGCGCCGGGCCGGGGCCCCGACTGGTCGCTGCCCGTGGCCGACGGCACGTACACGATCCGGGCCGCGGCGGGCGGCGGGCCGCTCGGCGCGGGCGGCGGCACGGGCGCGCCGCTGACGGCCGCGCGCCGCGGCGGCGCCGCGCCGGTGTGGCGGCTGACGGCGACGGACGACGGCTACTACCGGCTCGTCGATGCGGCGAGCGGGCGGTGCGCTGACGTGGCGCGGGGCGCGGTGAACGGCATGAAGGTCGTGGAGGAGACCTGCGCCGCGGCCACGGCCGAGACGTGCTCGGCCGCAGCCTCCCAGAAGTGGCAGCTTGAGCCGGTGTCCGGCGGATACCGGCTGGTCGACGCCATCACGCAGCAGGCGCTGACGGTGCGGGCAGGCGGCGGGGCGGTCGTGCAGCGGCCCCGGGACACGGCGGCGCGCGGCGCCTGGCGGCTGATGCCGGCGGGCGCCCGGCCCGGTGCGCACCCGGCGGCCCCGGCCGTGCGGGACGGGAAGGAAGGGTGAGGACATGATCAGCCGCAGGGGTGTGCTGGCCGGGGGCGCGGCGGCGGGGATCGTCGCGCTGGCACCCGGAGCGGCGGCGCGGGCCGCCGCCGGCACGGCAGGGCACGGCGGCGCCACGGGCTCGGTGGTGGCGGTGGGTCCTGACGACAGCGCGGCCGAGATCCTCGCGAAGGCGGCCCGCGTCGTGCCGAGGGCGCCTCAAGTGGCGTGGCAGGAGCGGCAGGTCACCGGCTTCACGCACTTCGGCATGAACACCTTCACGGACCGCGAGTGGGGTTCCGGCTGCGAGGACGAGGCCCTCTTCGACCCGCCGGCCGCCGAGGTCGAGCAGTGGATGCGGGCGTACCGCGCTGCGGGGATGAAGCAGGTGATGCTGACGGCGAAGCACCACGACGGCTTCGTCGTCTACCCGACCCGCTACACCGCGCACTCGGTGCTCGCGTCGCCCTGGTGGTACCGGGGCGGCCGCCCCGACGCGGCGGCGCGTGCGGCCAGGGTCCGGGCCGGGCGGGAGCGCGGCACCGACCCGGCCGCGTACTGGCGCGTGCGGCACACCGGCAACGTCAACCCGCGCGGCGACCTGCT
Organism: Streptomyces sp. NPDC047002; assembly: GCF_040704505.1. Lineage (NCBI taxonomy): Bacteria > Bacillati > Actinomycetota > Actinomycetes > Kitasatosporales > Streptomycetaceae > Streptomyces > Streptomyces sp. NPDC047002. Next base: position 16,923 of record NZ_JBEYWC010000012.1, read on the forward strand.
GGGCACCTATCTGCAGGCGGCGCGCCGCGCGGGCCTCACGGTGGGCGTGTACCTCTCCCCCGCCGACGGCGCCGAGCTGCCGCACGCCTGGCACCGCACCTGGGTGGAGGAGGTCACGGCCCGGCACGACGCGGGTGCGGAGCTGAGCGTCGAGGAGCAGTCCACGTACGACGACAGGGACCGCTCCCCCGCCGGGCACGGGCGCTACGGCAGCGGGAGCGCGCGGGTCGAGCGGACCGTGCCGACGCTGGTGCCGGGCGACGACCGGGCCGCGGCGGTGCGCTCGGGGCGGCTGCCGAGCTTCCGGGTGGTCGCCGACGACTACAACGCGTACTACCTCAACCAGCTCTACGAGCTGTTCACGCAGTACGGGCCGATCGACGAGCTGTGGCTCGACGGCGCCAACCCGTGGTCGTCGAGCGGGATCACCGAGACCTATGACTTCACCGCGTGGTTCCGGCTGATCGAAGCGCTCTCCCCGGACACCGTGACGTTCGCCGGGCCGCAGGGCACCCGGTGGGTCGGCAACGAGGAGGGCCGCGCCCGCGCGGCGGAGTGGAGTGTGACACCGGCGACCGCCGACCCGGCCACCGCGCACGGCGAGACCCTGCTGCCGGGCGGGCCGCAGGCCGCCGACATCGGCTCGGACGCGGCCCTCACCGCGCCCGGTGTGCGCTACCTCCAGTGGTTCCCCGCGGAGGCCGATGTGTCCCTGCGGCCGGGGTGGTTCTGGCATCCGGCCGAACAGCCCAAGACAGCGGAGGAGTTGCTCGGGCTCTATGAGACGTCGGTGGGCCGCAACGCGGTGCTCCTGCTGAACGTGCCGCCGGACACGTCGGGCCGGGTGGCCCCTGAGGACGTGGCGTCGCTGACCGGCTTCGGCCGTGCGGTCGCCGGGGTGTACGGGCGCAACCTGCTGGCGGGCGGCGGCCCGTCCGGCACGGTGCGCGCCCTGACCGACGGGCGGCTCGGCTCGGGCTGGTCACCCGCCGCCGGTGCCCGCACGGGGGTGGTCGAGGTGCGGCTGCGGCCCGGCACCCGCTTCGACCGCGTACGGCTCGGCGAGGACATCACGCGGGGCCAGCACGTCGAGGCGTTCGCGGTGGAGGCGCGGGCGGGCGGTGTCTGGCGGCAGGTCGCCTCGGGCACCACGATCGGCTACGCCCGTATCCTCGCCACGTCCGCGCCGGTGACGGCCGACGCGGTGCGGGTGCGGATCACGGCCGCCCGCGGCGCGCCGCGCCTCGCGGCGCTCGGCCTCCACCGCGCCGTGCGGTGACCGGGGCCCCGCGGGGGTCCCTGCGCGGATCAGTAGCCGCGGCGGCGGTTGTCCGCCGCGGCCTCCTCCAGCCTGCGGGTGCGGCGGTCGCGCTCCGTCCGCAGCTCGGCGACCGCGTCGTCGAGCGCGGTGAGCACGGCGCCCTCGTCCTCGGCGAACGGTGCCGTGTCCTTTGGCGGCCGGGCCGGCAGCCCGACGGCGCGTGCCAGTGCGGTCAGCACGGGCTCGCCCTCGGTGTGGCGGCGGCGTGCGGCGCGCAGCTCCGGCGAGTCCGCGAGCCGGGCGGGGCCGGGCCGCAGGAGGGGCAGGCGCCGCCGTTCCCTGGTCAGCAGGCCGTCCGAGGCGAGCGCCTCGGCGTACCGGGACGACAGGTCGCGGCCCCTGCGCCACAGCCATTCGCCGACCGGCTCGTAGGGGCGCTCCCGTACGAGCGCGGCGGCGGCCTCGGCGAGCAGGGGGTCGGCGGCGGGCCCGGGGGCGGGGACGAGGCGGTACGTGTCGTCGAGGAACGCGGCGCCCGCGGCGAGCAGGTCGAGGGCCTCGGCCGCGGCGAGCCCGAGGGAGAGCTCCCCGGCCGCGGGGGCGGCGTCGGGGCCGGTGTCGAGCGCGAGCAGGGTGAGGTCACGCGGAGTGGTCATGGCGTCCCTCCCCGGCGCTCACCGGACGGTCGTTCCTGTTTTTTCATCGTATAGCGGCCCTCCTCTGCCGTCATGAGGGCAGGGGCGGCCCGGTGCGACCTAGGTCGCGTCGGCCGGGAGGCGGAAGCAGGCCATGACGTCCTTGCCGTTGGGGCAGGGGTGCGCCTCCCAGGTGTCGGCGAGGGCGTCGACGAGGAAGATGCCGCGGCCGCCCGTGGCGCCCTCGGCGGGTACGCGGGGCTGCGGCAGGCGGGTGGAGGAGTCGTGCACCGTGACGTGCAGGCACTCGTTGTCCCAGGCCAGGATGAGCTGTGCGGCGCTGCGGGCGTGGATGTGCGCGTTGGTGACGAGCTCCGAGACGGTCAGCAGGACCGAGTCGGCCGTGTCCGGCGCGGTGCGCAGCCATCCGAGGGTCTCCAAGTGCTCCCGGGTCCAGTCCCTGGCCACCTTGACCCCGCTGCTCAGCGGCAGGGAGCGCGCCCACCCCACCGCCCTCAGTGAGGATTCGTCCGACATCGCTTCTCCTCCGGCTCTCCGTCTGGTCCCTGCCCGTGTGCCCGGAATCGGCCGGTGCAAGGCGAGGCGGTGGGCGCGCAGGAGGGGGGCACGGGCCGCCGGGCGCCCCGTGCCCCTCCTGCGGGCCGCCTGCGCTCAGCTGCTGCGCGGCTTCGTCAGGTCGTAGAGCGTGGTGCCGTCCACGGTGACCTTGGTGTACGTCTTCTCCACCCAGGTGGTGACGGCCGTGCCCGTGCTGCCGCCGGGGCGCGGGCCTCCGCCGCCGCCCTCTCCCGCGGAGAGGAGGTAGTGAATGCGGCCGGCCGCCACGTACTGCTTGAACTGGGCGAGGGTGGGCGACGGATCGCTGCCGTTGAAGCCGCCGATCGGCATCACGGGCCGCTCGGTGGCGAGCTGGTAGCTGGCGGCGTTCTGCGAGCCGATGGCCGCGGCGACCCAGGTGTAGCGGGACGCGTTCTTCTTGAGCGCGGCGGTGACGGCCGGGCCGGCCTGCTGCCCGTCGAGCAGTCCGCCGCCGCCCATGCCGCCCTCGCCCCTGCCGCGTCCGCCGCCGAAGCCGGGGAAGGCCGCGCCTTCGGGCGCCGCTGCACCGCCGGGGGACGTCCCGCCGCCGGGAGCGCCGCCGTTCTGCGGTGCGGTGCCGCCGGGGAGCTGCCCGCCGGCCGGGCGGCCCGCGGAACCGGTGGTGCCGGTGTTCTGTCCGGGGCCGCCCTGCTGGGCGCCTGGCGGCATGCCGCCGCCCGTGCCGCCTGCGCGGTTGCCGAAGCCGCCCTCGGGGCGTCCGCCCCCGAAGCCGGGGAAGCCGCCGGTGGAGGCGGGGCCCGCGGTGATGATCGAGCCGGTGTGCGGGGCCGCGACGGTCGTCATCGTGTACGCGAAGGGCCCTGCGAACACGGCGGCGAGCGCGACGCCCGCCACCAGGGCACCGGCGCGCGGGCGCCGGGACAGCGGGGTGGCGGCGGCCGCGACGACACCGGCGGCGAGGATCGCCCAGCGCAGCCACGGCAGGTAGTCGGGGGTGCGGCCGAGCAGGACGTACGCCCACACCGCCGTCGCGAGCACCGTCACGCACAGCGCGGCGGCCGCGAACGGGCGCCCGCGCTCCCGCCAGAGCATCGAGGCCCCCATGCCGACGAGCGCGGCCAGGTACGGGGCGAGCGCGACGGTGTAGTACTGGTGGAAGATCCCCGCCATGAAGCTGAAGACGGCCGCCGTCGCGAGGAGCGAGCCGCCCCAGACGAGGAAGGCGGCGCGGACGCCGTCCGTACGGGGCGCCCTGCGGGTGAGGACGAGTCCCGCGACGAGGAGCAGCAGCGCCGCGGGCATCAGCCAGGACACCTGCCCGCCGAGCGCGTCGCCGAAGACGCGGCCGATCCCTGTGGTGCCGCCACCGCCGAAGCCGGCGCCCCCGCCCGGCCCTCCGCCGCCGCCAAGGCCGCCGGACTCGGGGCCGCCCACGCTGCCGGTCTCGTCGCCGGTGAGGCGGCCGAACCCGTTGTAGCCAAAGGTCAGTTCGAGGAACGAGTTGTTCTGCGAACCGCCGATGTACGGGCGCGACGAGGCGGGCCAGAGCTGTACGAGCGCCACCCACCAGCCGCCGGCGACCACCAGCGCGAGGCCCGCGGCCAGCAGCCCGCCGAGCCTGCGGCGCAGTGGGGCGGGGGCGCACACCGCGTACACCACCGCGAGCGGCGGGACGATCAGGAACGCCTGGAGGGTCTTGGTGAGGAAGGCGAAGCCGAGCAGGGCGCCCGCCGCCACCAGCCACCGGGTGCGCGCGCCTTCCAGGGCGCGCAACACGCAGTAGACCGTGGCGGTCATCAGCAGCGCGAGCAGCGCGTCGGGGTTGTTGAAGCGGAACATCATCGCGGCCACGGGGGTGAGCGCCAGCGCGGCTCCGGCGAGGAGCCCGGCGGCCGCGTCGAACCTGCGGCGGACGGCCGCGTACAGCACCGCGACGGTGCCGACGCCCATCAGGGCCTGCGGCACCAGGATCTGCCAGGAGCCGAGGCCGAACAGCCGCACCGAGAGCGCCATCGGCCACAGGGCGGCGGGCGGCTTGTCGACGGTGATGGAGTTGCCCGCGTCCGACGAGCCGAAGAGGAAGGCCTTCCAGCTGGTGGAGCCGGCCTGCACGGCCGCCGAGTAGAAGGAGTTGGCGTAGCCGGAGGCGCTCAGGTTCCACAGTTCGAGCACGGCGGTCAGGACCAGCAGGGCGAGCAGCGCGGGCCTGGCCCACGGCGGGTCGGTGTCCCGTCCGCGCCACAGCCGGGCGGCGCCGGAGCCGCGTGCGGCGTGGCCGGTGTGCCGGGCGCCGGGGGCGGCCGCGGTCGGTGAGGTGGTCGTCATCGTGCGGTCCGTTCGCCAGAGGTGGGGGTGGTGGTGGGCGTGGGGAGGGCCGGGGGCGGCGCGGGCACGGAGGATGCCACCGGGTCCTGGCCGGGCGCGGCGGCGGGCGCGGGGCCTGAGGCCGCGGCCGGGCCGGGGGCGGGCGCAGGGGCGGGCCCAGGTGCGGCGCGGTCGGGGAAGACCCAGGCGCGCAGCAGGAGGAAGCGCAGGATGGTCGCCGCGAGGTTGGCGGCGACGAGGACCGCGAGTTCTGCGGTGTGCGAGGGGTTGCCGGTGGCGGTGTCGAGCGCGGCGAGCGAGCCGCTGGTGAGGGCGAGTCCGACGCCGAAGACGACCAGGCCCTGGAGTTGGTGGCGCACCGCGCGGCCGCGGCCCCGCACGCCGAACGTCAGGCGCCGGTTGGCCGCCGTGTTGGCGACCGCGGAGACCAGCAGGGCGGCGGCGTTGGCGCCCTGTGCGCCGAGTCCGCCGCGGAACAGCGCGTACAGCAGCAGGTAGAACAGGGTGGACAGGGCGCCCACCACGCAGAAGCCGGCGACCTGGCGCACCAGCCGTCCCGCGCCCCTGGCGGCCTCGGCCTCGCGCGGGTCGTCGCCGAGGGGCCTGGCGAGGCTGTCGAGCGGCAGCGCGCCGGTGGCGAGCGCCCTGCCGACGCGCCACACGCCCTTGAGGTCGTCGACGGCGGTGCGGACGATGTGGACCCGGCTGTCGGGGTCGTCGACCCAGTCGACGGGGACCTCGTGGATGCGCAGCCCCGCGCGCTCCGCGAGGACCAGCATCTCCGTGTCGAAGAACCAGCCGGTGTCCTCGACCATCGGCAGCAGCTTCGCCGCGACGTCGGCGCGTACGGCCTTGAAGCCGCACTGCGCGTCGCTGAAGCGCGCGGAGAGCGAGGACTTGAGGATCACGTTGTAGGCGCGCGAGACGAACTCGCGCTTCGGGCCGCGCACCACGCGCGAGGTGCGGGCGAGGCGGGATCCGATGGCCAGGTCGGAGTGGCCGGAGATCAGGGGCGCCACGAGGGGCAGCAGGGCGTTGAGTCCGGTGGACAGGTCGACGTCCATGTAGGCGAGCACGGGGGCGTCGGAGTGTGCCCAGACGGCGCGCAGGGCGCGGCCCCGGCCTTTCTCCTCCAGCCGGAAGGACCGTACTTCGGGGATCTGCGCCGCGAGTCGGGCCGCGATCTGCGGGGTGCGGTCGGTGGAGGCGTTGTCCGCGACGGTGATGCGGAAGCCGTAGGGGAAGGTGCGGGTGAGGTGGTCGTGGAGTCTGTGGACGCAGGGCGCGAGGTCCTGCTCCTCGTTGTACACGGGGATGGTCACGTCCAGCACGGGAGCGCCCGCGGGTGCCGCGGGCAGGTGCTCGCGGGCCGGGAGCGCGTCCCCGGGAGGGGTGTCGGTGCGCATGGGCACCACGCTGGCGGTGCGCGCTGTCGCGGCGGTGTGCTCACCCTGTGCTGAGGCTGTGGACCGGGACCTCTTCCTGTGCGGGTGCCGCGGGCAGTGTCAGCGTGAACAGGGTGCGCCCCGGGCGGGAGTCGGCCTCCACGGTGCCGCCGTGGGTCGCGGTGACGGCCCGTACGATCGCGAGTCCGAGTCCGGTGGAGCCGGCGGCGCGCGACCTGGAGGCGTCGCCGCGCGCGAACCGTTCGAAGACGCGGGGCAGCAACTCCGCTGGGATTCCAGGCCCGTTGTCCGCTATTTCAACGGCCACGGACGGGTGCGGGCCGGGGACGGGCACCACCCGGGCGACCACGGCGGTGCCCGGCGGGGTGTGCGTGCGGGCGTTGGCGAGGATGTTGGCCAGGACCTGGTGCAGCCGCGCCGCGTCGCCGCGTACGGTCGTACGGGCCGACTCGGTGTCGGGGGGCGGCAGTTCGAGACTCCAGCGGTGGCCGGGGCCGGCGGCGCGCGCGTCGCTGACCGCGTCCACGAGCAGCGGTACGAGGTCGACGGGCGCCTGTTCGAGCGGGCGGCCCTGGTCGAGCCGGGCGAGCAGCAGCAGGTCGTCCACGAGGTCCCCCATGCGCAGGGCCTCGGACTCTATCCTGCGCAGCGCGTGCCTGGTGTCGGGGCCCGGTTCCTCCCTGCCGCGGCGGGTGAGTTCGGCGTACCCGCGGATGGAGGCGAGGGGGGTGCGCAGTTCGTGGCCCGCGTCGGCGACGAACCTGCGGACCCGGGTCTCGCTCTCCTGGCGGGCGGCGAGCGCCGAGGCGACGTGCCCGAGCATGCGGTTGAGTGCGGCGCCGACCTGGCCGACCTCGGTCGCGGGGTCGGCCTCGGCGAGCGGGACGCGTTCGTGGAGCATCACCTCGCCGCTGTGCAGGGGCAGTTCGGACACGCGGGTCGCGGTGGCCGCGACCCGGCGCAGCGGGCGCAGGGCCATGCCGATGAGGGCGTTGCCGGTGAGTCCCGCCGCGACGAGGCCGGCGCCGGTGACGCACGCCTCGACGAGAACCAGTGTGGTGAGGCTGTCGTGCAGGGATGCGAGGGGCAGTCCGACGAGGAAGTCGCCGTTGGCGCCGTCGGTGTGGCGTACCCGGTAGTCGCCGAGTCCCGGCAGTGCGACGGTGTGCGGGGAGCCGTCGCGCGCGACGGTGGCGAGGGCGGCGCTCTGTGCCGTGGTCAGGCGGGCCTCGGTGACCTGTCCGAAGCGGTCCGTGTCCTGGTGCTCGGTGCTGCGGACGGCGCGGTCGAGGGTGCCGTCCTCCCCTATCTCGGCGCCGACGGTGCCCACGGGTGCGCCGCCGCCGGTCACCGCGGTCAGCGGGTCCCTGGCGAGCGGTGCGCCGGGCGGGGGCACGGAGTCGTGGAGGGCGCCGGGCGGCGGTCCGGCCGCGCGGGTGGCGACGGTGAGCGTCTGCGCGTCGAGCTGGTCGTAGAGGTAGGACCGGTAGGCGATGGTGGTGACGGCGCCGATGACGGAGGCGACCACCGCGATCAGCGCGACCGCCGAGACCACCAGGCGGGTGCGGAGCGAGCGGGGGTGGGCGCGCGGTCCGGCCAGGCGGCGGCGCGCGGTTCCCGGGGCGCGGGGGCTCCGGCGGGTCATGGCGTGTCCTGGGTGCCGGGGGTGTTGTCCTGGTCGGCGCCGGGGCGCCGCTCGGGCTCGGCCGCGCGCAGGACGTAGCCGGCGCCTCGCCTGGTGTGGATCATCGGCTGCCTGCCCGCGTCGATCTTGCGGCGCAGGTAGGAGATGTACAGCTCGACGACGTTGGCCTTGCCGCCGAAGTCGTAGGACCACACGCGGTCGAGGATCTGCGCCTTGCTCAGCACGCGCCGCGGGTTGCGCATGAGGTAGCGCAGCAGCTCGAACTCGGTGGCGGTCAGGTCGATCTGGTCGCCGCCGCGGCGCACCTCGTGGGTGTCCTCGTCGAGGACGAGGTCGCCGACGGTCAGCAGCCGTTCGTTGCGGGCGGCGGCCGCGCCGGACCTGCGGATCAGTCCGCGCATGCGGACGACGAGCTCCTCCAGGCTGAACGGCTTGGTGACGTAGTCGTCGCCGCCGGCCGTGAGCCCGGCGATGCGGTCCTCGACGGCGTCGCGCGCGGTGAGGAACAGCACCGGCACCTCGGGGAGGTGGTCGCGGATCCGGCCGAGCGCGGTGAGGCCGTCCGCGTCGGGCAGCATCACGTCGAGCACGACCGCGTCCGGGCGGAATTCGCGTGCGGCGCGCACGGCGGACGCGGTGTCGCCCGCGGTCCTCACCTCCCAGCCCTCGTAGCGCAGGGCCATGGACAGCAGCTCGGTGATCGCGGTCTCGTCGTCCACGACGAGCACCCGCACGGGCGATCCGTCGGGCCGCAGCAGCCGGGGCTGTTCCTGGAATGAGGTGGTCGTCATGGTGGCACGGTGCCCATACGGCGTGAGAGTTTCCTTGCCCGGTCCTGTGAACAGCCTGAGAATCGCAGGCCGCAGCGGTGCGCGGGCCCGGTGCGGCGGGCGCCGCCGCAGCCGGTGTCCGCCCCGTCACAGCGCGCGTGGCCGGGGCGGGCCGCAGGCGGGCGCGGCGCCGGTCCTGAGAGGTGCGGGGCCGGGCTCCACCCTGGTCTCCACCCCGCGGGTCGATCCGGGGGCGCGGGGCGGTCAGGAGACTGACGTCGCATGGTTTCCGGCAGGAAGGGGCTCATCCGTGCACCTCGTCATCCTTCGGCGGGCCGCCGCGCTCGTACTCGCGGCCGCCGTTCCCCTCGGCACGGGCGCGGCACCGGGCGCGGCGTCGGCGGCCACCGCACCCGGGCCGGTGTGGGGCGTCTGCCCGCCGCCCGCGAGCGGGCCCGGCGTCGCACCGGTCGTACGCGACCCCAGGCAGCAGTGCGCGAGCATCGCGGTGCCGCTGGACTACCGCAGACCGCGCGGGCGGCAGATCCGCCTGGAGATCTCCCGGATCCTCTCGGGGGCCCCGCACGCCGGAGCCCTGATGACCGGCCAGGGCGGGCCCGGCGGCAGCGGACTCGACCTGCCGTCGCTCCAGGAGAGCGCCCTGCCCGCCGCGGTCACGGCCACCACGGACCTGTACGGGCTCGACTACCGGGGCATCGGCGCGAGCAGTCCGGTCGACTGCCGGATCGCCCCGGCCGACCGGGCGGCGGCGACCGGCATCCCCTATCCGGCGGCCGACGGCTCGATCGGCGCGAATGTCGCGGTGGCCAGGCGGACCGCCGGCGCCTGCGCCCGCAACGCCGCCTCCGTCGTGCCGTACCTCAGCACGGTGGACATCGCGCGGGACATCGACCGGGTACGTCGCGTGCTCGGCCTCGGGACGCTGTCGTACACGGGCACGTCGTACGGCAGTTACGTCGGCGAGGTGTACGCGACCCTGTTCCCGCGCACGGCGGGTCGCGTGCTCCTCAACAGTGTCGTGCCGCCCGGCGGGGTGCGGGAGGCGATCGAGAACAAGGGCGAGGGCGTGGAGGACGGCTTCGCGGCGTTCGCCCGGTGGGCGGCCGCCAGGGACGCCTCCTACCGCCTGGGCACGTCGGCGGGCGGGGTGCGTGCGGCGGTCCTGGCGCTGGCCCGGCGCCTCAACGGCGCACCGCTCACACCGCGGGACGGTGGCGGGCACCTCACCGGCAACCTGCTGCTCGAGGCGCAGGAGGTCCTGCTGGAGCAGCCGTCCGACTATCCGCTGCTCGCGGGTCTGCTGGCCGGCGCGCGGGCGGGGGCGCTCCCCGCGGGTGCGAGCGGCGCCCTCCCGGTGGCGAGCGAGCTGCCCGACAACTTCGTCAGCGCGCAGGACGCCGTCATCTGCAACGACACCCCGTGGCCCCGGGACCTGCGCCACTACCGGACGGCGGTGGCGCGCAGCGCCCGGCGCCATCCGCTGACCGCGGGGTCGCCGGCGAACGTGTGGCCGTGCGCGTTCTGGCGTACGCCCACGCCCGACCGGGCGCCGCGGCCGAGCGGCACGGGCCCCGCCGACGTGCAGCTCGTGCAGAACACCGCCGACCCGACGACACCGCTCGACGACGCACGCGAGACGCTGCGCGCCTTCGGCCGCAGGGCCGGGCTGGTGACCGTGGACGCGGCCGGGCACGGCGTGGACACCTCGTCCGGGTGCGCCGGCGAGGTCGTGACGGGGTTCCTGACGGGGGCCGCGCCGCCGCGCTCCGGCAGCTGCCCCGCCGTGAGCTGACCCCGGCGCCCCGTCGTCTCGCGCGCCTGTGCGAACGGCGGGGTGCCGCGCCGGGGCCGGGTTCACCCGTCTGCCGCACGGCGGCGGCGGACGGGCCGGGCACGGCGGCGGGCGCACCCCGTGCCAGCCACGCCGTTGGCACATCAAGTCGCTTTCCCTATAGGGTGGTTCAGCGGGTTCGCGGTTGCCGTGCGGCGCGCGGGGGGCGGCTGCGGGGGCGGGCGGGCCGCGGCGCGGACGGGAGCGGGACGGCTCGCCAGGTACGCAAAACACCGGGAAGGTACCCACGGGTGGGGAGTGTCGGCAGGCACAGTGTCGGGGTGAGAACGAGAGCGCGTCGATGGGCAAGGGTCGCACTGCCGTGCGGCGTGATCGTGGTGGCAATCCTCGCCGACCTCTACACACCGGTGGCGTCCGCGTCACTGCTGGCCGTGGCGCCGGTGGCAGCGGTGACGACGCTCAGGGCGCGCGGCATCGTCGCCGTGGGCGTGCTGGCGATGGGCGTGCACGCGGTGCTCGCCGACGTCGAGGGGACCTTCGGGTGGCAGCGGGGCCTGGCGAACCAGATCGCGCTGGCCGCGGTCACCGCGCTGGCCGTCACACTGAACCGCTCGTTGCGTGCCCAGCACACCACCGCGCGCAACGCCCGCCACACCGCGGCCGTCGCGCAGAAGGCAGTGCTGCCCAATCCGCCGCTGAATCTGGGCGAGTTGTCCGTCGCCGCCCGGTACACACCGGCCGACCGGGAGGCGCTCATCGGCGGGGACCTCTATGTGGTGCAGCAGACCCCGCACGGCGTGCGCGCGATGATCGGGGACGTGCGGGGCAAGGGGCTCGACGCGGTGTCCGCTGTCAGTGTCGACATCGGGGCCTTCCGCTTCGCGGCGGACCAGGCGGACGACCTGCCGGCGCTCGCGCAGTCGCTGGACGAGGCGCTGCTGCGCGAGGGGCTGCGCCGGCACGGCGAGGAGGAGTCCGAGGGGTTCACCACCGCGCTGATCGCGGAGTTCACCCCGGGGCTCGAACAGGTACGGCTCGTCAACCGCGGGCACCCCGCGCCGGTCCTGCTCGGCCCCGACGGGGCGGCCCGGGTGCTCGCGCCCACACAGGAGGCCCCGCCGCTGGGCATGATGAGCCTGGGCCGGTGGGACGCGCCGGTGGACACCTTCGCCTTCCCGCCAGGATCGACGCTGGTCCTGCTCACCGACGGGTGCACGGAGGCACGCAATCGCGACGGCGTCTTCTACGACCCGGCCGTGCGGCTCGCGCATCTGTGGAGCCGTCAGCGCCGGCTGTCCGGCAGGCCGCCCTCCCCCGGTGCCCTGCTCGACCTGCTGCTGCGCGACGTGACCCGCTACACACACGGCCGGGTCCACGACGACCAGGCGCTGCTCGCGCTGCACCGCTGCCCCGGCGGCTGAGCGCGGGGACGGGCGGCAGCCGGCGGCTGCGGTGGCCCGCCGTCAGGCGGCGCGCCAGTAGCCGAGCGCGCTGATCCGCCGCCTGGGGACGCCGCACTCGCGCGCACAGGCGGCGAGCGCCCTGGTGGTCGCGGTGTCGCAGGCGATCCACACGTACGCCCGTGCCGGGTCGCCGAGGAGGCCGGGGAGGGCCTCGCGGACCCGCCGTACGAGGGTGGCGCCGCCGTCCTCGCGCGGCACCGCGCGCAGGGTGCGGCCGGGCGCGGAGGGCGAGGGCGCCGCCGCCTACGCGCCGGAGAGGAGCGGCGCCGGCGCGGGCCCGGCCGTCCCGGCAGGCGTACGGGCCGCGGTGCCGCCGGCCCCTCTCCCCCGCCGCACGCGCACGGGCGGGTCAGCCGTGCCAGAGCGGGGGCGCGTAGCCGCGGGGCTTGTCCCCGACCTTGCTGCCGGTGTTGATGCCGTTCGCCTGGTACGCCGTGGTGAACATGGCGTAGACCGTGCGCGGCGCGACGGCGGCGGCCTCGTCGAGGCGGGCGCGCGCATCGGCGGGGAGCTCGAAGTCGAGCGCGGCGATGTTGCCCTCCAGCTGGCCGACGCTGCTCGCGCCGACGACCGCTGCGCCCATCCCCGGCTGGGTGACGGCCCAGTTGAGCGCGGTCTGCGCCATGCTGCGGCCGAGTCCGCCGGCCACCTCCTCCAGTACGCCGATGATGCGCCAGGCACGTTCGTCGGCCTGCCAGGGGCTGGTCCAGGCGGCGCCTTCCCCGCCGAGCCTGCCGTCCCCGGTGACGCCCCTGTCCCGCGCGCGGTACTTGCCCGTCAGGAGTCCGCCGCCGAGCGGGCTCCAGCCCATGATGCCCATGCCCAGGGTCCTGGCCAGTGGGACGTACTCGGCCTCGATCTCGCGGCCGAGGAGGGAGTAGGGGATCTGGAGGGCGACGAACGGGTTGAGGCCGTGGGCCTCGGCGTAGGTCTGCGCGCGGGCCGCGTACCAGCCGGGGACGTCGGAGAAGCCGCCGTAGCGCACCTTTCCCGACCGTACGAGGTCCTCGAACGTACGCACCACTTCCTCCGCCGGGGTGAGGGTGTCCCAGACGTGCAGCAGCAACAGGTCGATGTAGTCGGTGCCCAGGCGGCGCAGCGAGTCCTCCACGGCCCTGATGACGTGCTTGCGGCCGTTGCCGCCCGCGTTGGGGTTCCCCGGGTCGGTGTTGTGGCTGACCTTGGTGGTCAGGACCACCCGGTCGCGCGAGCCGGACTCGGCGACGAGGCGGCCGAGTATCTCCTCGCTCTGGCCGGCCGTGTAGAAGTCGGCGGTGTCGACGAGGTTGCCGCCTGCTTCGAGGTAGCGGCGGAAGATGGGGCGCGCCTCGTCCTCGGTCTTCCCGAACGGGGCGTGGAACCCGGCCTTCCCGTAGTTCATGGTGCCCAGCGCGAGCCGGCTGACCCGGAGGCCGGAGCGGCCGAGCAGGAAGTAGTGGTCGACTGACATGCGGAACTCGCTTCACTCGTCGCGAGGGGCGGGCGGCTCTCGCCGCGGCCCTCCCTGAGGTGTGCGGACGGCCCGGGGCCGGCGGCTCCGGTGGTCCGTGCGGACGGTCCCCAAGAGTCGTCCGAACATTTTGGACTCGCAAGTCCAGAAACGGGAGCTCCCCTCGCCTCGACGGACTCACGGAAAAGCTGGAAAAGAAATACTCCGAACGCGTGAACTTTTCCGCCCGGCACCGCATCGGACTTTCTGTAAGACATCAACGAGAGGGTGAACGACATGGTGAGTGACCAGCGGTGGGGCAAGGGCAGGACGGCGGCCGTGGCACTGGGTGCCGTCGTACTGGCGGGCACCGCGGCAGCGGGGGTGGCGCAGGCGGCACCCGCCACAGCGCACGGTGCGGCGGTGCCGACGTGCACGGCGTCCGGTCTTCGGGTCTCCCTGCACCAGAACCTGGGCGGGGGGATGAACCACCAGGGCGCCGTGATCCAGTTCACGAACACCGGCAGCAGCACCTGCGCGCTGCTCGGCTACCCGGGACTCGGTCTCGAGGACTCCTCGCACCACGTCCTCGCGTCCAAGACGGTGTGGGGCGACACCTGGTACGCGGCGTCGCCCGCCAAGAAGGCGGTGAGCCTCGCCCCCGGCCAGAGCGCCCAGGCGGTCGCGGCGTGGACCCACGCGAACACGGGGACCCCGGACGCCACGCACGCAGCCTACCTGGAGGTGACGCCGCCGGCGTCCACCGCCCACAAGACGCTCAAGTTCGACCAGTGGGTCGACGGCGGTGAGCTGAACATCACCGCGGTCGCCCGCACGGTGCCGCTCAACGGCTGACCCGGCCGCGCGCAGGGCGGGCATGCCGCCGTACGCCGCAGGGGACCGGCGCGCCGGGGGGCGTGCCGGTGCCGGAGGCGTACGGGCGGGGGCGCAGGAGGGGACGAGGGGCCGCGGAGCCGGGAGCGATCCGCGGCCCCTCGGCGCGCGCGGCCGAGCACCGAAGCGCTAGGGCGCGTCCCCCGTCCAGTCCCACTTCGGACCGACCCCGGCGCGGGGCGCGTACAGGGCGCGGCCGCCCGCGCCGTACGCCCCGATCTCCGTGGGCAGCGCTGCCCCTTCGGCGAGCGCCGCGCCGCTCCAGCCCGTCACGTCGAGCAGCAGCCCGTCCAGCGGGCCGCCGACCAGTTCGCGGTAGGCACGGCCGGGACGCGGGCCCGGGTCGGGGTCGTCATGATCCGCCCCGTACACGCGGCGCGGCAGCCGTATCGGTTCGTACATGCCCCGCAGCATCGCAGGCACCACTGACAACCGACCCGCACCCGGCCCCCGCTGCCCGCGGCTGCCCGGCTCAGCGGGGGCCGGCGCCCGGCCCTTCCTGCGCGGCCACGGCCGCGAGGACCGCGTCGGCCGCCTCCCCTGCCGGGCGCTCCCGGTGGGTGTCGACGCGAGCGAGCGCGTGCCGCCTGACGAGGTCGAGCATCGCCGCCTGGTAGCGCAGCGTCCGGGCGAGGAACTTCTCGACCGGCGTGCGGCCCGCCGGGGTCAGCCGCTCGTACCCCGAGGTGGCATGGATGCGCGCGGCCAGTACGTCTTCGTCCGCGGCGAGCCACACGGCGGCCGTGTGCGGCGCGGTGAGCCGGGCGACCTCGGCGGGCCAGAGCGCCGATCCCTCCAGCACGAGTCCTGCGGTGTCCGCCGGTGCCAGGGCGCGCGCGGTGACCAGTTCCTCGATCCTCGGCCACAGCCGGCGGTAGTGGTCGAGGACGGACGTGATGAGCTGGGCCTCCGTCAGGATGCGGTAGTGGGCGTCGACGTGGGGCGGCACCGTGCGCTCCGGTGTCGGCCACGGCCGCCCGGGGTGCCGGGCCAGGCCGTCCGTGGACAGGCACTCGAAGCCGAGCCGGTCCGCCACCGCCCGGGCCACGGTGCTCTTACCGGTGTGGGAGGTCCCGCCGATCAGCACCACGCGTACTCCGTTCACGGCGACGACGATACGGGAGGGAGCGCGGGCCCCCGGGGGCGCGGGCGGGGTCAGGTGAGGAGGCGGAGGGTGGTGGGGGCGCAGCCCAGGTGGACGGTCTGGCCCCAGGTGAGGTCGAGGGCGTCGGCCTCCATGCCGTCGCCGAAGGCGACCAGGCGCTCGGACTCGACGGTGACGGAGAGGCGTTCGCTCTCGGTGAGGAGGCCGGCCGATGCGGTGGTGCCGGTGGTGGGCGAGGGCCACGCCTCGCGGACGAACCAGAGCAGGTGGCGCAGCCGGGGGTCGGGCAGCGGCAGGGTGCCGCCGCGCTCCTGCCACACGGAGCGCAGCCAGCCGGTCGCGCCGGTGCCGGTCCCGACGAGGACGCCGGACGACGCCTGCGCCTCGCCGCCGATGCGGTAGCGGGCCGTCTGGTGGCTGCTGTGCCCGAGGTAGATCTCGTTGAGCGCGAGGAGCCGCTGCGCGTCGTCGGTGACGGCCTCGACCATCGTGAGGTCCGCGTAAGTGCCGTGGCCCGCGCCCGCGGCCGTCAGCAGTCCGGCCGCGTCGGCGGACCTGTGCCGTACGAGCACGCCGGGGTTGCGGCCCGGGTCGGTGTCGACGCCGATGACGGGCTGTCCTGTCAGGTACTTGGCGGTGTTGGCGACCAGGCCGTCCCCGCCCGCCACCACCACGATGTCCTCGGGGCCGAACAGGAAGCGGTCCAGGTCGGCGCGTTCGACCCGGGCACGCCGCCAGGCGAGCGGCACCGCGGCCGCCACCTCGGCGAGGACGCGGACGGCGCGCCGGTGGCGTTCGGCCGGCTCCGCGATGTCTCGGCCGTGCGTCGCGAGGAAGTAGGCGGCCTGGCCGTGGGTGCCGTGCCTGGCCACCAACTCCTCGTACTCGGTGGTGCGGTGGACGAGGACCGCGCGCGGGCCGAGGCTCACGCCGTGTCCCTGGGGCGGGCGCCGAGGCGGGCGAGCAGCCCGGTGAGCACGTCGGGCGAGACGGTGACGCTGCCGATCCTCGGCATGTTCTCCGCGAACTTGTCGAGTCCCAACGCCCGCAGCACCTCGGGGTCGACCTCGCCGTGCACGCGCAGCCACGCGGCCTGGGCCTGGGCGCGGGCCTCGCCGGTGGTGCGGGCCGCGTCGGCCTCTGCCCGGGCGAGGCGCACCGTGCGGGCGGCCTCCGCCTCGGCCCGCACGCCGTCGGCGGCCGCGGCCTCCTCCGCCTCGCGGCGGGCGTTGGTGCCGCGCTGTTCGACCAACTGTTCCTCTCTCCTGGCGAGTTCGATGCGGCTGGCGAGTTCGTTCTCGGCGATGGCACGTTCGCGCTCCACGGCGACAGCGCGCCGTTCGTAGGTGGCGCGGTCGGCGTCCTGCTGGACGCGTTCGCGCGCGGGGGTGCGCAGGGCGCGTTCGATGTCGGGCTCGGGCCGTACGGCGACGACGCGCACGGCGACCGCGGTGAGCCCGGTCGCGGGCAGCCGCGGGTCGGCGGCCAGCCCCTGGGCGATGCGTTCGCGCGTGGCGGGCACGCCCGTCATCAGGGCGTCGGCGAGCGGCATCCGGGCGAGGGAGTCGAGCGCGTGCTGCTGCGCGGTCTCCGTGAGGAGGGTGGAGATCTGCTCGAGCGGTGCGGCACGCCAGGCGCCGGTCTCGGGGTCGAGGGAGAAGTCGAGGCACGCGGCCGCCGTGGCGGGCTCGCTGATCCGGTAGGTGACGGTCGCCTGGACGGACACGTCCTGGAAGTCGGCGGTCCTCGCGTGGAAGGACATCGCCAGCTCCCGGTCGTCGACAGGGACTTCGGAGAGGGCGGCGTTCAGGGCGCGGAACCAGAAGCTCTGGGCGACGCCGTCGTGGACGAGGCGGCCGCGGTCGTGGTGGCGGATGTGGGCGGTGGGAGCTGAACGGAGGTGGCGCCGGCCGAAGCGGCGCGTGATGTCTGCCACGGGAACCCCTTTTCGTCACCCTGACTCTAAAGGGGTGAGGCGCTTATCGTCAACCGGACGACAATGGGCGGTCGCCTGCGCATCCTCCGTGCCGCGCGGGCGTTTCCCAACCGTTGCATGCGGAAGGTGTGGCCGGAGTGTGGAGGGGCACACGGCTCGCCGGAGGTTGATAATCATGGTTCCTTTGCTTCTCGTCCTGCTGCTCGCGCTCATCCTGTTCGGCGCGGGCTTCGCTCTGAAGGTCCTCTGGTGGGTCGCGATCGTGGTGTTCGTGATCTGGCTGCTCGGTTTCCTCGTGCGGCCGCACAGCGGGACCGGCTCCCGCGGTCGTTGGTACCGCTGGTAGCCGCCCGCACCACAACACACCACGCATGACGGCCCGCCCCGGGCAGTGTGTCCGGGACGGGCCGCCCCGTGCGCCCTGGGTCCGGTCACACGAAGGCGCTGTGCCCCGTGATCGCCCGGCCCACGATGAGGGAGTTCATGTCCCGGGTCCCCTCGTAGGAGTAGAGCGCCTCGGCGTCGGCGAAGAAGCGGGCGGCGTCGTGTTCGAGCAGGATGCCGTTGCCGCCGAGCACCTCGCGCGCCCAGGCGACCGTCTCCCGCATCCTGGTGGTGCAGAACATCTTGGCGAGCGCGGCCTGCGCGTCGTCGAGGCGGTGCTGCTCGTGCAGCGCCGCCATCCGCACGACCATCCCCTGGCAGGCCGTGATGTTGGCGAGCATGCGCGCCAACAGGTCCTGCACGAGCTGAAATCCGGCGATCGGACGGCCGAACTGCTCGCGTTCGAGCGCGTAGGCGCGCGCCGCCTCGTACGCCCCGATCGCGCACCCCGTCGCACTCCACGCGACGCCGCCCCTGGTCACCTTGAGCACCCGGGCCGTGTCGCGGAAGGAGTCGGCGCGCGCGAGCCGGTCGGCCTCGGGCACCCGCACCCCGTCGAGGACGATATGGGCGTTCTGCACGCCCCGCAGCGCGATCTTCCCTTCGAGGGCCCGCGCGGTGAACCCCGGCGCGCCCTTCTCCACCACGAAGCCCTTGACCTGGTCGTCGGCGACGTCCCTGGCCCAGATGACGACGAGGTCGGCGAAGGTCGCATTGCCGATCCACTTCTTCTCCCCGTCGAGCACCCAGGAGTCGCCGTCGCGGCGCGCCGTGGTCAGCAGGCCGAGCGAGGCGCCCGAGCCGACCAGCGGCTCGGTGAGGCCGAAGGCGCCGATTTTCTCCCACCGCACCATCGCGGGCAGCCACCGCTCCTTCTGCTCCTCGGAGCCGCACTCGCGGATCGAGCCCATCGCAAGGCCCGCGTGCACACCGAAGAACGTGGCGAACGAGGCGTCGACGCGCGCCATCTCCATGCCGATCAGGCCGGTCAGCAGATAGCTGCGGGGGGCGATGTGGTGGTCGTCGGCCCAGGTGCCGGTGATGTCCAGGTCGCGGATCCCGTCGCGCAGGCCGAGCGGGGTCTCGCCCGCCTCCCAGCGCTCCCCAGCCCCCGGTGCGACCCGGTCCACCAGGAACGCGCGCACCCGGTCGAGCTTCGCGCGCTCGTCCGGTTCGAGCAGGTCCTTGACGTAGTAGAAGTCGCCCTCAGCCGCCCCGGAGTCGATGATGTGCTTCGCCATGGCGCGTCCGTCCTTCCCCGATGATCCAGTTACCGACGGGTACCCCGTCTCCGCGCGGACAGGCGTGCGCGCCCGGCCGCCGGGGCGGGGCGGCCGCGTCCGGGGGCGGGTGCGCCGCGATCGGGGTCCTGCGGCGTGCGGAGACGACCGCCGCGCGAGGGCGCCGATACCCGACCGTGCTGGTGGCGGACGGATACCGCTGGGTAGCGTGGTGGCGGTCCGCGCCGGGCTTCCCCCGTCCCGGCCGGAGCCGTCCCCCCACCGGAGGTACCGCCATGCAGCTCGCCCCGCGCTCGCCCCGACTCCTCGCCGCCCTGCTCGCGGCCTCCGGGGTCCTGCACTTCGCCAGGCCGCGCCCGTTCGACTCGATCGTGCCGCGCTCACTGCCCGGGCCGCCGCGCGTGTGGACCTGGGTGAGCGGCGCGGCCGAGCTGGGGCTCGCCGCCGCGGTGGCCGCTCCGCGCACCCGCAGGGCGGGCGCGCTGGCCGCCGCCGGGTTCTTCGTCGCGGTCCTGCCCGCCAATGTGCAGATGGCGCGGGACTGGGGCAACAGGCCCGCGCCGCTCAAGGCCGCCGCCTGGGGCCGGCTGCCGCTGCAGGTCCCGCTGGTGGCGTGGGCGCTGCGGGCGGCCGGGGATGTCCGCGGCTGAACCGCCGCGGCGGGCGCTCAGTCCTCGGCGGACAGGCCGAACAGGCCGAGTGTGCCGGTGAGTTCGAGCACGCGGTGCACGATCGGGCTGGCGCTGCGCACGACCACGGTCTTGCCCTCGGCCGCGGCGTGTTCGCGCACCCGCAGCAGGACACCCAGCGCCGCGCAGTCCCAGAAGGTGACGCCGTCGAGTCGGAGGTCGAGCCCGCTCGGGGTGGCGCGCAGCGCGTCCACGAGGTTGCGGTGGAGGGCCTCGTGCGCGTCCCAGTCGACCTCGCCGCGCGGCGCGACCACGATCCGGTCGCTCTCGGCCGGGCTGCTGAGGGTCACCAGGCAGCCGGGCCCCGCTGCGGGTACGGACCGTTCGCCACGCCGCGAAACCGTGGCGCGGGTCGCCGTGTGCCTCGGCGCGGCAGACGCTTCCCAGGACATGAGCACCCCATTCTCCCCGCGTGGGTCCCGCCAGATGGCGGTCATCGCTTACACGAAATATAATTCATGCTTCGGAGTGCGGCAATGAGGGTCGGTCCCTTAACATGACCGGCATGGATGCAGTGCCCGAATCCCACAGTGGATGGACGTTCCTCACCAACCACGCGCGCGTGCTGGCCAGCGTCGCGGACGATCCCACCGTCCGCATCCGCGACATCGCCGCACGGTGCCGTCTCACCGAGCGGGCCGTCCAACGGATCATCGCCGACCTCGAACAGGGCGGGTACCTCTCCCACACCCGGGAGGGCAGGGCGAACACCTATCGCGTCACCCCGGGGAAGGTCCTGCGCCACCCCGCGGAGGCCAGCCTCACCGTCGGCTCGCTGCTCGCGCTCCTCGCGCGGGACGAGGTCGGCCACGCCCCGCGCCCGGCCGAGGACCGCTGACACCCCGTCGGTCCGCGGCCTCCCCTTTCCCGCGGTCCTCTCCCCCGCTGCCGGCCGGCGTGCGCCCGGGATGATCCAGACGAGAGGCCCTAGTCTCCGTCCGCCGCCGGTGCGGCGGCGTCCGGGGGTACGGCCGCCTCGACGGCGGCGGGCAGGGTGCGCACGACCTGGTCGCCGAGGCGTTCGAACTCGCGCCGCAGGAACGGGTCGGCCAGCCTGGCGAGCCCGTTGAAGCGGACCGTGGCGTCGTACGCGACCAGGGTGGACCCGTCGCGCTCCGCGAACGACAGGTCGTCGGTGGAGGTCGCCGTGTCGTTGCAGCCGACGAAGGTCAGGCGGTCGCGCTCCATCCGCGCGAGCCGGTACGTCAGCTCGGTGCGTCGGCCCCGGAAGTGGGAGACGTTGCGCCAGTGTGCCCCCTCGTACACGGGTCCGGGGTCGGCCCGCTCGCACGAGCGCGTGCCCGGGTCCCAGTCGACGGCGTGCGAGAAGTCGGCGAGGTAGGCGACCACCGCGGCCAGGGGCCTGCGGACGGTCATCGTGCGCACTACGTGGACCATCGTGCATCTGTCCTCTCGGGCGGGCGGCGCCGTTGCCGACCGCGTCGGACGACGGAGTCTCCGGGTACCCCGCAGGCGGGCCGCGACGCCTGCCCGCCCGCGGCGGCCGACGCCCGTCCGCCTTACGGGTGAACGGCCCGGCGGCGGCCCGGGGCGCGGGTAGATGTCGAGGGCGGTCCCGGCCCTGCGCGGGCCTCGGACCGCCGCACGTTGCCGGGTGCGGCCCCCGCCGCCGCGCACCGCGTCCGACCGCCGAAGGAGCCCCGTATGACCGATGTCTCCGCCGCACCGCCCGCGGGTCCAAGCGCCGTGCACGACTGGCCGGTCGGCCACCTCGAAGGGCTCGCGTTCGACCCCCTGCTCCACCGGCTGCTGCGCGAGGAGCCGGTGGCGCGGGTGCGGATGCGGTACGGCACCGGGGACGCCTGGCTGGTCACCCGGTACGAGGACGTCAAGGAGGTCACGGCCGACCCCCGGTTCAGCAGGGCGCTGACGGTGGACCGCCCGATCACGTCCATGACACCGCACGCGGTCGCGCCGCCCGGCGGGGTGGGGCGCACGGATCCGCCCGAGCACACCGCGCTGCGCCGGCTGACGGCGAAGGCGTTCAACCGCCGCAGGGTCGCCGCGCTGCGGACGGGAGCCGAGCGCGTCACGGCGGAGCTGCTGGAGCGGATGCGCGGCGAGGGGCCACCCGCCGATCTGACGGAGCATCTGACGGGCCCGCTGCCCGAGCGGGTGGTCGCCGAGCTGATGGGGCTGCCGGCCGCCGATCTGCCGCGGCTGCGGGAGTGGCGGCGGGTGATCCTCTCCAGCGACCGCCCGGTCGCGGACACGGCGGCGGTGAAGCGGGAGATCGCCCGGTCCTTCGGCGACCTCGCCGACCTGCGGGCCGCGGACCCGGGCGACGACCTGTTCAGCGAACTGGTGGCGGCGGAGCTTGCGGGCGCCCTCAGCCGCGCCCAGCTGGTCTCCCTCTCGGTGATGGTGGTGCTCAACGCCCTCGACCAGGTGCGCAACCAGACGTCCACCATGGTGTACGCGCTGCTCACCCACCCGGGCCAGCTCGCCGCGCTGCGGGCCGACCCGGCGCTGCTGCCCGCGGCGGTCGAGGAGCTGCTGCGCTTCATCCCGCAGCGCAACGGCGTGGGCCTGCCGCGGGTCGCGACCGAGGACGTCGTGGTCGGCGGGGTGCGGGTGCGCGCGGGCGAGGCGGTGTACGTCTCGTATCTGGCGGCCAACCGGGACCCTGCGGTCTTCACCGACCCCGACCGGCTCGACCTGGCACGGGCCGGGGCGCCGCACCTGGCCTTCGGGCACGGCGCGCACTACTGCGTGGGCGCGGCCCTGACCCGGATGCTGGCGGAGACGGTGCTCGGCGCGCTGCTGCGCGACCTGCCCGCGGCCCGGCTCGCGGTGCGGCCCGAAGAAGTGCGGTGGCTGCGGGGGACGATCAACCGCGGTCCTGAGGCGCTGCCGCTGGCGTGGTGACCCCGCGGCGGGCGGGCACCTTTGGTACAGACCTTGACGAGGACATGCCTACTGCTGCGTAATCGTGCCGACACTCATTCAGGGATACGTCACCGCTTCACCCTCCTGAACGGAAGGGACTCCCTTGACCTCCCACGGCACCGCTCCCACGCAGCCCGCCGCCCGCCGCCCCAGATCCGCCCGCCGCGTGCTGCGGCTGCTCGCCGCCTCCGCACTCGCCGCGCTGTGCGCCACCGCACCCGCCAGGGCGGCGGCGCCCACCGCGGCCGCGGCACCCGCGGCCACGCCCGCCTTCAAGGTCCTCGCCTTCTACGACTCCGACGAGGGCGACCAGGCCCACGCGAGCTTCGACGCCGAGGCCAGGCAGTTCTTCCCGCAGGTCGCGGCCGCGAACAACTTCTCCTGGACCGCGACCTCCGACTGGTCCAAGGTCAATACGGCCACGCTCTCCCAGTACCAGGTCGTCATGTTCCTCGACGACTTCCCGCACGACGCGGCGGCGCAGAGCGCGTTCCGCTCGTACATGGAGGGCGGCGGCGCCTGGATGGGCTTCCACGTCTCCGCGTTCAACACCGACCCCAACACCTGGCCCTGGTACCACAACACCTTCCTCGGCACCGGCGCCTTCGCCACCAACACCTGGGCGCCGACCAGCGAGACCCTGAAGGTCGACGACGCCTCGAAGCCCGCGACCGCCGGACTGCCCGCCACCATCGCCTCGTCCACCAGCGAGTGGTACAGCTGGCACAACGACCTGCGCGCCGACCCCGACATCGACGTGCTCGCCTCCATCGACCCGTCGAGCTTCCCGGTGGGCAACCAGGCCGGCAACACCTGGACGAGCGGGTACTACCCGATCGTATGGACGAACACCAAGTACCGCATGCTCTATGCCAACTTCGGACACAACGCCATGGACTACGGCAACAACACGACGCTGTCGCTGACCTTCGGCAGCGCCCAGCAGACCCGGCTGGTCCTCCAGGGGCTGCTCTCGCTCGGCGGGGTCGGCACTCCCCCGGCCCCCATGCCCGCCTACTCCGGCGACAGCTGGTACGCGCTGTCCCCGGCGGCCAGCCAGAAGTGCGTCGACGCGCGCGCCGCCGCCACTGCCGACGGCACGGCCGTACAGCAGTACGACTGCAACGGCACCGCCGCGCAGCAGTACCAGCTCGCGGACACCGGCGGCGGATACGTGCGGATCGGCAACCGCGCCGACCCGGCCAAGGCGCTCGACGTCACAGACGTGTCCACGGCGGACGGCGCCCCCGTGCAGCTGTGGTCCTACTCTGGCGGCGCGAACCAGCAGTGGAAGCCGGTGGCGGAGAGCGGGTGGACCTACCACTTCGTGAACCGCAACAGCGGCAAGTGCCTTGCCGCCGCGGGCAATTCGACCGCGAACAGCGTCCAGCTCGTCCAGCGGGCCTGCAACGGCAGCACCCTCCAGTCGTTCCGGGCCCTGCCGCAGGGCTGAGCCCCGGCCCCCGGAACGCGGCCTTCCACGTCCCGGGGGCCGCTCCGCGCTGCCGGGGCGGACGGGCGTGCGCAGATCGCCCGCGCGGTGGTGGCCGCTCCAGCCGTGCAGCGCGTTGCGGGCCGCCCAGGTGTCCCCGGCGCGGCAGCGGTCGGCGGTGCGCCGGTAGAGCACGGCGGACGACTCGGGCGAGTCGGCGCCGCGGCCGGTGACCACGAGCGCCTGGCGGCCGCCGGCCGGCACCTCGGCGAGGGTGCGGGGCCGAGTCCCGGCAGCGCGGGGCGCGGAGCCGGTGCTCCCGTGCCGGTCACGCGGCGGTGCCGCCGCCGGGTTCCGTACCGCCGCCGGAGCGCGGCCCGCGGGGGCCGCCGGGGACGGGGCTGCGCTGGAACGTCGCGTACAACAGCCACAGGGACGGTACGAGCACCACGAAGCCGACCGCGACGGAGATCAGGCAGGCGACCAGCACGGAGGTGTGGGCCGCGGTCCCCTCGACGGTCGTCGAGGGCACGAGCATGCGGGGGTACTGGGCGACGCCCCACGCCCACAGGATCGCGGCGACGGCGAGCGCGGCCGCGCCGCGCGCGAGGACGTAGCGGTGGCGCAGCAGCAGCGCCAGGTCCGCGAGGCCCGCCACGGCGCCGACGACGACGAGCGGCAGGGCGCGGTGGGTGAGGCCGTGGAAGAGGACGGGGGCGTCCTGGTCGAGCACGGCGATGCCCGCGAGGGCGACGGCGCCGCAGGCCAGTCCGCCGGCGGCGGACGCGCGGCGGAACTCGGCGGCGCGCACGGTGTCCCCTTCGCGCACGGCGTCGGCGCACAGGTAGACGGCGGCGAGGTGGGCGCAGGTGAGGACGGCGATGACGCCGCCGAGCGCGGAGGTCGGGTTGAGCCAGCTGGTGACGGTGTCGCCCTCGGCGATGCCCGGCGGTACGCGGCCCGAGGCGATGCCCCCTGCGACGGCGCCGAGGAACAGGGGGGTGACGACGGAGGAGACGGCGAAGCAGGCGCCGAACAGGCGCTGCTGCCAGAGGGCCGTGCTGGCCTTGCGGAACGCGAAGGCAGCGCCGCGCGCGATGATGCCGAGCGCGGCGAGGGTGAGCGGGATACAGAGCGTCGACAGGACGGCGGCGAACACCGGAGGAAAGCACGACCAGAGCATCACCAGCACGAAGATCAGCCAGACGTGGTTGGCCTCCCACACGGGTCCGATGCTGTGCTCGATCAGGGAGCGGCGCTGCCTGCCGCGGCCCGCCCTGCCCGCGAACAGGTCCCAGAACCCGGCGCCGAAGTCGGCCCCCGCGAACAGGGCGTAGCAGGTGAGGCCCACCCACATCACGGCCAGCATCACGTCTGCGATCACGTTCGCCTCCTGCTGCGGGGCCCGGCGGCGCTCGGCCGGGCCGGGGGTCAGACGACGGGGTACTCCTGCACGTCGCGCTCCTGCGGGGCGACGGGTACGGGGGTGGTGCGGGTGAGCCTGCGCAGGACGTACACGGTGCCCGCGGTCATCGCCGCGTAGACGAGCAGCACCACCCACAGGCCCGCCATCAGGCCGGGCGCGGGGTTGACGGCGTCGCTGACGCGCATGACGCCCCAGACGATCCACGGCTGGCGGCCCAGTTCCGTGACGCACCAGCCGCATTCGAGGGCGACGACGGCCGCGGGCCCGGTGAGCGCGGCGAGCAGCAGGAAGGGGCGGGTGCCGCGCGGGGTCAGCAGGGCGGTGCCGGTGCGGCGCGACCACCACCACAGGAGCAGCAGCCACACGCCCATGGCGAGCAGGAAGGTGCCGATGCCGACCATCGCGTCGAAGGAGAGGTGGACGCCGGTGACGGGGGGCCACTGGTCGCGCGGCACCTCTTCGAGGCCGCGTACGACGGTGCCCGGGTGGTAGCCGACGAGGAGGGAGAGGCCGTCGGGGATCTCCAGGCCGTAGCGCAGCCGCTCGCCGTCCGCGTAGCCGAGGAGGGTGAGCGGCACGTGGGAGCGGGTGCGGTAGACGCCCTCGATGCCGGCGAGCTTCATCGGCTGGTAGTGGGCGAGGAAGCGGGCCGCCCAGTCGCCCGCGGCGATCTGGAAGGGCGCGGCGACGGCGCCGAGGGTGAACGGGACGAAGAACCCGGTGCGGTGGTAGGTGTCGCGGCGGCCGCGCAGCAGCGCGACGGCGTACACGGAGGCGGTGAGGAAGCACGCCACCATGAGGGCCGCGAGGATCATGTGGACCGTCTCCGGCGGGGCAGCCGGGTTGATCATCGCGGCCCAGGGGTCGACGTGGTCGACCTTCCCGCCGCGGAGGGTGAAGCCGCGGGGCTGGTTCATCCAGGCGTTGGCGCAGACGACGAAGAAGGCGGAGGCGACGCCCGCGACGACGATGGGCACGCCCGTCAGCAGGTGGGTGCGGGGCGGCAGCCGGTCCCAGGCGTAGAGGTAGATGCCGAGGAAGATCGCCTCGATGAAGAAGGCGAAGCCTTCGAGGGCGAAGGGCAGGCCGATGACCTGGCCGAAGCGGCCCATCAGGCCGGGCCAGAGGATGCCGAGTTCGAAGCTGAGGATGGTCCCGGACACGGCGCCGACCGCGAACAGCACACCCATGGCGCGGGCCCAGCGGCGGGCGAGCAGCCGGTGCTCCGGCCTGCCGGTGCGGATGCCGTACCACTCGACGCCGAGGGTCAGCAGCGGCAGCCCGACCCCGAGGCAGGCGAGCACGATGTGCCAGGCGAGGGAGAAGCCCATCTGGGCGCGGGCCGCCGACAGGCCGCCGGGCGACACGGAGGCGAGGGCCGAGGCGGCGCAGCGCGCGGCGGCCTCCGGCACGGGGTCGCATGCCTGCAGCACGGGCGGCTCCTCACGTCGGTCGGGTGGCGCGGGCCGAGTGTAGGTACCGGCGGCGCACGCACCGCGCCGACACGGGCAGGTCCCCCGGGGACACCCCCATCCGCCCACCGGACCCCACCGGGCGGCGTACGCGTGCGGCGCCCGCCCGACGACGGTGTAGGCGAGACGCGGGTGGCGCAGAGGGCGCGGGCGTGAGTGTGGTCACGTTCTTGTGGTGCTGACCTGCACCGTTTTGACTTCCTTCGGACAATCGTTCAGTCTTCTCGGCATGACTGCTCATCGCCCCCTGCCGCGCGCCGCCTTCGCGCTGGCGCTCATCGGGGTGACCGGGCACTGCGTCGCCGACATCCTCTGTCGCTGACCGGCCCGCTTCCGCAGTCCCGCCACCGGTGTGCCCGGTGCGTGCTCCGCTGCGTTCCGGGTCCTTCCACGGGCGCGGCGCTCTCCCTTCCTCCGGTCGGTTCCCTGCTGCCCCGTGGCTCTCTCCACGTCGTTCCCTGCAGCGAAAGGCCGTAGCCGATGTCCCGATCACCCCGCCTCCCACGCCGTACGGCGGCCGCCGTCGCGGTCACCGCGGCCCTCGCGGCCGCCGCCTGCGCGTGCGGCCCCGACAAGGGAGGCGACGCAGCGGGCGGCGACGCGCCGAAGAAGGGCGGCAAGCTGCTCGTCCTCAACCAGACGCCGATGACCAACTTCGACCCGGCGCGCGAGTACACCTCGGGCGGCGGCAACATACCGTCCCTGGTCTTCCGGACGCTGACCACCCGCAACCGGGCCGACGGGGCCGCGGGCAACAAGGTGGTGCCCGACCTGGCCACCGACACCGGCACGCCGTCGAAGGACGCCACGGTGTGGACGTACCACCTCAAGAGCGGCCTCAAGTTCGAGGACGGCACGCCGATCACCACGGCGGACATCAAGTACGGCATCGAGCGGTCGTTCGCGCCCGAGCTGTCGGGCGGCGCGCCGTACCTGCGGGACTGGCTGGTCGGCGCGGCCGACTACCAGGGGCCCTACAAGGACAAGAAGGGCCTGTCGGCGATCGAGACGCCGGACGCGAAGACGATCGTCTTCCATCTCAACAAGCCTGAGGGCGACTTCCCCTACCTGGCGACGCAGACGCAGTTCACGCCGGTGCCGAAGGCCAAGGACACCGGGACCAAGTACGCGGAGCACCCGATGTCCTCCGGCCCCTACGAGGTCGTCGAGAACCAGAACAACGGCCTCGAACTGACCTTCAAGCGCAACCCCAACTGGTCGGCCACGAACGACAGTCAGCGCAAGGACTACCCCGACACGATCGACGTGAAGGGCGGCCTCGACACCGCGGTCATCAACCAGCGGCTGTCGGCGGCCTCAGGGCCCGACGCCGCGGCCATCACCACCGACACCAACCTCGGCCCGGCCGAACTGGCGAAGGTGACGGGCGACAAGGAGCTCGCCTCCCGCGTCGGCACAGGACACTTCGGCGAGACGGACTACCTCTCCTTCAACCCGAAGGTGAAGCCGTTCGACAACCCCAAGGTGCGCCGGGCGATCGCGTACGCCATCAACCGCACCTCCGCGGTGAACGCGGCGGGCGGCTCCTCGCTCGCCGAGCCCGCCACCACCTTCCTGCCGAACCAGGCGGCCTTCGGCTACACGCCGTACGACCCGTTCCCCGCGGGCAGGAGCGGGGACCCGGCGAAGGCCAAGGAGCTGCTGAAGCAAGCCGGTTACCCGCACGGGCTCACCGTCACCCTGACGCACTCCGAGAGCGACGCCAACAACTCGGGCCCTGCGATGGCCTCCGCCGTGCAGGGCGCCCTGAAGGCCGCCGGGATCACGGTGAAGCTGGACGGCCTGGAGGACAACAAGTACCGCCAGACGGTGCACGCGGTCTCCACCGAGCCCGGCCTGTTCTTCTCGACATGGGGCGCGGACTGGCCCTCGGGCGGTCCTTTCCTCGCGCCGATCTTCGACGGCCGGCAGATCGTCAAGGACGGCTCGAACTTCAACAACGCCCAGCTGAACGACGCTTCGGTGAACAGCACCATCGACCGGATCAACAAGCTCACCGACCACACGGCCGCCGCGAAGCAGTGGGGCGCGCTGGACAAGGAGATCGGCGCGAAGGCGCTGACCGTGCCGCTGCTGCACCCGGTGTACAAGCGGCTCGTCGGCAAGGACGTGCGCAACGTGGTGATCAGCGACTGGACCGGGGTGCTCGACATCTCGCAGGTCGCGGTGAAGTGACGCGGAACCACCGGGCATGAGTACGGAACAACTCCTCACCGGCGACCCGGCGGTGGCGGTCTCCCCCGCCGCCGGGGCCCGGCAGGTCTGGCGGCGGCTGCGTGCGCAGCCCGCCGCCCTCGCGGGCGGGGCCGTCCTCGTCCTGCTGATCCTGATCGCGGCCGCCGCGCCGCTGCTCGCCGCCGCCGAGGGCCAGGACCCCACCACCTACCACGACGCCCTGGTCGACTCGGCGTCGGGCGGGGTACCGACCGGGGCGTTCGGCGGGGTCAGTGGCGCGCACTGGCTCGGGGTCGAACCGGGCACAGGGCGCGACCTGTTCGCGCGCCTGGTGTACGGGGCGCAGGTGTCGCTGCTCGTGTCGGTCGGCGCGACGGTGGTGCAGGTGGTGATCGGGCTCGTCATCGGGCTCGCCGCCGGCCTCGGCAACCGGCTGCTCGACCAGGTGCTCGCGCACACCACGGACGTGATGCTCGCGCTGCCGACCCTGGTGTTCGCGATCGCGCTGATGGCGGTCGTGCCGGCCGGCTTCCCGCGCCCGCTGTTGCTGATGCTGGTCATCGGGCTGCTCGGGTGGGGCGGGACGGCGCGCGTGGTGCGCGCCCAGACGCTGAGCCTCAAGTCGCTGGACTATGTGGCGGCCGCCAGGCTCGGCGGCTCGGGGGCGTGGCGTGTGGCCCGCAGGGAACTGCTGCCGTCGCTCGCGGCCCCGGTGGTGACGTACGCGGCGCTGCTGCTGCCCTCCAACGTGGTGAGCGAGGCGGGCCTCTCGTTCCTCGGGGTGGGCGTGCGGCCCCCGACCTCGTCGTGGGGGCAGATGCTGACGGCGGCCACGACCTGGTTCCAGGCGGACCCGATGTACGTGCTGCTGCCGTCCCTGATGATCTTCATCACGACGCTGTCGTTCGCGCTGCTCGGCGACGCGGTACGCACCGCACTCGACCCGCGCGCCGCGTCGAGGCTGCGGCTCGGCGCCGGGCGCCGCCGCGGGGCCGCGCCGCCGCCCGACGGCGGCCCCGGAACCCCCGACGGCGGTTCCGTAGCCCCCGCCGGCGGAACGGAGGCGACGGCATGACGCGCTATCTGTTCCGCAGGGTGATCGGCGCGCTCGTCGTGCTGCTGGTCCTCTCGATCGTGATCTACGCGGCGTTCTACGTCGCCCCCGGCGACCCGGCGCAGCTGACCTGCGGGCCCAAGTGCAGCCCCGCGCAGGTGGAGCAGGTGCGCCGGCGCCTCGGCGTCGACGCCCCCTTCTACCTCCAGTACGCGCGCTTCCTCGGAGGCGTCGTCGCGGGGCGCGACTTCTCGACGGGCACCGGGGTGCTGCACTGCCACGCGCCGTGCCTCGGCGTGTCGTACCGGACGGGCGAGCAGGTCACGTCGCTGATCGGCGCGCGGCTGCCCGTCACGGCCTCGCTCGCGCTCGGCGCGATGGTGCTGTGGCTGCTGCTCGGCGTCGGCACGGGCCTGATGTCGGCGCTGCGGCGCGGCCGGTTCACGGAGCGGGCGCTGACCGCGCTGACGCTCGCGGGCAACGCGATGCCGGTGTTCGTCATCGGGCTGCTGCTGCTCGTGCTGTTCTGCTCGACGCTCCAGTGGCTGCCCTTCCCCGACTACGTGTCGCTGACCTCGGATCCGCAGCAGTGGTTCTGGGGGCTGCTGCTGCCGTGGGTGTCGCTCGCCCTGATCGAGTCGGCGAAGTACGCGCGGCTCACGCGCTCCTCGATGCTGGAGACGCTGGCCGAGGACCACATCAGGACGTTTCGCGCCTACGGGGTCAGCGAGCGGCACCTGGTGACCCGGCACGCGCTGCGGGGCGCGCTGACCCCGGTGATCGCGCTCAGCGCACTCGACCTGGGCACGATGTTCGGCTCCGCGGTGCTCACGGAGTCGCTGTTCGGGCTGCCCGGCCTCGGGCGGCTGCTGGTGGACTCGGTGGCGCAGATCGACCTGCCGGTGGTGGTGGGCCTCGTGCTGGTGACCGGGTTCTGCGTGGTGGTCGCGAACGCGGGCGCCGACCTGCTGTACGCGGTGATCGACCGACGGGTGGTGCTCCAGTGAGCGACAGCGCTTCCGGCACGGGCGCCGGTGTGTCCGGCACGGGACCGGGCGCCGGTGTGTCCGGTGCATCCGGTGCATCCGGTGCGGGCAAGGAGTCCCCTGAGGTCGCGGCGGCCACAGGGCCGCTGGTCGAGGTCCGCGACCTGGTCGTCGAGTTCCCGGCCGGCGAGGGGTCCGTGCGGGCGGTGGACGGGCTGTCGTTCACGCTCGGCGCGGGCGGGGCCCTCGGCATCGTCGGCGAGTCGGGCTCCGGCAAGAGCACCGTCGCGTTCGGGCTGCTCGGCCTGCACCGGGACACCGGCGCGCGGGTCGGCGGCTCGGCCACGGTCGCCGGTGTCGACGCGCTGACCGCGGAGGGCGACGACCTGCGCAGGCTGCGCGGCGGTCTCGCCGCGATGGTCTTCCAGGACCCGCTGTCCGCCCTCGACCCGTACTACGCGGTCGGCGACCAGATCGCCGAGGTGTACCGGGTGCACACGAGAGCGACCCGCGCGGCGGCGCGTGCGCGCGCCGTGGAGGTGCTCGACCGGGTCGGCATCCCGGACGCGGCGCGCCGCTCGCGCTCGCGTCCGCACGAGTTCAGCGGCGGCATGCGGCAGCGCACGGTGATCGCCATGGCGCTCGCCTGCCGTCCCCGGCTGCTGGTCGCCGACGAGCCGACCACCGCGCTCGACGTGACGGTGCAGGCGCAGATCCTCGACCTGCTGCACGAACTGCGCACGGAGACGGGCGCGGGCCTGCTCCTGGTCACCCACGACCTGGGGGTGGTGGCGGGCTCCGTCGACGACGTCCTGGTGATGCGGGAGGGCCGGGCGGTGGAACGCGGCACCGTGCGGGAGGTGCTCGGCGCGCCGCGCGAGGCGTACACGCGGGAGCTGATCGCCGCGGTGCCGCGCGCCGACACGCCGGCCGCCCGGCCGGTGCGGACGGTGGAGGCGGTGCACGAGGTGCACGCCGACGGCCCCGGTGGCGCCCGCGCGGCGGCGGGCGGGGCGCTCCTCGAAGCGTCGGGCCTGCGCAAGGAGTTCGGGCGCAGGGGCGGTCTCGTCCCCGCGGTCGACGGGGTGTCGCTCGCCATCGGCAGGGGCGAGACCCTGGGCGTGGTCGGCGAGTCGGGCAGCGGCAAGACCACACTGGGCCGCATGCTGGTCCGGCTGATCGAGCCGTCCGCGGGCGAACTGCGCTACGGGGGACGGGAGATCGGCCACCTCGGCGAGCGGCAGCTGCGGCCGGTGCGGCGCGAGCTCCAGATGGTCTTCCAGGACCCGGTGTCCTCGCTCAACCCCCGGCGCAGCATCGGCGAGTCGATCGCGGACCCGCTGCGTGCCGCGGGCGCCCTGGACGACAGGGCCGTGCGCGCCCGGGTGCGGGAGCTGCTCGACCGGGTCGGCCTCGACCCCGCGTGGTACGACCGCTATCCGCATGAGTTCTCCGGCGGACAGCGCCAACGGGTGGGGATCGCACGGGCGTTGGCACCGGAGCCGAAGCTGGTGGTGTGCGACGAGCCGGTCTCGGCGCTCGATGTGACCACGCAGGCGAACATCGTCGCCCTGCTGGGCGAGCTCCAGCGCGAGCTCGGCCTCTCGCTGGTGTTCATCGCGCACGACCTGGCCGTGGTGCGCCAGGTCAGCGACCGGGTGCTGGTGATGCGGGCGGGCCGCGTGGTGGAGGAGGGCCCCGCCGACCGGGTCTACGAGTCGCCCGGGCACCCGTACACCAAGGGTCTGCTGGCCGCCGTCCCGGTCCTCGACCCGGCGGAGTCCCAGGCCCGCAGGCTGGCCCGCGCGGGCGGCGGGCAGGCCGCGGGGTGAGCGCGGCGCGGTGAGCGGCCGGGGGCACAGACCCGCCCCGCTCACCGCGCGGGCCTGCCGTGCCCGCCGCGCCCGCCGTGCGGGAACGCCTCGTACCCGTTCACCGCGGTGCACGGAAACACCTCGTGTGGACGGCCCGCGGTCTGGGCACCCGTCTGCCGGGCGGCGCGGGGCCGCCGAAGACGGTGCCCACCGCACGGGAGCCCGTCGGCACCCCGGCCGCACCACCGGTGGTGCGGCGGCGCGCCGTCACGGTCGGCGACCGCATCGGCACGCACGGCGTCCTTCCGAGGGCCCGAGCCGCCGGTCCGTGGCGACGAGCGCGGCCGTCGCCCCGGATTCAAGGTTGTGACATATCGGGTTAAAGTTGAGGAAACTCTCTCGCCTGGCGAGAGGAGCCAGCGTGGAATCTGACGAGGGCAGCGTCCTTCAGGGGGGATTCCGGATCGAGTCCGTCGCTGTCGCCGTACTGGACGGGGAGGGCACCGTGGTGTCCTGGTCCGACGAGGCGGCGCGACTCTTCGGACGCGGCACGGACGACGCGGTCGGCGTGCCGCTGTGGGAGATGGTCTCCCCGTCGGGCAGGTGCCGCACGGTCGCCCTTGCGGACGCCGTGCGGATCGGGCGCGGCGCGGTCGGGGGCCGGGACATCACCTACGGCGTGGTGCCCGTGCCGCCGCACGGCCACCGGGTGCTGATCGCGCTGGCGGCGGGGACCGCGGCCGAGTGGGCCCAGGGCATCTCGTTCTTCCAGGCGCTGCTCGCGCAGGACCGCATCGGCGTGGCGATCCACGACCAGGACCAGCGGCGGCTGCGCGCCAACACCGCCCCGACGGTGCTCGCGGGCACCTCCGCGCAAGGCGACGACTGGGCGGCCCGGCTCTACGAGCCCGACGCCGCGACCATGCGGCGCCTGCTGACGGACGTGCTGCGCACCGGCACGCCCGTGCTGAGCAAGGTGCAGCGGCTGCGGCCGGCCGACGCGCCGGGCGGCCCCTCTCCCATCGCGTCGGTCTCGGCCTTCCGGCTCGACGACGGCGACGGCTCGCCGGACGGCGTCGCCGTCCTCACGTACGACGCGACGAAGGAGAGCCGGGACCGCAGGCACCTCGCGCTGCTCCAGAAGGCGGCGGAGCTCATCGGGCCCTCCCTCGACATCAGGCGCACCGCGCAGGACCTGGCGGACGTGCTCGTGCCCGAGCTCGGCAGTTTCGTGACGGTGGACCTCGCGGAGGGCGTGCTCGCCGGGGAGACCCCGCCGCAGCTGCTCGGCTGGACGACGCCCGGCCTGACCAGGACGGCCATGGCGGGCGAGGCGGGCGTCCTGCAGCCGGAGCTGCTGCGGCCGGGCGACGTCTATCCGCCGCTGCCGGAGAGCGTGCAGACGCAGCGCCTCGAACAGGGCAAGCTCCTCACCCTCACCCGGGAGCAGGTCGCGGCGGAGCTGCGCACCGAGGAGCTGGCGCGGCGCTTCATCCCCGACGGCGCCACGTCCGTGGCGGTCGCGCCGCTGCTGGCCAGGGGCTTCGGCCTCGGCACGGTGTCCGTGTGGCGCACCGACAGGCCGGAGCCGATGGACAGCGACGAGCTGGTCCTGCTGACGGAGATCGTCTCCAGGGCCGCGCTCGGCCTGGACAACGCGCGCCGCTACGCGCGCGAGCACCGGGCGGCCGTCTCGCTGCAGGAGCGGCTGCTGCCGCGCGCGGCAGCCGACATGGCCGCGGTGGAGACCGAGGGCACCTACCGGCCGGCGACCGGCGGCGCGGACATCAGCGGCGACTGGTTCGACGTGGTCAGCCTGCCGTCGCTGCGGGCCGCGCTGGTGATCGGCGACGTCATCGGGCACGGGCTGCCCGCCACGGCCACCATGGGCAGGCTCCGCACCGCGATCCTCACGCTCGCCGACCTCGAACTGGAGCCCGCCGAGGTGCTGACCCGGCTCGACGACCTGATCCAGCGCCTCGCCGCGGAGACGAGCGCAGAGCAGAAGGACGCGGTGGGCGCCACCTGCCTGTACGCGGTCTACGACCCCATCGCAGGACGCTGCACGCTCGCCAACGCGGGGCAGCCGCCGCCGGTCCTCGTCTCGCCCGAAGGGAGAGCCGAGTTCGTCGACGCGCCGCCGGGGCCCCCGCTCGGCGTCGGCGGCGTGCCGTACGAGTCGGTGACGCTCGAACCCGCGCCCGGCAGCGTGCTCACGCTGTTCACGGACGGCCTGCTCGCCCTCACGGACTTCGACGCGGACGTGAGCCTCGAACGGGTCAGGGACGGGCTCGCCGAGTCGTGGCGCCCCGGCACCGGCCTGCGGGACTTCGGCGACCGGCTCCTGGGCACCCTGGGCGACCGGCAGCCGCGGGACGACGTCGCGCTGCTGATGGCCCGTACGCGGGTCGTGCCGCCCTCGGACACCGTGATCTGGCAGCTGCCCGCCGATCCCGAGGCGGTCGCCCAGGCGCGCAAGCTCGCCGACGAGCAGCTCGACGCCTGGGACCTGGGGCAGTTGAGCCTGACGACCGAGCTCATCGTAAGCGAGCTGGTCACCAACGCGGTGCGCTACGCGGGTGGGCCCGTCGGGCTGCGGCTGATCCGCTCCTCCGTGCTGATCTGCGAGGTCTCCGACCCGAGCAACACGCAGCCGCGGCTGGTGCGCGCGGGCGACACGGACGAGGGCGGGCGCGGCCTCTACATCGTGGCGCAGTGCGCGCAGCGGTGGGGCAGCCGCTACGGCCGCAAGGGCAAGACCATCTGGACCGAGCAGTCGCTGGGCGACGGTGCCACGGGGTTCCCGGTGGTGGGCGACGAGGCGGGCTTCCCCCTGGGCTGACCCCCACGGCGGCCCGCCATCCCGGCCGGGCCGGCCCCCTGCGCCCGCCGCGTCGGGGCACGACCGGCGCGGGATCTGCGCGGACTCTTGACAGCGGACCGCCGATGGCGGAGGTTGACCCGAACTCAGACAACGTTGTCAGCATCCAGCGTGGAGGCACGGACCGTGGACCGGGACCGATCTGAGAGCCGGCTCAACAGGCGCACGTTCCTCGCCGGGACCGGCGCGGGCGCGCTCGTCGCCCTCGGGGCCGCAGGCCGCGCGGAGGCCGCGGGACCGGCGGCGCCCGTCTCCCGTGCGGCGGCCGCGGCGGCGACCGTGCGCCGCGCGACCGCGCCGGTCGACCTCGTCAACCCGCTCACGGGCGCGCTGACGACCTCCCCGGACACCGCCTGCGGCAAGACCTTCCCGGGCGCCGACACCCCGTTCGGCATGGTGCAGTTGAGCCCGGACACCGTCAGCGGCGGCGACAACGGCAGCGGCTACTCGGCCGACATGACCACGATCGAGGGCTTCAGCTTCCTCCATCTCGGCGGCATCGGCTGCTACGGCGACCTCGGCAACCTCCAGGTCATGCCGGAGACCGGCGACCTGGTCACCGGCAGGGACGCGGCCAAGAGCCCGTTCCGCAAGGAGACCGAGGTGGCGCGTGCCGGGTACTACGCCGTCGACCTCGACCGGTACGCGGTGCGCGCCGAGCTGACCGCCGCGCGCCGCGCCGGCATGCTGCGGTTCACCTTCCGGGAGGCGGGCACGGGCCGGATCAAGGTCGACCTGGCGCGCCGCGTCGGCTTCGACGGCTCGCACTCGGTGGCGCAGGAGCTGCGGCTCGCCGACCCGTACACCGTCGAGGGCTCGATGCGGGCCGACCGCTCGGGCGGCGGCTGGATCTGCGGCAACGGGCCCGCGTACACGGTCTACTTCTCGATGCGCTTCCAGCATCCCGTCGGCCCGCTCGGCACCTGGGACGGCGACACGGTCCGCCGCGGCGCCACGGAGCAGAGCAGCGCGAGCGAGAGCGCCGGGTTCTTCGTGGAGTTCCCGGTGCGCGCCGGCCAGCAGGTGCTGGTGAAGGCCGGGGTCTCGTTCACCGGTGTCGCGGGCGCCAGGGGCAATCTGCGGGACTCACTGCCCGGCTGGGACTTCGACGGCGCGCACACGGCGGCCCGCGGCGCCTGGGCGGGCGCGCTCGGCAGGGTCGCGGTCAAGGGCGGTACGGACACGCAGCGGGAGATCTTCTACTCGGCGCTGTACCACACCATGATCGACCCACGGATCTCCAGCGACGCGGACGGCGCATCGCGCTTCGGCGAGGGGCCCGTGCGGCACGACCCGTTCACGCAGCGGACGGTGTTCAGCGGCTGGGACGTCTTCCGCGGCGAGTTCCCGCTGCTCACGATCATCGACGAGCAGACGGTGAGCGACCAGGTCAACACCCTGCTCGCGCTGACGGACTCGGGCGCGGTGAAGGGGCTCGCGCGCTGGGAGCTGCTGGGCACGGACACCGACACGATGGTCGGCGACCCCGCGGTGAACATCATCTCCGAGGCGTATGTGAAGGGCGTGCGCGGCTTCGACGCCGACAAGGCGTACGCGTACTGCCGCGACGTGGCGCTCGGCCCCGCGGAGAGGTCGAACAGGAACGACTTCGAGAACTGGACGCGGCTCGGTTACTGCGTCGACACGAGCCTGTCGAAGACGCTGGAGAACGCGTACGCGGACTACGCGCTGGCCCGGTTCGCCGAGGCGACGGGACGGCACGCGGACGCGCGGCGCCTCGACGGCACGTCGCGCAACTACCGCAACGTCTTCGACAAGGACGCGGGCTGGTTCAGGGGCCGCAACGCGGACGGCTCGTGGATGGGCGACCAGGACGGGTGCGTGGAGTCCAACCCGGACCAGCAGGGCTGGTACGTGCCGCACGACGTGCCGGGCCTGATCGCACTGCTCGGCGGCCGCGACGCGTTCGTCTCGCGGCTCGACGGCATGTTCGAGCAGACGCCGCCGGACGAGATGATGAAGTGGAACGACAAGTACAACCACTCCAACGAGCCGGTGCACCAGATGGCGTTCATGTTCGTACACGCGGGCGCGCCCTGGCTGACGCAGAAGTGGTCGCGGTACGTGTGCGCGTACGCGTACGCCACCGGTCCCGCGGGGCTCGCCGGCAACGACGACTGCGGGCAGATGTCGGCGTGGTACGTGCTCGCGGCGTCCGGCTTCTATCCGGTGGCCCCGGCGAGCGGCGTGTACGCCCTGGGGAGCCCGCTGTTCGACGAGGCGGTGTTCACCACGAGCCGCGGCACGCGCTTCACGGTGGAGGCGCGGCACAACTCGACGGCGAACCCGTACATCCGCTCCGCGCGGCTCAACGGGCGGGTGCTTGACCGGGCGTGGATCACCCACGAGGAGATCGTGTCGGGCGGGCGGCTGACGCTGGTGATGGGGGCGGAGCCCGACAAGGAGTGGGGCAGCGACCCGCGGCAGGCGCCGCCTTCGCGCACCCGCCCGGTGCCGCCTGCGCGCCCGTTCGGGGGCGGTGGCCGGGGCTGACGGCGGCCGGGGGCCCGGGCTCAGGCCAGCTTCTCGTAGAGGCCGAGGTGGCGCAGGGCCGCGGCGCGCCAGGTGTGGCGGGCGGCGAGGCGGCGGCCCGCGAAGCGGCGCGCCGCCCTGTCCGGGTCCTCCGGGTCGACGGCGGCGGCGAGTTCGCCCGCGAGGGCGGCGGGTTGCGCGGCGAAGCGCGCGGCGCCGCCGAACACCTCGCGCAGCACGGGCAGGTCCCGCACCACCAGGGGCACGCCTGCGGCGAGCGCCTCCATCGCGGCGAGCCCGAAGCCCTCCTTGAGCGAGGGGAAGGCGAACGCCTCGGCGGCCGCGACCAGGGGTGGCAGGTCGTCCTCCGGCACGGGGCCGAGGACGGTGGGCGCCACGTCGAGCGCGCGGGCCCTGGCCTCCCAGCGGGCGCGGTAGTCCCGGTAGTCGAAGAGGGTCTCGCCGCCCGCGACGACGAGCCGCAGCGCCGGGTCGTGCTCCAGCAGCAGCGCGTACGCCTCCAGCAGGTCGAGGGAGCCCTTGCGGGGTTCGATGCCGCCGACGGTGAGGACGTAGCGGCCGTGCTGTGCGCGCCTGCGGGCCCGGGCGGCCGGGTCGGTCGTGGCGAAGCGCTCGTAGGCGACGCCGTTGGGGATGACGGCGGCCTCGATGCCCCAGCCGGCGCGCAGTTCGCCGGCGACGGAGCGGGAGACGCAGACGTGGGCGTACGGCTCGACGAGGGCGCGCTCGTGGCAGGCGGCGAGCTCGGGCGTGGTGAAGTGGTCGATGTGGTGGACGGTGCGCACGCAGCGGCCGGCGGCGTTGGCGCTGATGCAGTCCTGCGCGTGGACGATGTCGTACGCGCGGGCGTGCGGGGCGAACGCGTCGCGCAGCGTGTCGATGGAGCGCAGCACCCGCTCCCCCACGGTCTCCTCGCCGGGGCCCGGGGCGAAGGGGACGACGCGGGTTCGGACGGCGGGGTCGACCTGCCGGTAGAAGCCGTGGTCGCCGTCGCGGCCCAGCGTCCACACCGTGACGTCCTGCCCGGTGCGGGCGAGCGCCTCGGCCAGCGCGAGGGTGTGCACCACGCCGCCGCGCGGCTTGGTGGAGTAGCTGAGCAGGGCCACCTTCATACGGGCCGTCCGGTGCGGTAGGCGGCGGGGCGCAGTTCGTCGACGTGGCTGAGGATGCGGCGGGCGCGGTCGATCTCGGCGGCCACGTCGAGCTCGGCGACGGCGAGCCCCGCCTTGGACCAGGTGCGCGCGAGGATGTCGCCGCCAGGACCGACCACCTTGGCCTGGCCGAGGAAGCGCATGCCGCCCATGGCGCCTGTCTGGTTGGCGGAGGCGAGGACGACCTGGTTCTCGGCGGCGCGCGCCTGGTCGTAAAGGTCGAAGAGGCGCGCCTGGCGGTCCTGGGCCAGGCGCGGCGCCCGGTTGGTGAGGCTGGTGGGCCACGCGGAGAGGCAGGCGAGCACCGTCGCGCCGTCCAGGGCGAGGCTGCGGGCCGACTCGGGGAACGTCTTGTCGTAGTCGATGAGCATGCCCATGCGGCCGACGGGGGTGTCGAACGCGTCGAACCGGTCGCCCGGGGTGTAGGCGACCGTCTCCCCCGCCGGGAGGTGGACCTTGCGGTGGCGGCCGAGCACGCCGTCGCCGCTGACGCACACGGCGGAGTTGTGGCGGGCGGCGCCCGCCGCCTCGCAGTAGCCGACGCACACCACCATCTCCCGCGCGAGACGGGCGATCTCGTGGATGAGCGGGTCGTCGGGCTTGAGTGCGTCGGGCAGTGCGTCCGGGTCGGGGCTGCGCAGGTCGGCGAGGTAGCCGCCGAGCGCGGCGTCCGGCAGGACGAGGAGGTCGGTGCCGTGCTCGCGGGCGTCGGAGACGATCTTGCCGATGCGCGCGAGGTCGAAGTCGAGGTCCCGGCCGAAGTGGGCGGCCGCGGCGGCGATCCTTACGGTGCCGGGCGGTCTGGGTCCGCGCGGGGCGCGGCCCGGGGCGGCTCTGCTGTCCATGAGGGGCGGTCCTCCGGCTCAGGCGCGTGCGGGCGCGGGCAGCGACAGGGGCGGGTAGGCGTCGGGGCGCCGGTCGCGCAGGTGCCCCATGGCGCGGCGCGCCGTGGTGAGGGCGTCGTCCACGTCGAGTTCCGCGACGGCGAGTCCCGGGCCCGTCCCGGTGTCGGCGAGCACGTCGCCGCCGGGGTCGACGACCTTGGCGCCCGCGACGAAGCGCAGCGAGCCGAAGGTGCCCGCCTGGTTGGCGGAGAGCCACACCATCTGGTTCTCCAGTGCGCGGGCCCGGTCGAACAGGTCGAAGCGGCGCTTCCAGCGGTCCTTGGCGAGGTCGGCGGCCGGGCGGGTGCGGGCGCCCGGCCAGGCCGACACGCAGACGCCGATGCGGGCCCCGTCCAGGGCGAGGGCGCGGGCGGCCTCGGGGAACGCCTTGTCGTAGCAGATCATCATGCCGATCCGGCCGACGGGCGTGTCGAAGGCGTCGAAGCGGTCGCCCGACGCGTAGGAGGCGTTCTCGCCGAGCGGCTGGTGCACCTTGCGGTGGTTGGCGAGTACGCCGTCGCCGGTGACGCAGACGGCGCTGTTGTAGCGCTGCCCGCCGTCGGCCTCGCAGTATCCGGCGATCACGGTCATCTCCCGGGCGAGCGCGGCGAGCCGCCGGATCTCGGGCCCGTCCTGGTCGAGCGGCGGCGGCCCGGCGTCACCCGCGCCGTCCGGCGTGTCGAGGCTGAGCAGGTAGCCGCCGAGGCACGCCTCGGGCAGGGCGAGCAGCCGTACGCCGCGCTCCCGCGCCTCGGCGATGACGGCGGCCACGGTGGCGAAGTCGGCCTCCAGGTCGCGGCCGAACGCGGCGGCGGACGCCGCCATGCGCAGAGTGGTCATGCGGTCCCCATTCCGGTCACCGCTGCGGTGACCGCTTCGGTGATCTCTCCGTCGGGCCAGCGCAGCCCGACGCCTTCTCCACTGGTCAGTTCGCCGCACTCGGTGCTCGTCGCGGGGCCCGCGGGCAGGGCGCGGGACCGCTCGGGCGTGTCGGTGGTGAGCATGGCGTAGCCGGGGAAGCAGGTGAGCCAGTCCCCGGCGGTGGCGGCCGGCGGCCGCGGCACGGCGGCGACGTCGAGCACGGCGCGGCAGCCTCCGGCCTCCGCGAGCATGCCGAGGGTCCCGGCGACGCCCGCCATGGAGACGTCCTTGGCCGCGGCGGGCGCTGCGGCGGCCACGGCGCCGAGCATGGCGGTGAGTTCCGCCGTGGTGCGGCGGGTGGTGGAGTCCCACTGGCGGCCGTGGTAGCCGGGGCGCCAGCCGCCGCCGAGGTCGGCGGTGAGCCGGACGCGGTGCCCGGGGCGCCCGCCGCCGCCCGGTACGGGCCGGGTGGCGCGGCCGAGCGCGGTGACGCTCAGCGCCGCGGGCACGCCGAGCTGGGTGTGGCCGCCGAGTACGGGCACGCCGTACGCGGCGGCGGCGTCGGCGAGCCCGCCGAGCAGCCGGCGGGCGTGCGGCAGGTCGCGCGCGGCGACGGCGTCGAGCAGCCCGGCGGGCCGCGCGCCCATCGCGGCGAGGTCGTTGAGGTTGACCAGGACGGAGCACCAGCCGGCCCACTCGGGGTCGCGCTCGGCGAGCGAGGGCAGGATGGCGTCGCAGGCCGCGACGAGGCCGCCGCCCCCGGGTACGGGCGCGCCGTCGTCGCCGATGTATCCGGGGCCGCCGAGGGTGCCCGGCGCGCCGTCCGCGAGCGCGGAGAGCAGGTCCCCGAGGGGGCCCTTGGCAGCGGTGGCGAGCGCCTGCAGGCGGCCGACGGGATGGCGCATGAGGACGTGCGGGCGGCCCGCGAGCCGCAGGGGGCGCACGCTCTGCCAGCCGAGGCGGGTGAACAGCGCCTCGTTGGCGGCCTGGACGGTCGCGTCGAAGCGCAGGGCGCCCGCCGCCTCGGCGCGGGCGCAGGCGGCGCGGACGAGGGCGGCGCCGACGCCGCCGCGGTGCCGGGCTGCGGGGTGGACGGCGAGCCTGCCGCCGGCCCACCAGCCGATGTCCTCGCCACTCTGCGCGGGTCCGAGGCGCACGCCGCCGAGGACCGCGCCCGACGGGTCGCGTGCGACGAGGCTGAGGGTGCGCGGGTCGTCGTCGTGCCCGTCGCGGTCGTGCCGCTCGAACAGCCCCTGTTCTGTGACGAACACGTCGTGCCGCAGCCGCCGGTAGGCGCCGAGGGCTGCGGGGTCCTCGGCCTCCTCGACGCGGAAGGCGGGCGGTGCGCCCCGCCGCGCGGTGAGGGTGCTGCGGTCGCCGAGCAGCGCGAGGATGTCCTGCGGCGGTGCCGCGTGGGGCAGCGGCGGGGGTCCGCCGTCGAGTGTCGTCACGGCCCGCTCACCCGCCCGCCGTGGACAGGACGCCGCAGGCGCCGCACGCGGCGCAGCCCGCACCCTGGTCGGCGCCGCGCATGCCGGCGGCGCGCAGCTTCGCCGCGACGGCGGCGGTGACGCGGGCCAGCAGGTCGGCGGCGGGCGCCGCGGCCCCGTCGCGGGCCGCGAGGGTGCCGCGCATGGGCCGGAAGGGCACGACGAACGGGTAGACGCCCCGGTCGACGAGCCGTCCTGCGCCCTCGATCAGCTCGTCGGGGTCCTCGCCGAGTCCGACGAGGAGGTAGGTGGAGACGCGGTTGCGGCCGAAGACGCGGACCGCTTCGTCCCACGCCTCTTCGTAGGCGGCGAGCGGCACGCTCGCCTTGCCCGGCATCCACCGGCGGCGCACGCCCTCGTCGAGCGACTCGACGTGGATGCCGATGGCGGTCGCGCCCGCGTCGTGCAGCTCACTGATCCAGCGCAGGTCGGCCGGTGGTTCGCACTGGACCTGGACGGGCAGCCCCGGCACGGCGCCGAGGACGGCGCGCACCGACCTGGCGAGGGCGCGTGCGCCCCGGTCCGGCCCTGTGGTGGTGCCGGTGGTCATCACCATCTGCCGTACGCCGTCGAGCCGTACGGCGGCCTCGGCGACCTCGGCGAGCTGTGCGGCGGTCTTGGCGGCGACGGTGGCGCCGGCGCGCAGGGACTCCTCGATGGTGCAGAAGCGGCAGCGGTCGCTCTCGGCGTAGCGCATGCAGGTCTGTACGACGGTGGTGGCGAGCACGTCGGTGCCGTGCAGCCTGGCGATGTGCTCGTAGGGGACCCCGTCGGCGGTGGCGAGGTCGTAGAACCGGGGCCTGCGTACGGGGGTCAGGGTCAGGCCGGTGTCGTCCTCACCGAGCCAGACCCTGCCATCCCGTACGGCGTAGGGGCTCGCCGGGTCGATGGGCAGGGCGGCGCCCACACCGTCGACGC
The DNA here is from genome assembly GCF_040704505.1 of Streptomyces sp. NPDC047002. Lineage (NCBI taxonomy): Bacteria > Bacillati > Actinomycetota > Actinomycetes > Kitasatosporales > Streptomycetaceae > Streptomyces > Streptomyces sp. NPDC047002. The sequence goes on from NZ_JBEYWC010000012.1 coordinate 60,469, forward strand.
GTACGTGGCCGTCGTCGCTCGGTCCCGCTCCGTCGGGACGCCTCAGGGGGGTGTCCGTACTGATCCCGCGCAGGGCGAGGTCGGCGCGGGTCAGGATGCGGACGTCCACGGGGTTCGCGTGCTGTGCGGCCTCGCGGGCCGTTCCGGTGTCGGCGCTCACCGCGTACCTCCTACAGCTGGTAGGTCGAGTTGATGATGGCGCCCTTGCGCGCGTAGTGGATCAGCGCGTCCTGGACGTCGAGCGGGTGGGTGGGGATGACTCCTTCGATGAGGTCCTCCTCGCGGGCGCCGTGCAGGGAGAGGCCGAAGCGGCAGCAGTAGACCTTGCCGCCCTCGGCGATGAAGGTCTTGAGCTGGTTGTTGATGTTGTGCTCGCCGGGGAACGCGGAGTTGCCGGTGGTCGGGAAGCCGCGGGTGGCGAGGCAGTTGAGCGAGCCTGGACCGTAGAAGTAGAGGGCGGTCTCGAAGCCCTTGCGCAGGGCGCGGGTCGCCTGGAGCACGGCCACGAAGCTCACGGAGGACTCGTGGGCGATGCCGTGCACGAGGGTGAAGTAGGTCTCGCCGTCCTCCGCCTTGTAGTCGGGGAAGACCTTGGTGGTGCCGTAGATCGTGGAGCCCTCGGGCAGGGAGGGGTGGGCGATCTCGGCGAGCGACTTCTGCTCCACCTCGGTGAGCTCTGCGGTCTCTGACATGGTGGGTCTCCTGGGTGTGGGTGGGTGGGTGTGCGGACGGGCAGTGGGGAGGGGTGGTCTGGGGCGGGGCGCGGTCAGTCGTAGAGGTCGGCGAAGGTGGTGCGGAAGACGCGGCGGGCGAGCTCGCCGTCGCCCACGGCCGCGGCCATGCGGGCGTGTTCGCCCGCGAAGTCGCCCCACGGCTGGTCGCTGGCGAACAGCACCCGGTCGTGGCCGCTGCCGCGCCGCTCGATCTCCCGGGCGAGCCAGTGCGGGGCGAAGCCGATGGCCCAGGACAGGTCGGTGTAGACCTGCTTGCCCGCGTCGATCCAGTCGAAGAAGCGGGAGCCGACGAGCTTGATGTGGCCGCTCATGCCGCCGCCGAAGTGCACGAGGTGCATCCGCACGCGGTCGCCGTACCACTCGACGAGCCGGCCGACCTGGTCGATGTCGGATGCGGCGCCGGGCGAGGTGTGGATGTGGACGACGAGGCGGTGTGCCTCGGCGGTGGCGAAGATGCGGTCGAGCTGGGGGCGGCAGGCCGGGTCTGTGGGGTGGCCGCCGAGCAGGAAGCTGAGCTTGAGGGCGCGTACGCCGTCCTCGCCCGCGAGGGCGAGGGCCTGCTCGGTGCGCCCGGCGTCCTGCGGCCGGGGCGACACCCACAGGGCGGCGCGCAGCCGGTCGTCACACTGGGCTGCTTCCAGGGCGAGTTCGTTGAAGGTGAAGGCGACCGACGGGTCGGGCACGCCGTAGTTGGGCAGGACGAGCGCGCGTTCCGTGCCCTCGCGGTCGAGGTCGGCGACGAGTTCCTTGACAGTGGCGCGCGCGGTGGTGTCGGGGTGGACCGGCGGGCCGCCGTAGAAGGGGTGGGCGGGCAGGACCCCGATGTGGCGGTGTGCGTCGTGGTGCATGGCTGTGTGTCCTCTCAGCCGACGGGGAGCGCGGCGGACAGGGCGGTGGGCGCGCCGGTGAGGGCGCCGCACACGTCGGCCACGCGCCGGGCGGCGTCGATGTGCCCGGCGAGGAAGGCGGCGTCGCTGCCGACGGCCTCGAAGCGTCCCGAGCCCCAGGTGTGCTGCCAGGGCAGGCCGATGAAGTAGAGGCCGGGCCTGCTGGTGATGCCGCGCCGGTGCATCGGGTAGCCGCGGCCGTCGAAGACGGGCACCTCGATCCAGCGGTGGTCGCGGCTGAAGCCGGTGGCCCACACCACGGTGGTGACACCGGCGCGGCCGAGGTCGAGCGCGGTGTGCGGGGAGGCGGGGCTGCCGGCGGGCGCGGGCCGCCACACCGGTGTGTAGCGGGCTTCGGCGGGGGCTTCGATGCCGTACGCGTCGATGTGGGCGTCGATGGAGTCCTTGATGGACTCGGCGACGGCGTCGGCGTGGTCGAGGTGTGCGGCGAGGTCGTCGGCGAAGGCGAGGGAGGCCCCGTCGGCGCCGGTGAGGCGCCCGTACAGCCGCATGCCGTCGCGCGCGAAGGCCCGCAGGTCGATGTCGCGGCCGCCGTCGCGGCCGGTGACGTAGTGGTTGGCGCGCATCCGGACGGCGTCGCTGTCGGGGAAGGAGTCGACGGTCTTGTCGTAGTGGCCCATGGCGTCGAGCCAGGCGACACAGTCGCGGCCGCGGTAGGTGCGGGCGACGCGGGGCGCGCTGCCGACGGCGAGGTGGACCTCGCGGCCCGCGAGGTGGAGGTCCTCGGCTATCTGGCAGCCGGACTGGCCGGTGCCGACGACCAGGACGGCGCCCTCGGGCAGGTCGTGCGGGTTGCGGTACTCGGAGGAGTGCAGCTGGTGCACGGCGGCGGGCAGCCGCTCGGCGAGGCGGGGCACGGCGGGCCGGTGGTAGGGGCCGGTCGCGACGACCACCTGGTCGGCGGTGAACTCCCCTGCGGTGGTGCGCAGTTCGTAGGCGCCCTGCGCGCCGTGGCGCAGCCGTTCGACGGTCACGCCCTCGGCCACGGGCGGCTGGAAGCGTGCCGCGTACTCCTCCAGGTAGCGGACGATCTCGTCGCGCACCATGAAGCCGTCGGGGTCGTCGCCGCGGTAGGGGTGCCCCGGCAGCCTGCACTGCCAGTTCGGTGTGACGAGGCAGAAGGTGTCCCATCGCCGGGTGCGCCACTCGTGGCCGATGCGGTGGGACTCCAGGACGACATGGTCGATGCCGCGCTCCCGCAGGCAGTAGCTGACGGACAGGCCCGCCTGGCCGCCGCCGACGACGGCGACGGGGTGGTGGGAGCCGGGGGCGGGGGCGTACGGGGCCGCCGGTTTCGACGGCAGGAGCGCGGCAGCGGGTGTGCCGATGGTCGTGGAGTCGGGCATGCGCCACCTCCGGGCGGGATTCCGGGGCGGGCCGCCGGGGCAGGTGCCCGGTGGCCTCAGTACCGCTTACGGCCACTACTTCACCGGCGGCAGATTTCCGAATGAAGTCTTCCGGAATAAAGAGGGGTTGCTGTCGCCGCGGCCGTGTCACGGCCGTGTTCCGCCGTGCTGACAGCGCGTCTACCTGTTCACCTGGGCGATCGTCGGCCGCGCCGCGCGCCGGGCAGCTCCCGCGCGAGCCGCTCGAAGGCGGTGGGCCTGCGGGGCGCGTACAGCCGCTCCCTGATCAGCTCGGCGCAGGCGCGGGGCGTGGCACGGCTGGTGTCGCACGCCACGTCGTGGACGCCGTGCGCGTGCACCCGCGGGAACTGCGCGGCGGCGAGGCCCGGTGTGCGGTCGCCGCGCGCCGCCTCGCGGCGCAGCAGCTCGGGCAGCGGGCAGTACACGTGGACGAGGAGGACCCGGCGCGGATCGAGCAGCTCCACACAGTCGAGCAGCCGCCAACGCTGGCTCATCGGGATGTCCACGACGAGGTTGTTGCCCGCGGCCGCCATGCCGGCAACGGCCCGGTGGAACCCCTTCACGGTCCTGTCGATCTCGCCCTGGAGGTCCTCGTCCGCGATGTCCCGCCGCACCCGCAGCGCGTGGAAGGCATCCACGGGGAAGTGGAAGTAGGTTTCGTCGAGCAGCGGCAGGAGTTCCGCTGCGATGCTGGACTTGCCGGAACTGGACGCGCCGTTGAGCAGGATGACCGTGCCGGGGGCGCCGGTGTCGGGGACGGCCGACTCGTCCGGCGTCCGGGCCTCGGCGTGGGGGCCGGGCGTCGCCGTCACGCCTGCCTCGCGCGGGCGCGGTCATGGGCCGCGGCGAGCAGTCCTGGCACGCGGGCTGCGGTGGACCCGGCCGGGTTGACGACGGCGATCCAGCCCTGGGCCGCGTAGACGGGGTGCGGCAGGAGACGGTCGGGGGCCGTGTAGTCGGGCGCGGTGGCGGGCGCCGCCTCCGGTCCCTGGCCGAGGAGTTCGGTGAACAGTTCCCGGCCCACGGCGATGTTGAGCCGGAAGGCACCGGGGCGGTCGAGGCGGGAGGCCGTGTCGAAGCCCGCGTAGTCGTGGGTGACGAGGGTGGCGAACGGGAACCTGCGGGCCTGCGGGGTGTCGCCGTCCGGGTCGTGGAAGAAGAACGAGTCGCCCCACGCGGCCTCGGGCGCGCCGGTCTCCTCCCCCGCCGTGAGCGCCACGGCGCCCGGCAGGCTCCGTACGTATCGGATGATCTCGTCCTCGGTCATGGGGGCGCGTCCCTTCGCTGCCGGGTGCTCGGGCGCCCGGGCCGGGCGCCGGGCCCGGGTGCGGGCCGCCGCCAGTCTGCCCGGCGTGCCGGGCGCGGTTCCACCGCGTTTCGCTCCGGGGCGCGACCCGCCGGGGCGGCCTTGCCGCAGGTCGCGCGGGGTGGCAGGCTGCCACGGTCCAGGGACGCAGCCGCCGTGCGGGACGGCGGGGGCGGCGTCCCGCACGGCGGCACAGGAGGCGGCACATGGCGGACTTCGCGGTGGAGGCCGAGGCCGGAGAGCTCGGCTTCGACCAGGAGCGGCTGGCGCGCATCGACCGGTACTTCCGTCCTTACGTGGACGACGGCAGGCTGCCGGGCTGGCTGATCACGGTGAGCAGGGGCGGGCGCCTCGTGCACCTGTCCGCGTACGGCCACCGGGACGTGGCGTCGGGCCGGCCGGTGGAACCCGACACGCTCTGGCGGTGGTACTCGATGACGAAGCCGGTCACGTCGGTGGCCGCGATGATGCTCTACGAGGAGGGCGCGCTCCAGCTCACCGACCCGGTGGAGCGGTTCGTCCCGTCGTTCGCCGACCTCAGGGTGTTCGCGGGCGGCAGCGACCTCCAGCCGGTCACGGTGCCGCTCGACCGGCCGATGACGGTGTGGCACCTCCTCACGCACACCTCGGGCCTCACCTACGGCTTCCTGCGGGCGCACCCCGCCGACGCCATGCTGCGTGCCCGGGGGTTCGAGTGGGGCACGCCCGAGGGGTACACGCTCGCCGACTCGTGCGACGCGTGGGCCGGGATCCCGCTGCTGTTCCAGCCGGGCGCCGAGTGGAACTACTCGCTCAGCACCGACGTGCTCGGCCGGGTGGTCGAGGTGGCGTCGGGGCAGAGCCTCGACGCCTTCTTCCGCACCCGGATCTTCGAGCCGCTCGGCATGGAGGAGACCGGCTTCCACGTCCCCGGGGAGCGGGCCGACCGGCTGGCGTCCCTGTATGTGCGCGGGCCCGGCGGCGTCCTCAGCAGGACGGGCACGTCCGGCAGGGCGCAGACGCCGCCCGCGCACCTCTCGGGCGGCGGCGGGCTGATCGGCCCGGCGTCCGACTACCACCGCTTCACCCAGATGCTGCGCGGGCGCGGCGCGGTGGACGGGGTGCGGCTGCTGGGCTCGCGGACGGTCGACCACATGGCGCGCAACCAGCTGCCGGGCGGCGCCGACCTGGAGAGCTTCGGGCGGCGGCTGTTCGCCGAGACGCCGTTCGAGGGCACGGGCTTCGGCCTCGGTTTCTCCGTGGTCACCGACCCGGTGGCCCTGCACGGGCTCGCCTCGCCCGGCGAGTACGGCTGGGGCGGGGCGGCAAGCACCGCCTTCTGGGTGGACCCACGCGAGGACATCACCGTGTCGTTCTTCACCCAGCTGATGCCGTCGAGCACGTACCCGATCAGGGCGTACCTGCGGAGCCTGGTACGGCAGGCACTCGTGGACTGAGGGGACTGAGGGGACTGAGGGGACTGAGGGGACCAAAGGGGATGGGCGGCGCGCGGGTGCCGCGGGGCGCGCAGGCGGGTCTGGCGCGCCCCGCGGTGCCGTCGTCAGCTGCGGACGGATGTGTCGTGCATGCCGTGCATCCCCCGCATGTCGTGCGTGGCGCGGGTGTCCGGGGTGCCGTGCGTGTCCGGTGTGGCGTGCGCCGGGTGCCCGTCGCCGAGCAGCGCGTGCATCCGCGCGATCTCGGTGCTCTGGGACGTCTCGATCGACGCCGCGAGCTTCCTCGCCGGCGCGTACACGCCGCCGGAGCGCTCGGTGCGGGCCATCGCGAGGGCGCCCTCGTGGTGGCCGATCATCATCGTCAGGAACGCCCGGTCGAACGCCTGGCCCCGCAGCCGCCGCAGGTCGGCCATGTCGTCCTCCCCCATCATGCCGGGCATCCCCGGCATGCCGTCGTGGCCCGGCGTGGCCGTGGGCGCCTGGCCCGCGCCCCAGGCCGTGAGCCAGCCGGTCATGAGGGCGATCTCCGGCTGCTGGGCGGCCCTGATGCGCGCGGCGAGCCTGCGCACTGCCGCGCTGTCCGCCCGGCCGGGTGCCAGGGCGGCCATGGCGACGGCCTGCCGGTGGTGCGGGATCATGGCCTGCGCGAAGGCGGTGTCCTGGGCGTTGTGCGGCCCGGGTCTTGCGGGCGCAGAAACGCCCCCGGTCGCCTGGGCGGTGCCGGCCGTCTGCCGGTCGCCGCCGCAGGCGGTGAGGGCGAGTACGGCGAGCGCGGCGACGGCCGAAGCGGACAGGGCGCGGGCCGCGGTGCGGGGGTGGGCGGCCGGGGCCGCTGTGGTCTTCGTGGTCGTGGTGGCGGTCATGCCGGTGCGACTCCTGGTACAGGTCTGCGGATCTGCGGACAGCCGGTCCGGATGCGCCCCCATGGCGGCGGCGCCCCAGGGGGGCGTCGGGGTGCCGTGGGCGCGTCCGGGGCGCGGCGCGGCGTGCGGACGCCGTGCCGAGCGGACGCGCCTCTAGATCCGCAGGAGTTGGAGTTCGCTCAGGTCGGGAGGTGCCCGGCTCTCGGCCGCCGCGGGCGCGCGGCCCTCGGGTGCTGCGGGGCCGGGGGCCGGGGCGGCCAGGACTGCGGGCGCAGGAGCGGGCGGCGCGTACCCGGTGGCGACGGCGTCGGCGAGGCACATCGTCGCCGCGTGCCCGTGTCCGCCCGCCGCGCCGCCCCCGCACGGGGCGGGCCCGCGGCCGGCCGCTGCCCTGGCCTGCCCGGGGTCGGCGGGCGCGCGCGGGCCGCCTGCGCGGACGGCCGCGCGGTGCGGGCCGTCCGCGGGGGCGGCGGGCCGTGCGTCGGCCGAAGGGGCGGCCACGCCGGCCGTTCCGGTCGTCAGGTGGCGCCCGGCGTCCGCCCGCATCGGCAGTCCGTGCATGGCGAGGACGCCTGCGAGGAGGGCCAGGACCAGCAGGGCGCGCGCCCCGGCCGCGCGGGGCGGCGGAAGGCACGGACCGGTCACTGGCATGCGCGCCATCGTAAGGGGCGCGCGACGGGCACGCCGGGTCGCGCGGACCGGGCCGCGCGCCTCCCGCTCCGGCGCCGGCCGCAGGGGGCCGCCCCGGGAGGCGGGCCCGTCGCGGACTGATGGGTTCCGGTGAGGGTGGATCATCGGGCGGGTACGGGGCAGGACAGGTCCGGATGAACGGCCACGGAGGACAGGAGCAAGGTGTGAGCGGCGAACTCGGCGGTGGCGGGGTGCGGAGCGTGCTGGAGGGGACCGGGACAGCGGTGGTGACGGGCGCGTCGTCCGGCATCGGATTCACGTACGCGCAGCGGCTCGCGGCGTTCGGCTGGGACCTGGTGCTCGTGGCGCGGCGGGCCCGGCGGCTCGCGCTGCACGCGGAGCGGCTGCGCTCCGCGCACGGCGTGCGGGTGGAGGAGCTGCCCGCCGACCTCGCGGAGCCCGAGGGGCTCGCGGCCGTGTCCGCCCGGGTCGGCGGCGACGCCGTGGACCTGCTGGTCAACAGCGCGGCCATCAACGGGTACGGGCCGTTCGCCGAGGCCGACCCCGCCCTGCTGGCCAAGGTGGTCGCGCTGAACGTGACGGCGCTGACGGGCCTGAGCCGCGCCGCGCTGCCGGGGATGCTGGAGCGCGGCCGGGGAGCCGTCGTCAATGTGGCGTCGACGCTGGCGTTCGCCGGGAGCCTCCCGCCGTCGCCCGGCGGTCTGCCGCAGCGCGCGGTGTACGGCGGTACGAAGGGGTTCGTCGTCACCTTCACCCGCACGCTGGCAGCGGAGCTGGCACAGGCGCCTGTCCACGTCCAGCTCCTCTGCCCGGGGCTCACCGCGACCGAGTTCCACCTCACGCGCGGCGAGGAGCCCGTGGCCGGCGACACCCCGCGGGTGCACGACGCGGGCGGCATGCCGGTCGAGGACGTGGTGGCCGCGTCGCTCGCCGCGCTGCGCACCGGCGAGACGGTCTGCGTGCCGGGTCTCGACGAGGCCGCCGCGGTCGACCGCCTGGCCGCCGCCGAGCTCGGGCTGCGCGCGGCGACCGGCGCGTCCCTCGCGCCGCGCTACCAGGACGGCGCCTGAGCACCTGTCCCCGCCCCGGCCGCGAGGCGGCGGCCGGGGGCTCGTTGCTTGGGGGCCGGTGGCGGCTGCTTCCGTGAGCCGGTGTGGTTTCCGACGGAAGGCGCGGTCCCCGTCTCGTGCGGACGTACGAGACGGGGACCGCGCCCATGGTGTTGATCTTTAACCGGCCCCGATGGGTTCCTTAAGCGGACCCTAAGAAGCTCAACGGACGCCTGTTAAAGGGGGTTTCAGCCCATCGGGCGGGGCTAGTGTGCTGGCCCGTGGAACGGCACCGTTCCCCGCTCACACTCCCCGCAACGCAGAGGCAGAGACGCGATGGCCAACAGCACACACCGCCGCACGATGACCCGCAGGACGAAGGCGATCGGAGCCGTGGTCGCCGCGGGCGTGATCGGCGGGGCCGCGTTCGCGGTCGCCGGCACCGCGAGCGCCGCCACGACGGGGGCCGCGTACACGAGGACGGCGGCCTGGGACGGCGGCTACACCGGGCAGTACGTCGTCAGGAACGCCACGGACAAGACGGTCTCGGGCTGGACGCTGGAGTTCGACCTGCCGGCAGGCACCGCCGTCAGCTCGCTGTGGAACGGCACGCACACCGTCAGCGGACGCCATGTCACGGTGAAGCCGGAGAGCTGGAACAAGGACATCGCGCCCGGCGGGTCCGTCACCGTGGGCTTCGTGACCTCCTCCTCGGGGAAGGCCGCCGACCCGACCTCCTGCCTGATCGACTCGGCGAAGTGCTCCGTGGACGACGGCGCGGCGCCGCAGCCGAGCGGGCGGCCCTCCGAGCAGCCCACGCCGCCGGCGACGACGCCGCCCGCCACCGACCCCTCGGAGCCCGCGACGACACCGCCGGCAGCAGGCTCGCCCGACGCGGCGGACGCGGGCTTCGCGCCGTACGTCGACACGTCGCTCTACCCGGCCTACGACCTGCTCGACACCGCGTCGAAGACCGGGGTGAACACCTTCAACCTGGCGTTCGTCACCTCGGGCGGCGGCTGCGACCCGAAGTGGGGCGGCGGCAGCCCCGTCGACGACTCGGGGGTGGCGGGCCAGATAGGCGCGCTGCGCGACAAGGGCGGCGACGTGCGCGTCTCCTTCGGCGGCGCGTCCGGCACCGAGCTGGCCGCCGCCTGCTCGTCCGCCGCGGACCTCGCGTCGGCGTACGGGAAGGTCATCGACCAGTACAAGCTGACGAAGGTCGACTTCGACGTGGAGGGCGCCGCCCTCCCCGACACCGCGGCCAACACGCGCCGCGCGCAGGCGATCGCGCAGCTCCAGAAGTCCCACCCCGGCCTCCAGGTGTCGTTCACCCTCCCGGTGCTGCCCGAGGGGCTGACCCAGCCGGGCGTCGACCTCGTGGCGAACGCCAAGGACAACGGCGTGCAGGTCTCCGCCGTCAATGTGATGGCGATGGACTACGGCGCCTCGTACAGCGGCGACATGGGCCAGTACGCGATCCAGGCGGCCACCGCGACGCAGGCGCAGATCAAGGGCGTGCTCGGGCTCTCGGACGACGCCGCGTGGCAGGCCGTCGCAGTGACGCCGATGATCGGCGTGAACGATGTGAACACCGAGAAGTTCACCGTGGACGACGCGAAGAAGCTGGTGGACTTCGCCTCCTCGAAGCACCTCGCCTGGCTCTCGATGTGGTCGGCGGCCCGCGACACGGCGTGCCCGGGCGGCGCCAAGGACTCGGCGGACCCGACGTGCAGCTCGATCGACCAGCAGCCGCTGGACTTCACGAAGGCGTTCGCCGCGTACAAGTGACGCGAGCGGCCGGTCCCGCCGCCCCGCCGGCTGCCGCCGTTCGCCCGCGCGGGCACCGCGTAGGGTGGACGGCGGCAGGGCGCATGGAGAAGGGGCAGGTGGCGGGCGTGGCGAAGGCCGCGGCACTGGTGGTGCAGCACGGCGAGAACGGCGGCCTCGGCCGATGGACCGAGTGGCTCGCCGAGGGCGGTGTCGCGCCCGACGTGGTGGCCGCGTACGGCGGGGCGCCCCTCCCGGCGTCGCTGGGCGGCCACCGCGCGCTGATCGTGCTCGGCGGCGCCTACCTGCCGGACGACGACGCCCGCGCGCCCTGGCTCGCGCCGACCAGGGCGCTGGTGCGCGAGGCCCTCGACCGGGACGTCCCGGTGTTCGGGATCTGCCTGGGCGGCCAGATGCTCGCGCAGGTGGCGGGCGGCGCCGTGCGCGGCGCGCACGGCGCGCCCGAGTTCGGCAGCACCCCGCTCGCGCTGCGCCCGGAGGCGGCGGACGACCCCCTCTTCGCCGGGCTGCCGCCACACCCCACCGCCATCGAGAACCACGTCGACCGGATCACCGCACTGCCGCCGGGCGCCGCCTGGCTCGCGCGCAGCGAGCACTGCCCGTACCAGGCGTTCCGGGTGGGCGTGCGGGCGTGGGGCGTGCAGTTCCACCCGGAGGCCGCGGCCGACCGCATCCGGTGCTGGAGCGAGGAGCGCCTCGGCAGGTACGGGGCCGACCGTGCGGCGCTGCACCGGGCGGCACTGCGCGACGACGCGGCCTCGTGCGCGGTGTGGCGGCGGGTGGCCCACCGCTTCGCCGAGGTCGCCGCCGCCTGAGCCCCGCCCCTGCGGGCCGTGTTTGTCCCGGGCGTGTAACAGCGCCGCATCCGTACAACTCTCCCCCACCTCCGCCGGTCTGACTGTGCGTGACGTTGACCGACGTCATGACTGCGAGAGCAGGGGGAAAGAACAATGAAGTTCACTCAGCGTGGTGCCGTGGCCGGAACCGTACTCGCGGGCCTGGCCTGTACCGCCGTCGCCCTGGCGCCCGTCGCCGGGGCCGCACCGTCGTCCGGCAGGGCGGCCGCCGCGCCCGCGGCGTCCGCGCACGCCGTTCCGGCGGCGGCGAAGTCCGCGAAGGCCCCGGCCACCGCCTACAACAACGCCTGCGGCACCGGGTACGGAGTGGTCAACTCCGCACCCATCGGCTCCGCAGGCACCGTCTACCTCACGTACAGCGCCACCACCAAGAAGAACTGCGTCGTGACGGTCCGCGCGAACCCGGGCAGCGCCGTGCACATGACGGCGTCGCTCGGCCTCGGCTCGCACACCAGGGACGTCGTGGACGAGGGGAACTACACCACGTACGCGGGTCCCGTGTACCTCTCCGCCCCCGGCCAGTGCGTCAGCTGGCGCGGTGAGATCGCGGGCACCGTGGCGGGCAAGAACCAGACCAACTGCGCGGCGCTCGCGCGCTGATGCCTGCGGCGGGCCGGGAGCCGGCGGACGGCCGCCACCGGCTCCCGGCCCGCTTCCCCGGCCACCGCCGACCCGTCAGGACGGGGTCTGGTCGTGGTCGTGGTCGTGCGAGGGGGCGCGGCCCGGCGGCTGCGCCGGGGCCGGGTGCACCGACCAGAGCGGCAGCTTGCGCTCGACCGGGACCTCCGCCGTGACGGTGAGCTCCTCCCCGCAGTGCCGCAGCGTCAGCGGCTCCCCTTCGAGGAGCGTGTACGTGACCGCGGTCGCCCTGATCTCCACCCGGAGCCTGCGCCCGAAGATGTGCACCTTGAAGGCGAGCCTGCGCAGCCGCTCAGGCAGCTTCGGGGTGAACTCCAGTCGCTCCCCGTTGTGCCGCATGCCGCCGAAGCCGGCGACCAGCGCCATCCAGGTGCCCGCGAGGGACGCGATGTGCACGCCGTCGCGGGTGTTGTTCTCCTTGTCCTCCAGGTCCATGAGGGCCGCCTCGACCAAGTAGTCGTAGGCCAGCCGGAGATGGCCGACCTCCGCCGCCATCACCGACTGCACGCAGGCGGAGAGGGAGGAGTCCCGGACGGTCAGCGGCTCGTAGTAGGCGAAGTTGCGGGCCTTGTGCTCGGCGTCGAAGGCGTCGCCGCAGGTGTACATGGCGAGTACCAGGTCGGCCTGCTTGACCACCTGCTTGCGGTAGAGGTCGAAGTAGGGGAAGTGCAGCAGGAGCGGGTACTGGTCGGGCCGGGTGCCGGCGAAGTCCCACACCTGGTGCCCCGTGAAACCGGCGTGCTGCTCGTGCACGCCGAGCTCGCTGTTGTAGGGCATGTGCATGGAGTCGGCGGCGTCCCGCCAGGCGGCGCTCTCCTCGTCGTCCACGCCGAGTGCGGCGGCGCGGCGCGGGTGGCGCTCGACGGCGTCGGCCGCGTCCCTGAGGTTGGCCCGCGCCATGAGGTTCGTGTACATGTTGTCGTCCATCGCGGCGCTGTACTCGTCGGGGCCGGTGACGCCGTCGATGTGGAACACGCCGTGGTGGTCGTGGTGGCCGAGGGAGCGCCACAACCGGGCCGTCTCCACGAGGAGTTCGACGGCGATCTCCTCCTCGAACCCCCGGTCCCCGGTGGCGCTGACATAGCGGACGGCGGCGCTCGCGATGTCCGCGTTGACGTGGAAGGCGGCGGTGCCCGCGGGCCAGTAGGCGGAGCACTCGGAGCCCTCGATGGTGCGCCAGGGGAAGGCGACGCCCTTGAGGCCGAGCTGCTCGGCCCGGTCCTTCGCCGCCTGCAGGGTGCTGTGGCGCCAGCGCAGCGCCTCCTGGACGGCGTCGGACGCGGTGTACGTCAGCAGCGGGAGCACGAACATCTCGGTGTCCCAGAAGCTGTGCCCGTCGTACCCGGAGCCGGTGAGGCCCTTGGCGGGGATGGCGCGCTGCTCGGCGCGCGCGCCGGCCTGGAGGACGTGGAAGAGGGCGAAGCGCACCGCCTGCTGGATCTCCTCGTCGCCGTCGAGTTCGACGTCGGCGCGCGCCCAGAAGTCGTCGAGGTAGGAGCGCTGTTCGCGCACGAGGCCCGTCCAGCCGGTGCCGACGGCCTGCGCGAGGGCCGCGTCGACCTGGTCGCGCACGCCGGGCAGGGAGCGGGTCGACGACCAGCCGTAGGCGACGACCTTGTCGACGCGCAGCACCTCGCCCGGCCGCAGGTGCGAGGTGACGGTGACGCGGCCGACGTCGTCGCCGCTCTCGCTGCTCGTCCTGGTCGACTCGGGCCCGGTGACGGCGTGGTCAGCGGCGGCGGCGACCCGCAGGCCGCTGCGGGCCGTGGTGTGCACGAGCCGCAGCCGCGCGCCCGAGGCGAAGTGCTCCTCGGCGAGGAGCGGGGACTCCAGGGCGACGGCCGCCCGCGGGTCGCCGCCGCCCTGCGGCAGCTGCTCGTTGGCGATCAGCTCGGACTGCACCACGAGGCGCACGTCGGAGTCGACGGCCTCGACCTCGTACCGTACGGCGGCGACGGCGCGCTGGGTGAAGGAGACCAGGCGGGTCGAGCGGACCTTGACGGCGCAGCCCGCGGGCGAGACCCACTCGCAGGTCCTGTGCAGCAGGCCGGTCTTGAGGTCGAGCATGCGCTCGTGCTCGCGCACGGTGCCGTAGCGCAGGTCGAAGGGCTCGTCGTCGACGAGGAGGCGGAAGACCTTGCCGTTGGTGACGTTGATGACGGTCTGGCCGGACTCGGGGTAGCCGTAGCCCGCCTCCGCGTAGGGCAGCGGGTGCAGTTCGTGGACGCCGTTGAGGTAGGAGCCCGGCAGGCCGTGCGGCTCGCCCTCGTCCAGGTTGCCGCGCCAGCCGACGTGGCCGTTGGAGAGCGCGAAGACGGACTCGCTCTGCGGGAGGATGTCCAGGTTGATCCCGCACTCGCGCAGGACCCAGGGCTCGACCGTGTAGTTGGAGTGGGTGATCACGCGTCCGCCTCCAGTTCGGCGAGGTCCTTCACGACGATGTCGGCGCCGTGCTCGCGCAGCGCGTCGGACTGGCCGACCCGGTCGAGCCCCACGACGTACCCGAAGTGTCCCGAGCGGCCCGCGTCCATGCCGGCGAGCGCGTCCTCGTAGACGGCGCAGTCGCCCGGCGGGACGTCGAGGTCGTGGGCGGCGGCGAGGAAGGTGTCGGGCCGCGGCTTGCCCGGCAGGCGGCGCTCGGCGGCCACGACGCCGTCGATGCGCACCTCGAAGAGGTCCTCGGCGTGCACGGAGCGCAGGATGTCGCGGCAGTTGGCGCTGGAGGAGACGACGGCGGTGCGCAGGCCGAGTCCGCGCGCCGCGCGCACGTAGCGCAGCGTGCCCTCGTACGGTTCGACGCCCTCGGTGCGGATCTTCTGAAGGACCAGCGTGTTCTTGCGGTTGCCGAGGCCGTGGACGGTGTCGGCCGACTCGGGGTCGTCGTCCTTGCCCTCGGGCAGTTCGATGCCGCGGGCGGCGAGGAAGGACCGTACGCCGTCGGCGCGCGGCAGCCCGTCTACATAGCGGTCGTAGTCGTCAGGGGTGAACGGGGTGAAGTCCGCGCCGTCCCGCCGCCTGAGGAACTCGTCGAACATCTCCTTCCACGCCGCGGCGTGGACGACGGCGGTCTTGGTGATGACGCCGTCGAGGTCGAACAGGCACGCGCGGATATGTTCCGGCAGTCCGAGTTTCTTCATGGCACCCACCTTCCCTCTCCTGCGCGGGTCTCTCCCGGCGGGACGCGCGGACGAGGCGCGTGTCACTCCCGCCGCGGCCGGGGAGGCGGCGCGGGCGCGGTGCCCCCGCCCGGCGGGGGCAGACGGACGTCATGAGAAGGCAGAGGGGTACGGGAGTGGTGCTGGGCGCGCTGTGCGCGGCGCTCGCGGCCGGGGCCGCGGGCTGCGGCCCCGGCGGGGTCGGGGGCGGGGGTGCCTGGCCCGACGGCTCCTCCCCCGCCGCGTCCGCCGCGCCCGGCAAAGCGGTGGACCGCCTGGCGGTCACGACGCCCGGCGGGGTGCGGCTGCGGCCTGCGCCGGACGGCCGCACCCGGGTGTCCGGGAGGGTCGAGGCCCGCTGGTCGCACCACGGCGGGGCGTGGGTGCTGACGCTCGCCTGCCGGGACGGCGGGCCCTGCGACCGGACGCCGACCGTGGAGGTGCCCCCGGGCGCCCGGGTCACCGTGTCGGCGCGCGACGCGGGCATCGACGCGGCAGGGCTCACCGGTGCTCTCCGCCTGACCACGGTCAACGGCGACGTGACCGTCGCGGATCTGGGCGCGGCAGGTGCGCCGGTGTCGCTCGCGACCCGCAACGGCTCGGTGCGGGCGACCGGGCTCGCGGCGTCGAGCCTCGCCGCGTCCTCGGTCAACGGCGACGTGGACCTGGACTGCGCGCACGCGCCCGCCTCGGTGGACGCGGCCACCACCAACGGCTCGGTGCGGCTGACCGTGCCGCGCGGCGCGCCCCCGTACACGGTCGGCGCCGCGACGGGCAGCGGACAGCGCCGGATCGCGGTGCCGACCCGGCAGGGCGGTCCCGTCACCCTGGCGCTGCGCACGGTCAACGGCGACGTGACGGCCCGGGAGGGCCCCTGAGCCGGGCCGCGCCGCGGGCGGCCCCGTGACGGATCGCACGGATATTCGATAGGACACCTGTTCGGTTTCGGCGGTACGCTGGCCGGTATGTCCGTATCACCCGCCCCGTTCCAGGGATCGCTGTTCGACCAGGCCGCGACGCCCCGGCTCGGACCGCTCGCCGGTGTCCGGCGCGCGGTGCTCGGCGAAGGGGCCTGGCTCGATCTGCTGCCCGGGTGGTTGACGGGCGCCGACACGCTCTTCGAACGGCTCGCCGCCGACGTCCCCTGGCACGCGGAGCGGCGCCGGATGTACGAGCGCGAGGTCGCGGTGCCCCGCCTGCTCTGCTTCTACGGGGCCGGTGACGAGCTGCCCGACCCCGTGCTCCCGCAGGCGCGGGACGCGCTCAGCGCGCACTACGGCGGGGAGCTGGGCGAGCCGTTCACCACGGCGGGGCTCTGCTTCTACCGGGACGGCCGCGACAGCGTCGCCTGGCACGGCGACCGCGTCGGCCGGGGCGCGCGCGAGGACACCATGGTGGCGATCCTCTCCGTGGGCGAGCCGCGCGACCTGGCGCTGCGGCCCCGGGGCGGGGGCGCGGCCCGCCGGGTGCCGCTCGGCCACGGGGACCTGGTGGTGATGGGCGGCTCGTGCCAGCGCACCTGGGAGCATGCCGTCCTCAAGACGGCGCGGCGAGCCGGGCCCCGCATCAGCGTCCAGTTCCGGCCGCACGGCGTGCGCTGAGCCGCGCGGCGGCCCGCGCGCGGCGCCGGCGATCTACCGTGGGCCCGTGACCTACGACATCACCGCCATACGCGCCGCTTTCCCCGCCCTCGACAGCCACGTCGCCTTCTTCGACGGCCCGGGGGGCACCCAGACACCAGGGCCCGTGATCGACGCCGTCGCCGCCGCGATGGCGGCGCCGCTGTCCAACCGGGGGATCCTCACCAGGGGCGAGCGCAACGCGGACCGGATCGTCACCGGCGCGCGGGCGGCGCTCGGGGACCTGCTGGGCACGCCGCCCGGGGGCCTGGTCTTCGGGCGAAGTGCGACCCAGCTCACCTATGACCTGGCCAGGACGCTGGCGAAGACCTGGGAGCCGGGCGACGAGGTGGTCGTCACCCGGCTGGACCACGACGCGAACATCCGGCCGTGGGTGCAGGCCGCCGCGGCGGCGGGCGCCGTCGTGCGGTGGGCGGACTTCGACCCGGCGACCGGCGAGCTGACGGAGGAGGACGTGGCGGCGGTCCTCACCCGGCGCACCCGCCTCGTGGCGGTGACGGCCGCCTCCAACCTGATCGGCACCCGGCCGCCGGTGGCGCGGATCGCCGGGGCGGTGCACGCGGCGGGTGCCCTGCTGCACGTGGACGGCGTGCACCACACCGCGCACGCGCTGGTGGACCTCGAAGCCCTCGGCGCCGACACGTACGTCTGCTCCGCGTACAAGTTCCTCGGGCCGCACCTCGGCGTGCTCGCCGGCTCGCCCGAGCTGCTCGCGCAGCTGCGGCCCGACAAGCTGCTGCCGTCGTCGGACGCGGTGCCCGAGCGCTTCGAGCTGGGGACCCTGCCCTACGAGCTGCTGGCGGGCGCCGAGGCGGCCGTGGACTTCCTCGCCGGGCTCGCGAGCGGCGGAGGCGGCGGGACGCGCAGGGAGCGCATCGCCCGCTCGCTCGCGGCACTCGAAGGCCACGAGGAGGTGCTGCGCACCCGGATCGAGGCGGGGCTCGCGGCCCTGCCCGGCCTCACGGTGCACTCGCGCGCGGCCGACCGCACGCCGACGCTGCTGATGACGTTCGAGGGGCGGGACGCCGCGGACGCCTACCGGTTCCTGGCGGAGCGCGACGTCGCGGCGCCCGCCGCGTCGTTCTACGCGCTGGAGGCGTCCCGCAGGCTGGGCCTCGGCGACACGGGCGGGCTGCGCGTCGGGCTCGCGCCGTACAACGACACGCAGGACGTGGACCGGCTGCTCGCCGGGCTCGCCGCCTTCCTCGGCGCCTGAGGGGGCTGAGGGGCCTGAGGGGCCGCGGGCGCGCGGGGCCGGGGCCGCGCGCGGCGCTGTGGGGCCGTGGGCGCGCGGGTCAGGCCGCCGTGCCGCGGCCCGGCCCGGCGCCCCGGCCCGACTCGCCAGGGTCGCCGAGCGGCCTGGTGGGCCCGTCGTCCCGCTCCGGAGCGCGCTCGGGGACCAGGTGGTCGAGCGCGAGCTGTTCGAGGCAGCGCTCGCACTGGTAGGTGTCGTCGTCCATCTCGGCCAGTTCCTCTGCCGCGAACCGCCGACCGCAGCCCGCGCAGGCGCGCTCCCACTCGCTCACGTTCCCGACGGTCCGCGGGACGGCAGCCGGGGGCAGGGCGGCGCGGGGGCTCACCGGCGCACCGCCGGGGGCTCGTCGCACCCTCGGCCCCTGGGGTCCCGCCCGTTGCGCCCGCCCAGGCGGCGGTGACGGGGCGTCAGGGGGCGGGCCGCGGGGAAAGCTGCGGGGAGCCCGTGCAGAGGGGGGAGCGTGCCAGGACTCTTGACACCCCAACGCCGCAGTTGCATTCTTCCGGCATCCGGTAGCCAGCTACCGGTATTCGGTAGTCGCCGTCGAGGCGGTGCGGGCGCGTGACGCTCCCGTACTGCGTCGGTGCGGTGATCCGCCGCAGCCACGGCCGGGGCACCGGGACAGGAGGGGTGAGGCGCAGGACAGTGGACCTCGCGAGGACCGGGGCCGCCGTCCGGCCGCGGCGGGCGGTCACCCGAGCGACGAGGAGACGCGATGAGTCAGCACCTGGCGCGGGCCGAGGCCCCCGGCGGACGGGCGCCACGCGCGCTGCGTCTCGCGGAGCGGCTGCGCGCGCTGATCGGCGCCGACCGGGTGCTCACCGACCCGGCCCAGGTGCGCACATACGAGTGCGACGGCCTCGCCACCTTCCGGGTGCGGCCCGCGGTCGTGGTGCTCGCGGGGAGCCGGGACGACGTGGTGGAGACCGTGCGGATGTGCGCGCGCGAGGGCGTGCCGTTCGTGGCGCGGGGCAGCGGCACAGGCCTGTCGGGCGGCGCGATGCCCGTCGCCGACGGGGTGCTGATCGTGCTGTCCCGGCTGCGGGAGATCGTCTCCGTCGACCCCGACAACGCGCGGGTGGTCGCGGAGCCGGGTGTCGTCAATCTGTGGGTGACGCGCGAAGCGGCACCTTACGGGCAGGCGTACGCGCCCGACCCGTCCTCCCAGCAGGTCTGCTCGATCGGCGGCAACGTCGCGGAGAACGCGGGCGGCGCGCACTGCCTCAAGTACGGGTTCACCGTCAACCACGTGACGGGCGCAGAAGTGGTGCTGCCGGACGGCGAGGTGGTGCACCTCGGCGGCACCGCGCCCGAGCACCCCGGCCTCGACCTGCTCGGCGCGTTCGTCGGCAGCGAGGGCACCCTCGGCGTGGCCACGCGGGTGACCGTGCGCACCATCCAGGCGCCGGAGACCGTGCGGACCATGCTCGTCGGCTTCCACTCGGTGGCGGACGCGGCGGGCACGGTCAGCGACATCATCGCGGCGGGCATCCTGCCGGCGGCGATCGAGATGATGGACGCGCTGGCGATCGAGGCGGCGGAGGCCGCCGTGCAGTGCGGCTATCCGGACGGCGCCGTCGCGGTGCTGGTGATCGAGCTCGACGGGCCGCGCTCCGAGGTCGACGAGCAGTTCCGGCAGGTCGAGGAGATCGCGGGCGCGCGGGGCGCGTTCGAGACGCGGAACGCGCGGGACGACGCCGAGCGGGCGCTGATGTGGCGGGGCCGCAAGTCCGCGTTCGCCGCCGTGGGCCGGATCAGTCCCGCGTACTACGTGCAGGACGGCGTGATCCCCCGCACCCGGCTGCCCGAGGTGCTCGCCGCGATCGGGCGGCTCGCCGACGACGCCGGGGTGCGGGTCGCCAACGTCTTCCACGCGGGCGACGGCAACCTCCATCCGCTGATCCTCTTCGACGACACCGAGCCGGGCGCGGCGGAGAAGGCGGAGGAGCTGGGGTTCGCCATCCTCGACCTGTGCGTGGAGCTCGGCGGCTCGATCACGGGCGAACACGGCGTCGGCGTGGAGAAGCGGAGCCGCATGGCGCGGCAGTTCACCGAGGCGGACCTCGACACGATGCAGCTGGTGCGGTGCGCCTTCGACCCCACGGGGCTCGCCAACCCGGGCAAGCTGTTCCCCACGCCGCGGCTGTGCGGGGAGCGGCCCGGCGCCCGCACCGCGCGTGATGCCCACGACCCGGCTCTCGGCGAGGTGTTCTGAGGTGGCGTCCGTGCGCGGCGGCGCCGAGGACGCGGTCGGCGGCGTGGTGCCCGCCGAGGTGGTGGCGCCGGCCACCGCCGACGAGGTCGCCGAGGTGCTCCGGTCGACCGGCGGCAGCGTGGTGCCGGTCGGCGCGGCCACGAAGACGGGCTGGGCGGCGCGCCCCGCCTCCTGCGACGTGCTGCTGCGCACCACGGGGCTCGACCGGATCGTGGCGCACGAGCCGGGCGACCTGGTGGTGGTCGCGGAGGCCGGGGTCACGCTCGGCGCGCTCCAGCGGCACCTCGCGGGTCACGGCCAGATGCTGGCGCTCGACCCGCCGGAGGAGGGCGCCACGCTCGGCGGGATCGTCGGGGCGAACGCCTCGGGCCCGCGCCGGCTGCGCTACGGCACGGTGCGCGACCTGCTGATCGGGGTGACGGTGGCCCGCGCCGACGGCACGCTCGCCCGCTCGGGCGGAAAGGTCGTCAAGAACGTCGCGGGCTACGACCTCGGCAAGCTCTA
Source organism: Streptomyces sp. NPDC047002 (assembly GCF_040704505.1). Lineage (NCBI taxonomy): Bacteria > Bacillati > Actinomycetota > Actinomycetes > Kitasatosporales > Streptomycetaceae > Streptomyces > Streptomyces sp. NPDC047002. The sequence goes on from NZ_JBEYWC010000012.1 coordinate 80,839, forward strand.
CACGGGCGCGCACGGCGGGCTCGGCGTCGTGGTGTCGACGGTGTGGCGGCTGCATCCGCTGCCGCGGGCCGCGGGCGCGGTGTCCGTGCCCGTCGCCGGCCCGGCGGAGGCGGGCAGGCTCGCGGGGCTCGTGGCCCGCTCGACGCTCACGCCGAGCGCGGTGGAGCTGCGGTTCGCGCCGGGCGGCGGCGGTGATCTTGTGCTGCTGTTCGAGTCGATCGAGGCGTCCGTGCGGGCGCAGTCGGCGCAGGCGCGCGCGCTGCTGGGCGGCGGGAGCGAACTGCCGGCCGTGCCCGGGTGGTTCGGCCGCAGGCCTGCGGGCCCGCTGGTGCTGCGGCTCGCGTACGAGCCGGCGGCGCTCGCCGCCGTGCTCGCCGCGCTGCCCGAGGGAGCGTCCGGCACGGCATCCGCGTGCACGGGGGTGGCGTACGCGGCGGTCGACGCGGACACGGATCTGGGCGCGCTGCGCGCGGCGCTCGCCCCGTACGACGGCTCCGCCGTGGTGCTGGCCGCGCCGGAGCCGCTGGACGCGGCGGCCCACTGGGGGCCTGTGGCCGACTCGTTCGGCCTGATGACACGGGTGAAGGACCAGTTCGACCCGGCGCGGCGCCTGTCGCCCGGCCGTCTGCTCGGAGGGCTCTGAATGGCGATGTCACCCGAACCGCCCGAGGACCGCGACCCGGCGGAACAGGACGGCGGGCCCGGCCCGGCGGCGGGACAGGATCATGGCCGGGGCCCGGTCGCGCGGGACGACGCGGCGGATGGCGCCCGGGGCCCGGCGGAACAGGAGCGCGCCCGGAGCGGGGGGCGGAGTGGGGCTGTGCGGGCCGCCGACCGGGCGGCTGCGGAGGTGGTGGGGGCGCGGGGGCCGCTGTCCGTCGGGCAGGGCGGGCCGATCGCCGCGACCGCCGCCTCGGCGACCGTGGGGCTCGGCATGCCGGGCAGCGGGCCGCCGCCCGACGGGCCGTTCGACGCCCACCACCCGCCGGACGCCGCGCTCGTCGGGGACTGCGTGCACTGTGGCTTCTGCCTGCCGACGTGCCCGACGTACGTGCTGTGGGGCGAGGAGATGGACAGCCCGCGCGGCCGGATCGACATCATGAAGGGCGCGCTCGAAGGCGACGCGTTCGGCGCGAGCAGCGTCCGCCACCTCGATCAGTGCCTCGGCTGCATGGCGTGCGTGACGGCCTGCCCCTCCGGGGTGCAGTACGACAAGCTGATCGAGGCGACGCGGGCGCAGCTGGAGCGGCGCGTCGAGCGGCCGCGGTCCGAACGCCTGCTGCGGGAGGCGGTGTTCGCGGTGTTCCCGTACCCGCGCAGGCTGCGGGCGCTGCGGGGGCCGCTGCGCGCGTACCAGGCCGCCGGGCTCGGACGGCTGCTCGCCAGGTCGGGGCTGCTCGACCGGCTGCCGGGGCCGCTGCGGGCGATGGAGTCGCTCGCGCCGAAGCTGGGCAGGACCCGCCCGCTGCCGCCGTGCGTCCCGGCGCGCGGCGCGCGCCGCGCCACCGTGGGGCTGCTGACGGGGTGCGTGCAGGGCGCGTTCTTCCCCGACGTCAACGCGGCGACGGCCCGGGTGCTCGCCGCGGAGGGCTGCGAGGTCGTGGTGCCGCAGGGGCAGGGCTGCTGCGGCGCGCTCTCCGCGCACGCGGGCCGGGAACCCGAGGCGCTGGGGTTCGCCAAGCGCGTCATCGAGGCCTTCGAGGGCGCGCGGGACGGGGCCGGAGTGGACGCCGTGGTGGTCAACGCGGCCGGCTGCGGCTCGCACCTCAAGGAGTACGCGCACCTGCTGCGCGACGAGCCCGGCTGGCCCGAGCGTGCCGCGGCGCTCGCGGCGAAGGTCCGCGACATCACCGAACTCCTCGACGAGCTCGGACCGGTGGCCGAGCGCCATCCGCTGCCGATGGCCGTCGCCTACCAGGACGCCTGCCATCTGGCGCACGCCCAGCGGGTGCGCGACCAGCCGCGGCGGCTGCTGCGCGGGGTGCCGGGCGTCGAGCTGAGGGAGCTCGCGGAGGCGGAGATCTGCTGCGGCAGCGCGGGCACGTACAACCTGCTGCACCCGGAGCCCGCGGCCGAGCTCGGTGCGCGCAAGGCGCGCGCGGTCCTCGCGACCGGCGCCGACCTCATGGTGACCGCCAACCCCGGCTGCTGGATGCAGGTGGCGACGACCCTCGCGGGCATGGGCGAGCGGATGCCGGTCGCGCACACCGTGCAGGTGCTCGACGCCTCGATCCGCGGTGTGCCGGTGGAGCGGGTGCTCGCGCGGGCGCTCGACGGGCCGGGCACGGCGCTGCCGCCCGTGCGGCCCGCGGGCGCGCGACCGCCGCGAGGGGGTGCGCCGGAGTAGCGCCCGGCACCGCTGAAGGATCTCCCCGGTGGTGTGTCCCGGCGCCGGGGCCGCAGGTTTCCCCGCCGTCCGATAAGGGGTGCACCGTGCTGCTTGCCGCCTACCAACAGAACTACCGTCCGATAGCCGACTCGGTCGGCTGGTCGTCGCTGGTCGCCGTACTCCCGCTGCTCGTGCTGTTCGTCCTGCTCGGTGTGGTGCGGATGCGGGCCTGGCTGGCGTCCCTGATCTCCACCGCCGTCGCCGTGGTGATCGCCGTCGCCGCGTACGGCATGCCGACGGGCGACGCGCTGAACAGCGGCGCGCTGGGTGCCGCCAACGGCTTCTTCCCGATCATGTGGATCGTCATCAACGCCATCTTTGTCTACAACCTCACCGTGGCGACGGGCCACTTCGACGTGTTGCGCAGGTCGTTCGCTTCCGTCAGCGACGACCAGCGGGTGCAGGCGATCATCATCGCCTTCTGCTTCGGGGCGCTGATGGAGGCGCTTGCCGGGTTCGGCACACCGGTCGCCATCAGCTCCGTGATGCTGATGGCGCTGGGCTTCACACCGCTGAAGGCGGCGACGGTGACCCTGGTCGCCAACACCGCACCGGTGGCGTTCGGCGCGATCGCCGTGCCCGTCACCACGCTCGCCGGGGTGACGGGCCTGCCGCTCGACGACCTGGGGGCGATGGTGGGCCGGCAGACGCCGGTGCTCTCGGTGTTCGTGCCGCTCGCCCTGGTGTTCATCGTGGACCGCAGGAAGGGACTGCGGCAGACCTGGCTGCCCGCGCTGGTCGCCGGTGTGGTCTTCGGTGTGTTCCAGTACCTGTCCGCGAACTTCTGGTCGGTCCAACTCGCCGACATCGTCGCCTCGTTGGCCGCCGCCCTCGCGGTGGTCGCGCTGACCAGGGTGTGGCGTCCTGCCGAGACGTACCACGAGGGCGCCGCCGGCGCGCGGGACGAGGCGCCCGGGACCGCCCCCGGTGCCTCCGGCCCGGCCGCCGGCGGTGCGCACGAGGCGCGGCGGCGTGACGCGCCGCTCGACGTCTTCCGGGCGTACGCGCCCTATCTGGTGATCATCGTGGTGTTCGTGCTGGCGACCCGGGTTCCTGCGATCCAGGGCACACCGCCGACGGGCGTCGGCCGTTCCGGCACGGGCATCGAGTCCGTCACCCGGATCGTCGACTGGCCTGGACTGCACGTCACCAACGCGGCGGGCGACGCGGTCGCGACGACGTTCAAGCTCAACTTCCTCTCGGCGGCCGGGAGTCTGCTGCTGATCGCGGGCCTGGTCACCATGGCACTGCTCGGCGTGGGACCGCTGCGGGCCCTCAGAGCGTACGGCCGGACGCTGGACCAGCTGAAGTACGCGATCCTCACGGTGATGCTGGTGCTCGGCCTCGGCTTCATCATGAACGAGTCGGGCCAGACCACCACGCTCGGCCTGTGGGTGGCGGGAGCCGGCGGCTTCTTCGCGCTCCTCTCGCCGGTCCTCGGCTGGCTCGGCACGGCGGTGACCGGCTCGGACACCTCCTCCAACTCGCTGTTCGGCGCGCTCCAGGTCACCGCCGCGCACCAGGCGGGCCTCTCCCCCACCCTGATGGCCGCGGCCAACTCGTCGGGCGGCGTGCTGGGCAAGATGATCTCGCCGCAGAACCTGGCGATCGCGGCGTCCGCCGTGGGGATGCAGGGCAAGGAGGGCATCATCTTCCGCCGGGTCGTGGTCTGGTCGGTGGTGTTCCTGGCGTTCATGTGCGTGCTGGTGTACCTCCAGTCCACGCCGGTGCTCGGCTGGATGACGGTGTAGGACGGCGAGAGGGGCGGGGGCCTTGTCGGGCCCCCGCCCCCTCTCCGCGGTGGGACGCCGCTACCGCGCGGCCCTGCGGGCGGCTGCCGCCGGGGCCGGTGCCGCGCCGACACCGAGTGACGACGCGGTGCCGCCCAGGGTCTTCACGCCCTGGTTGGCGGTGCCGGTGAGCGTCGTGTGCCCGTAGTCGCCGAGCGGTTTGGCGGTGCGCTCGACGACGTACCCGGTGTCCTTCGCGGTGTCCAGGGTGAACTCGGCGGCACTGGTGGTCTGCAGGACCGCGTTGTCGGAGAGCCTGCGCACCCGCACCTGCTGGGTGCCCCAGGGGTTCACGACGGTGGTGCTGTTGCCGTACAGGCTGCGGATGCCGACGTACGCGGTCTCGCCGGCTGCGCGCTCCGCGCTGACGGTGAAGCCGCCGCTCGCCCGCAGGGTGAACCTGCCGGTGAAGGAGGGGTCGGAGGGGATCGCGGGGAAGACCCGGATCTTGCCGTTGTACGACTGGAGCAGGGACTCGTTCATCGCGGAGAGGTTGACGCCGAGGTACTCGAAGACGCCGTTGGTGTTGGCGGTGAGCCCGTTGGGAAAGTTCTGGTACTTCTGCAGCATCTTCTTCATGCCGTCGTACGCCTGGTCGCCGAGGCCGAGCCTGGCGGCCTGGATCGCGTCGTTGGCCCACACGTTGTCGTAGGGGAAGGGGCGCGCGTTCCAGGTGTCGACGGCCTTTGGCCGGTCGGGGTAGCCGATGCCCGTGACGCCGTAGGGCCAGACAAGTTCCGAGGCGACGTTCTCGTCGTTGCGGGTCTGCGCGAGCGGCGGGGTGTGCGGCAGATAGGTGTCCTTCGCGGTGTCCGAGGGGTACGCGACGAGGTGGTCGAGCACGTCCTGCCACCGGGCCGCGAGGTCGGCGTCCCTGCCGAGCCGCCTCGCGGCGGCGACGGCGGCGGGGAAGAGGCTGCGCACGGCGGCGAGGTCGGTGATGGCGTTCCGCACGTTCCAGTACGTCTCGTGGGCGTTGGAGTTCGCCATGTAGTACGTGCCCGAGGCGTCCTTGGAGAGCATTTTCGTGTAGAAGACGGCGACGTCGCGCATGAACGGGTAGGCGGTGTCGCGCAGATACGCGGTGTCGTCGGTGTACTGGTACTGCGCGTACATGCTCTCCGCCGCCTCGGTGCCGGTGGAGAGGATGTTCTTGGTGTAGTCGCTGTTCACCGTACCGCGGGCGTTGCCGTCCCAGCCCATGGTCTCCGGCACCCACAGCCCTTCGACGCCGTAGCGGGTTCTCGTGTACGCCTTCAGCGCGGCGGCGTTCCTGCTGTACAGGTTGTTGAACGTGGCGGTCATGTCGGCGTGGCCGGAGGCGAGGAAGGAGTGGTACACGTCCCGCTGGTTCCAGTACCAGTACGCGTTGGACCACTTGGTGTCGTCGCCGGTGGCGCGGAAGACGCCGTTGATGAAGTGGAACGGGTAATTGCCCTGGCCGCCCGCCGCGATCAGGTAGGTGGCGAGGTAGTACACGTTCTCCAGGTAGTCCGCGTCGCCCGAGGCGTTGGCGTACTGCACGAAGGACTTCTGCCAGAACGCGTGCCACCAGTCCAGGTAGCCGGCGAGCGCCTTCGCGTACCCGGCGGACCGCACCGATCCCAGGGCCTTCTTCGCCTGGGTGAGCGAGTCGTGGCCCGGCGCGTCGAGCCTGCTGCTCGACGTGAACCAGACGGTGTAGCTGGACGAGGGGGTGATGGTCAGCCGCACGGTGCGCCCGTCCACCACCTTCGCGGTGAACGGCGCGCCCTCGACGGTCGCGGCCAGTGTGTAGCCGAAGCCGTTCGGGTCGGCCTGGCCGCGGCTGATGCCCGCGCTGTCGGCATCGGCGTAGGCGGAGACGGTCTTCCAGGTGTCCAGGTCGGGCACGTCGCCGCTGTTGGCGAGTTTGCTGACGTCCCACAGGCCGAGGTCGAGGGTGACGGCGGAGACGTCGGTGCGCGCGTCCTCCACATGGATGCCCATGACCTCGGAGCCGGCCTCGCCCATCACGGTGACGGTGCGGTCGCCGTCGTACTTCGTGGTGAGCGTCCCGTCGTACAGCGAGAGGCGCTGCTGGTAGGTGCGGTAGCCGCTGTCCATGGCGGGGGTGGTGGCGAGGCCGAGGTCGCCCGCGCCGAAGACGCTCTGCTCGGACGCGTCGACGCCGGAGACCTGGAGCGAGAGGCCGTTCTGCGCCCACGCCATGGCGCCCACGCGGCCGTTGCCCACGGTGAGCCCGCGGCCCGGGTCGGTCTCGGGCTCGTTGTAGACGATGTCGTGCCGGGAGAGGTAGTGCGCGTAGTCGACGTCGAGCGCCCCGGTCCCGGGGTCGAACGCGACGTCGGCCGCGGCGGCGGGCGCCGCCGAGGCGGACGGCAGGGCGGCCAGGCCGCCCGACACGCAGAGGGCGGCGAGCAGCGCGGCGAGCAGGCGGGGGGATCTCATCGTGTGGCACTCCCACGTACGGCGACAGGCGGGATGACAGGTGCACTACACGCAGTGAACATCGGAGGTATCGGGCCGTCAAGGGAGTACGCGACGGTAGCAGACTGCCAAGTTCCGTCTGTGTCAACGGCATTCAGGGCGCGCCAAAAAGGAGGCCCGACCCATTGGTCGGACCTCCATACACCCCCTGCGGCGTGCGGGCCGCGCCGCCCGCGTTAGCCGTTGAATGTGTCCGGGTCGAAGCCGGTCCGCTCGTCCCTGTTGAGCGCGGTGATCTGGGCCATGTCGTCCTCGCTCAGCGCGAAGTCGAACAGGTCGAAGTTCTCCTCGATCCGCTTCGGTGTCACGGACTTCGGGAAGACGATGTCGCCCCTGTCGATGTGCCAGCGGAGCGTGACCTGCGCGGGCGTCTTGCCGAGCCGCTCCGCGATCGACGTGATCACCGGGTCGTCGAGGACGAGGCCCTGGGCGATCGGGGACCATGCCTCGGTCGCGATGTCGTGCTCGGCGCCGAAGGCGCGCAGCTCCTGCTGGGTCAGGTAGGGGTGGATCTCGATCTGGTTGAGCGCGGGCACGATCGTGGACCCGTCGAGCAGCCTGCGCAGGTGGTGGACCTGGAAGTTCGACACGCCGATCGCGTTGACGTCGCCCGCGCGGTACATCTCCTCGAGCGCGAGCCAGGTCTCCACGAAGTCGCCGGCCTTGGGCAGCGGCCAGTGGATCAGGAAGGCGTCGACATGGCCGATGTCGAGGGTTTCGAGAGTCCGCCGGAAGGCGGCCTTCGCGCTCTCCGGGTCGTGCGCGTCGTTGTCCAGCTTGCTGGTGACGAAGATCTCGGTGCGGTCGAGCCCGGAGTCCCTGACCGCCTGGCCGACCTCCTTCTCGTTCCCGTACATCTGCGCCGTGTCGATATGGCGGTAGCCCGTCTCCAGGGCCTTCAGGACCGCGGCCCGGGTGTCCTTGGGCGGGATCTGGAAGACTCCGAAGCCCAGTTGGGGAATGCGGACACCGTTGTTGAGGGTGATGGCCGGTACCTCGGTCACGTTCCTACCTCCGTCGTGGGCGCAGCAGTCACCACCATCGGGTCCCCCTCATCGACGGGCGGAAACGCCTACCCGGCGGTCGCCACCCGCACGGCCCAGGGCGTGCGGGTGGCACAGGCCGGGGCCTCAGGCGCCGGGCGGGGCTGCGCCCGCCCCGGGCTCCGCCTGCCCCGCCGCGCGCTGCTCCGGCAGCGCGGGGGCGGGGGCGCCGCGGCTCGACCAGGCCGCCCACAGCGCGGCGTACCGGCCGCCGGACGCGGCCAGCTCGTCGGGGGTGCCCTCCTCGGCGATCCTGCCGCCTTCGAGCACGACCACCCGGTCCGCGGTGACGGCCTGGTCGAGCAGATGCGCCACCACGAGCGAGGTGCGGCCCCTCAGCACCTCGCGCGCCGCGGCCGCGAGCTGCCGCGCACCGGCGCTGCCCGCCTCGGCCGCCGCCTCGTCGAGCACCGCGACGGGCGGGTCCGCGAGGACGAGCCGGGCGAGCGCGAGCTGCTGCGCCTGTACGGCGGTGAGGCCGGCGCCGCCCGATCCGACCACGGTCTCAAGACCCTCGGGCAGGGCCTCGGCCCAGGCGAGCGCGCCCGCCCTGTCGAGCGCGGCGCGCAGCGCGGAGGCCGGCGCGCCGGGCCTTGCGAGGAGCAGGTTCTCGGCGAGCGTCCCGGCGAAGACATGGGTGTCCTGATCGAGCAGGAGGACCGTGGGCCCCTCGCTCACGGCCGACGCGTGCTCCGCGCCCGCCCCGGGCTCGATCTCCACCGCTCCCCCGGTCGGCGGGTGTACGCCCGCGACGATCCGGGCGAGCGTGGACTTGCCCGCGCCGCTCGGCCCGACCAGCGTGACCTGCTCCCCCGGCGCGATCCGCAGGTCCACACCGCGCAGCACCGGATGGCCTGGGCGGTAGTCGTGGGTGATGCCCCGCGCCAGCACGGCGGGCGGCTTGCCCGGGGCCCCCGGAGTGGCCGCGGCGGCCTGGGCGTCCGCGGGGCCCGCGGCGGCCCCCGTGGCCGCAGGGCCTTCGGCTCCTACCGCGCCGACCGCGCTTCCCGGGCCGTCGGCGCTCACCGCGCCTCGCGCGCCCTCCGCGCCGGGCGCGGCGTCCGCGCCCGTCGCGGGGGCCAGGTCCGCGGCGCCGACCAGGCGGGCGAGGCCCGCGGCCGCCTCCTGGGCGGTGCCTGCGAGTGCCAGCAGGACGTTGACCGGGTCGAAGAGCCGGGTGAACATCAGCGCGGCCGCTGTGGCCTCGCCGACCCGGGCGGCGCCCGTGTGCACGAGGGCGTAGCCGGCCACGAGGATCAGCGCGAGCCCGACGTACTCGGCCACATTGAGACGGCCGAAGAAGCGGGACCGCAGCACGGCGGCGCGCACCGCGTAGTCCACCGACTGGGAGGAGCGCTCCGCGACCCTGCCGGTGTGCTCCCGGCTCAGCCGGAAGGCCCGTACGGCGGGGGCGCCCGACACGGACTCCAGGATCTGCCGGGACCGCTCGCCGCCCGCGACGCGCTGCGCCGCGTACAGCGGGGTCGACGTCCGCAGGTACCAGCGCAGCGTCGCCGCCTGTACGGGCACGGCGCACAGCCCGGCGACGGCGAAGCGCCAGTCGAGCGCGGTGAGGCCGAGCAGGGTGAAGACGATGGTCAGCGAGGCGGAGGTGACCTTCGGCAGGACGTTGCGCAGGGCGGCGGCGACGAGGGAGGAGTCGTCGCCGATGCGGGCGGCGAGGTCGCCGGCGCCCGCCTCCTCGATGCGCTGGGCCGGCAGCGCGAAGGCGCGGGCGATGACGCGCTCGCGGAGCCTGGCGAGCGCGCTCTCGCCGACCTGCGCGCTGAGCGCGTCGCCCGCGGCGCCCAGCGCCGCCTGGGCGAGCGCCCCCGCGAGCAGCACCGCGGCGGCCGCGGTGACGGCGCCCGAGCCCTGCCGTTCGGTCACGGCGTCGACGATCCTGCCGAGGGCGAAGGGCGCGACGAGCCCCGCCGCCGCGCCGCCCGCGAAGACGGCCACGGTGAGGAGGGTGAGCCACCGGTGGCGTGCGAGCAGTTCGACGGCGGCGCGGCGGGTGCGCGCCCCGGTCGCGGTGGGGAGCAGTTCCCTGACGACGTCGCTCATGCGAACACCGCCGCGCGGTAGTCCGCGTGGGACGCGGCGAGGCTGGCGTGCGGCGCGGTGGCGGCGACCGCGCCGCCGGTCAGCAGGACGACCCGGTCGCAGGCGGCGAGCAGGGTCGGCGACGAGGTCACGACGACGGTGGTGCGCCCGGGGCGCAGCGCGCGGACGCCGTCGGCGATCCGCGCCTCCGTCACGGAGTCCACCGCGGTGGTGGGGTCGTGCAGGACGAGTACGGGCGGATCGGCGCGCAGGGCACGGGCGAGCGCGACGCGCTGGCGCTGGCCGCCGGAGAGGAAGGCCCCCTGTTCGCCGATCCGGGTACGGGCGCCGTCCGGCAGCGCGTCGACGACCTCGTCGGCCGCCGCCGCGGCGAGCGCGCGCCTGTCGGCCTCGTCCGCGGGGGTGGTGTCGCCCGCCCTGCCGGGGATGCGCAGGTTGTCGGCGACGCTGCCGTCGAAGAGGTACGGGTGGTGCGGCGCGACCAGGACGGCGGCGCGCGCGCTCTCCAGCGGCAGGTCGGACAGCGGCGTGCCGTCGAGCGCGACGGTGCCTGACTCGGGTGGCCGCTCCCCGTTGAGGCAGCCCATCAGCTCCTCGGCGGCCGCGGGGTCGGGCACGACGACGCCGACGTGCTCGCCCGGCGCGATGTCGAGCGACACCCCGCGCAGGTGGCCCGTGGCGACGCCGCGCAGGGACAGTGCGCCGGGAGTGTCGGGTGGTGCCTGCCCCGGGGCGTCCTGCGGCTCCTGGCCCCCTGGACCGTCGTGGGTGGTCGCCGTCGGCCCGGCGGCGTGGGCGGTCGCGGGGCTGCCGGGGTCGGGGACCAGCACGGCGATCCGGCCTGCGGAGGCGCGGGCACGGGCGAGGTCGGGTCCGAACGACATCAGCGTCTGGGTGGGCCCGATCAGGAACTGGCACAGGCCCGCGCAGGCGATCAGGTCGCCGAGGCTGATGGATCCGGTGAGCGCGAGCCGCCCTGCGACCAGGGCGACGGCGGCGACGAGGGCCCCGGCGAGCAGCAGCGCCACGCCGTCGAGGAGTGCCTCGGAGCGCGCCGCGGAGAGGGTGGCGCGCAGGCTGGCGCCGTTGACCGCCACGTACCGCGCGTAGGCGGGGCGTTCGGCCCGCAGCCCCTTGAGCACCCGCAGCCCGGCGACGAGGTCGACGGCCGTGCCCGCGGCGCGTGCCGCCGCGGCCTGCTCGGCGGCGCCCCTGCGCTCCAGCGGGCGGCCGAGCCTGTTCATGCCGAGGAGGACGGCGGGCGTGCCGATGACGACGAGGAGGCCGAGCCCGAGCGACATCCGCAGCAGCAGGACCGCGGCGAGCACCAGCGCCACGACGGCGCCCGCCGTGACGACGAGGCCGGCGTTGAACTGGCCGACGCGCTGGGCGTCCGAGGTCGCCACGGACAGCAGCTCGCCGGGGGTACGGCCGCGGATCCCGGGATCGGTGGCGCTGCCGGGGGCGAGGAGGCGGCTCGCCGCCCGCACCCGCAGATCGTGCGCGGCCTGTTCCGAGGAGAGGATCGCGGAGCGCGAACCGAACCTGAAGGAGAGGGAGAGCCCGAGGAAGTCGAGGGCGAGCACGCCGAGCCAGAGGACGAGCTCGTGGACGCTCCCGCCGTCCACGGCGCGGTCCACGACGACGCCGACGAGGACCGGCACGAGCGCCTCGCCCGCCTGGTGGGTGCAGGCGAGCAGGGCGGCGAAGGAGAGCTTGCCGCGCAGCGAGCGCGCGGTGGCGAGGAGCAGCGCGTCGGGGCCCGGCGGCCGCTCGGCCGCGGACGGCGGGCGGTCGGGTTCGTGGCCGGCCGGGGCGTCGGACATGCTGGGGGGTCACCTCTCCGGGGACGTGGGGGCGGTGGGCCGCCGGTGCTGCCTGCGTGCGCGGGGCACGGGCCGCCCGGCAGCCGCGGTCTGCCGGACCTGGCGGGCCGGCCGGGGGCGCGGAGCACCCGGGAGGGAGCCTATCGGCGGCACGGCACTGGCCAACAGGCGATACAGTGCCGTTTCATGTCGCTCAACGGACACGCAGGACAGCAGGACGCACCGGCGCACGCCCGCGGCGCGGTGGCCGGCCGGGGCGCCCGTGCGGCCGCGGCGCCGGCGGGACCCCCCGACCCGGCCCGGGTCCCCGCCGCGCGCCGCACGGGCGGCGGGGGGCGGGACGCGCACCACGCCTCCGGTGACGCCCTGCGCGTCATCAACTTCGACATGCCGCGCGGCCAGCACTTCGACGAGCACGAGCACGATGTCCACCAGCTGGTGTGGGCGTCGGCCGGCGTACTCGGCGTGGACGTGGAGGAGCACGAGTGGGTGCTGCCGCCGACGCTCGCGCTGTGGATCCCCGCGGGGGTCCCGCACGCCACGACCGCCACCCGCCCCGCGCTGATGCGCAGCGTGTACCTGCTGCCCGAGCGGTGCCCCGTCCGCTGGACCCGGCCCACGGTCGTCTCGGTCGGCCCGCTGCTGCGCGAGCTCATACCGCACCTCGGCGACCCCGACCTGGAGCAGGGGCCGCGCCGCCGGGCCGAGGCGGTCCTCTTCGACCTGCTGCGGCCGGTCGGCGTGACGACGATCGAGGTCCCGATGCCGACGGACGAGCGGGCGCTGCGGGTCGCGCACGCACTGATCGCCTCGCCCGCCGACCCGCGGGCGCTCGCCGAGTGGGGACGGGACGTGGGCGCGAGCGCCCGGACGCTGGCCCGGCTGTTCAGCGCGCAGACGGGTCTTTCCTTCGGTCGCTGGCGCACCCGGGTGCGGCTGCGGGCCGGGCTCGAGCACATGGCGGCGAACCGGCCGCTGGCCGCGGTGGCGCGGCAGGTGGGGTACACGACGCCGAGCTCGTTCGTGGCGGCGTTCCGGGCGGAGACCGGCCGCACGCCCGGCGCGTACTTCGCCGCGGGCGACCGCGGCGCGCGCTGACGCGACCGCCGCGGCCCCGGGCGGCAGGCCGGGCGCACGGCCGCGCCTCATGCCGCCTTCAGCTTCTTCAGCGCGGACTCGAAGTCGTCGAGCGCGGCGAGGGCGTCCTCGAACCCGCCGGGCAGGAAGTACTCGCTGCCGAAGAGGCGGTGCGCGCGGGTGGCGGGAAGCCGCGCGAACGCCTGCTGCGCGAACAGCTTCGGGCCGAGGTTGGCGGGCCTGCCGTCGTTGGTCGTGTAGTAGAACAGCGCGTCGGCGTCGGCGAGTCTGCTGGTGACGAGCTCGTAGGAGACGGACTGCTGCACCGCGAGGCGGGTGCTCGCCGTGGCGAACCGGGCGCCGGCGTCCGCGAGGATGCCGCCGATCGGCGAGCCGTGCCCGTACAGCCACCACTGGCCCTCGTCGAACCCGCCCTGGAGCAGGTCCCAGCGGGTGCGGGCGAGGACGTCGGCGTACGTCTTCCGCAGGGCGGCCGTGCGCTGGGCGTAGCGCTTCTTGAGGGCGTCGAGCGCGGCGGGCACGCCGAGGACGCCTGCAGTCTGCACGGACATGTCCCGCCAGGGCGCCGCGGACTTGGAGAAGGGCAGCAGCACGGTGGGGGCGATGTCGCTGAGCTGGTCGTAGGGCAGGTTCTGCTGGGCGTCGATGCCGATGATCAGGTCGGGGCGGAGCGCGGCGACCTTCTCGACCTGGACGGCGCCGCCGACGCCGTCGGACACCTTGGGGACGGCGCGCCAGCGGGCGAGGTCGCGCTCGGGCACGTACTCCTCGCCCGCGTCGAAGACCCCTGCGGGGGTCTGGCCGAGGTCGAACATGGCGGACATCGGGAAGTCGTTGATGGCGACGACGCGCCGGGGACGCGCGGGGACGCGGACGGGACCCTTGGCCGAGTCGACAGTGCGGGTGCCGGGTGCCGACCCGGACTTCCCGCCGCCGCTGTGCGTGCCGGCGTCCTTGCCCCCGCAGGCGGCGAGCGCCATGAGGGAGACGGCTCCCGCGGTGGCACCGAGCAGGCGGCGGCGGGTGGGTGCCGCGGCCCGCGGCGTGGGCGTCGTGGACGGCAGGGGCATGGGAACCTCCGGGAGGCGGGGGCCGCGGTGACGTCCACCACACCCCACTTAGGCTTACCTAACTTCGGCCACTCTAAGCGGACCCCGGCGGGCCCCACGGCACACACGGACATCGGATAGCGCGGAACTGCCACACCTGGAACACACCGCCCGGCGCGAGTCGGACGCCCCGCGACTCCAATCCCCGTGCGACACAGGGCAGTACGGCCCTTCCCGTCCCCTCGGGAACGGCCGGGACCGCGGACAGAGCGCTGTCCGTCCAGCGCTATCGATTGGCCCGGGGGCCGCCATCGCGCCATCCGCGGAACCACCGCAAACCGGCCCTTGGCGGGCCGTGGGGCGAAATGGGTCAGGTTAGCCTCCCCTTATCCACACCACAGGGACCGTCGAGGAGAACCGGATGAACGGCGCGCGCAGCGGACCGCTCGCGCTCGGCCTTGTCGCGGCGGCCGCGGTGCTCGCGGCCGCGGTGGCGCTGAGCCTGGCGGTCGGCGCGAAGTCCGTGCCGCTGCACACCGTGCTCGACACGGTCTTCCACCACGACCCACGCGACCCCGGCCAGGTCCTCATCACGTCGCTGCGGCTGCCGCGCACCGTGATCGGGCTGCTCGCGGGGGCCGCGCTCGGCCTCTCCGGGACCGTGATGCAGGGGCTGGCGCGCAACCCGCTGGCCGACCCCGGACTGCTCGGCGTCAGCCCCGGGGCCGCGCTCGCGGTGGTGATCGGGATCAGTGTCTTCAAGGTCACCTCCTTCACCGGGTACGTGTGGTTCGGCTTCGTCGGTGCCGCGGCGGCCGCCGTGCTGGTGTACGCGGTGGGGGCGCTGGGGCGCGAGGGCGCGACGCCGGTGAAGCTCGCGCTCGCGGGCGCGGCGGTGAGCGCGGGGCTGGCCTCGTTCACCGACGCGGTCCTGCTCACCGACACCCGCACCTTCGACCAGTTCAGGTTCTGGCAGGTCGGCTCGCTCGCCGGTCGCGACCTGCCGGTGGCCTGGCAGGCCGCGCCGTTCCTCGCGGTCGGCGCGGTGTGCGCGCTCGGCTCGGGGCGGCTGCTCAACACGCTGGCCCTGGGCGACGACACGGCCCGCGGGCTCGGCCAGAACGTCACGGCTGCCCGGGTGCTGTGCGCGGTGTCGGTGGTGCTGCTGTGCGGCTCGGCCACGGCGCTCGCCGGGCCGCTCGCCTTCGTCGGCCTCGCCGTGCCGCACGCCGTACGGTCCTTCACCGGGCCCGACCACCGGTGGGTCCTGCCGTACGCCGCGCTGCTCGCGCCCGCGCTGCTGCTGCTCTCCGACACGCTCGGGCGGGTGGTGGCGCGGCCCGGCGAGGTGCAGGTCGGCATCGTCACCGCGGTGCTCGGCGCGCCGGTCTTCGTGGTGCTGGTGCGGCGCAGCAGGGCGGCCGGCCTGTGAGCGCGCACCGGTCCCCCGCCCCGGGGGCGCCCGCGCTCGTGCGGGTCGACGCGGCAGCGGTGCGCGCCCTGCGGGCGGCGCGGACCGGCCCGAGGCGGCGCACCGCCCTGGTGGCGGCCGCCCTGGTGGTGCTGCTCGCGGTGCTGCTGTCCACGGCCCTGTCGGTGGGCGACTTCCGGGTGCCGCTGCCCGAGGTGGTGCGCGCGCTCACCGGCAGGGGCGACGCGGCCTCCGGCTTCGTGGTGCTGAAGGTGCGGCTGCCGCGCGCGCTGACCGCGATCGGCGCAGGCGTGGCCTTCGGCCTCTCAGGCTCCCTCTTCCAGAACCTGATCCGCAACCCGCTGGCCAGCCCCGACGTCATCGGCATCACCTCGGGGGCGAGCGCGTCCGCGGTGGTGGCGATCGTGGTGTTCGGGCTCGGCGGCGCCGCGGTGTCCGGCGTCGCGGTGGCGGGCGCCCTGCTGACCGCCGCGGGCATCTACCTGCTGGCGTGGCGCAGGGGCGTGACGGGCTACCGCCTCGTCCTCGTCGGCATCGGGGTGTCGGCGGCGCTCGGCAGCGTCGTGTCGTACCTCCTGACGACCTCCGAGGTGCACACCGCCGAGCAGGCGCTGATGTGGCTGACGGGCAGTGTGAACGGCGCGGACTGGCCGAAGGCCAGGTCGCTGCTGCTCTGCCTGGCGCCGCTGCTCGCCGTGGCGTGGGCCGCCGCGCGCGTGCTGCCCGCGCTCGCGCTCGGCGACGACGCGGCGAAGGGCCTCGGTGCGCGGGTGGAGCGCGGGCGGCTCGTCCTGGTCCTGACGGGGGTGTGCCTCGCGGCGGTGGCGACGGCGGCGACCGGGCCCGTGGCGTTCGTGGCGTTCCTCTCCGGTCCGCTGGCACGGCGCCTCGTGGGCGGCCGGGGCCCTGCGCTGACGCTGTCCGCGCTGACCGGCGCCGCGGTGCTGCTCGGGTGCGACCTGGTGGGCGAGCACCTGCCGGGGCCCGCCGGCTATCCGGTCGGTGTGATCACGGGGGTCGTCGGCGCCCCCTGTCTGCTGTGGCTGCTGGCCCGGGCCAACCGGGTCGGCCAGGGAGGGTGAGGAAGACGATGGGTACCGTACGGGCCGCGCAGCCGGCCGGGAGCGCCGCCGCCGCGGCGCCGAGCACCCTCGCGGCGCGTGGGCTGCGGCTCGGCTACGACGGCAGGACGGTGGTCGCCGGGGTCAGCGCTGACCTCCCCACCGGGGCGATGACGATGGTGGTGGGCGCCAACGCCTGCGGGAAGTCCACCCTGTTGCGAGGGCTCGCGCGGCTGCTCGCACCGGCCGGCGGCAGTGTGCTGCTGGACGGCGCCGACATCCGCTCCGTGCCCACGAAGGAGGTCGCGGCACGGCTCGGCATCCTGCCACAGACCCCGGTGGCGCCCGACGGCATCCGTGTGGCGGACCTGGTGGGCCGCGGCCGCTATCCGCACCAGGGGTGGTTCAGGCGCTGGACCCCGGCGGACGACGAGGCGGTCGCCGAGGCGCTGAGCGCGACGGACACCCTCGGGCTCGCGGACCGGCCGGTGGACGAGCTCTCCGGCGGCCAGCGTCAGCGCGTGTGGATCGCGGTGGCACTCGCCCAGCGCACGGGTGTCCTGCTGCTGGACGAGCCGACGACCTATCTGGACCTGCCGCACCAGGTGGAGGTGCTCGACCTGCTGACGGACCTCAACCGGGCGCGCGGCACGACCGTCGTCACCGTCCTGCACGACCTCAACCTCGCCTGCCGGTACGGGGACCACCTCATCGCCATGAAGGAGGGCACCGTCGTCGCCGAGGGCCGCCCGGCCGAGGTGGTCACCGAGGAGTGCGTGCGCACCGTGTTCGGCATGGAGTGCCGGGTCGTCGCCGACGAGGTGTCGGGGACGCCGCTGGTCCTGCCGGTCGGCCGCCACCACAGCGGCGGTGCGCGCGGGGCCCGGGAGGCGGCAGGACGCGAGGCCACGTGAGCGCCGGTCCCGGGGTTACGGGACGGGGGGCGGGGTGCCAGACTTCAGCCGTGCGCGACTTCGACATGCTTGTCATAGGTTCAGGCCCCGGCGGTCAGAAGGCCGCCATCGCCGCCGCCAAACTGGGGCGCAGGGTCGCCGTCGTGGACCGGCCCCAGATGGTGGGCGGGGTCTCCATCCACACCGGGACCGTCCCCTCCAAGACACTGCGCGAGGCGGTGCTCTACCTGACCGGGCTCTCGCAGCGCGACCTGTACGGCCGCAGCTACCGCGTCAAGGACGACATCACCGTGGGCGACCTGACCGCCCGCACCGACCATGTGACGCGGCGCGAGGTGGACGTCGTCCGCAGCCAGCTCAGCCGCAACCAGGTGGCCCTGATCAGCGGTGTGGGCCGGTTCGAGGACCCGCACACCGTCGCCGTGCGCGACCAGGACGGCAGGGAGCGCCTTGTCACCGCCGACAACGTCGTGATCGCGACCGGCACCAGGCCCGCGCGTCCCGCGAGCGTCCAGTTCGACGACCGTACGATCATCGACTCCGACGGCATCCTCAACATGGACCGGGTACCGCGGTCGATGGTCGTCGTGGGCGCCGGCGTGATCGGCATGGAGTACGCCTCGGTGTTCGCGGCGCTCGGCACCAAGATCACCGTGGTGGAGCGGCGCACGTCGATGCTCGACTTCTGCGACGGCGAGGTGACCGAGGCGCTCAGGTACGAACTGCGCGACCTCGGCGTCACGTTCCGCTTCGGGGAGACCGTGGCCGCGGTGGAGCAGCACGAGCAGGGCGCGCTGACGGTGCTGGCGAGCGGCAAGAAGATCGCCGCGGACGCGGTCATGTACTCCGCGGGCCGGCAGGGTCTGACCGAGGGGCTCGGGCTCGACCGGGCGGGACTCGAGGCCGACGAGCGCGGCCGGATCGCCGTCGACAAGCAGTACCGCACGGGCGTCCCGCACATCTTCGCCGTCGGCGACGTGATCGGCTTCCCCGCGCTCGCCGCCACCTCGATGGAGCAGGGCAGGGTCGCCGCGTACCACGCGTTCGGCGAGCCGGTGGACGAGACGGACCGGCTCCAGCCCATCGGCATCTACACGATCCCCGAGATCAGCTTCATCGGCCGCACGGAGGAGCAGCTCACCGCGGCGTGCGTGCCGTTCGAGGTGGGGGTGGCCCGCTACCGCGAGCTGGCGCGCGGCCAGATCGTGGGCGACGGGCACGGCATGCTCAAGCTGCTGGTGTCGCCGGAGGACCGCTCGCTGCTCGGGGTGCACTGCTTCGGCACCGGGGCGACGGAGCTCGTGCACATCGGGCAGTCCGTGATGGGCTGCGGCGGCACGGTCGACTACCTGGTGGACGCCGTCTTCAACTACCCGACGCTCGCCGAGTCGTACAAGGTCGCCGCCCTGGACGTCACCAACAAGATGCGCCAGGTCGACCGCATGGAGGGCTGACCGGGGCGCGGCGGCGGTGGGCCGCCGCGCCCGCCGGCCGGGCGTCAGCCGCGCGGGATGCGGCCCGCCGGGTCCGGGGTGATCCAGCCGGGGTAGGTGGGCGCGGGCGCCGAGGCGGCGCCGAGCTCCGCGAGGTCGTCGGCGGTGAGGTCGACGTCGGCGGCTGCGAGGTTGGCCCGCAGCTGCTCGGGGCGCTTGGCGCCGACGACAGCGCTGCTGACGCCGGGCTGTGCGGCCACCCAGGCGAGTGCGGTGGCCGCGATGTCCGCGCCGTGCCGCTCCGCCACCGCCCGCAGGGCGTCGACGGCGTCGTGGCCGCGCTCGGCGTCCACGGGCGGCAGGCCGCCCTTCAGGCGGCGCCCGTCCTCGTCGGTCGCGCCCTGGCGCGTGTACTTCCCCGTCAGGAAGCCCGCGGCGAGCGGACCCCACACGAGCAGCCCGAGGCCCTGGTCCCGCACGGCGGGCAGGATCTCGTCCTCCAGGTCCCGGCCGACGAGCGAGTAGTACGCCTGGAGCGAGGCGAAGCGGGTCAGGCCCCTGAGGTCGGACACGCCGAGCGCCTTCATCAGCTGCCAGGCCGCGAAGTTGGACGCGCCGATGTAGCGGACCTTGCCCTGGTGCACCGCGTCGTCGAGCGCGCCGAGGGTCTCCTCCAGCGGGGTGTACGGGTCGAAGCCGTGCAGCTGGAAGAGGTCGATGTGGTCGGTGCCGAGGCGGCGCAGGCTCGCGTCGAGGGCGCGGGTCAGGTGCAGCCGGGACAGGCCCTGGTCGTTGGCGCCCGGTCCCATCGGCGCGAACGCCTTGGTGGCGAGGACGATGCCGTCGCGGCGCCTGCCGAGTGCCTTGCCGAGGATCTCCTCGCTCTCGCCCCCCGCGTAGACGTCCGCGGTGTCGAAGAGGTTCACGCCGCCGTCGAGGGCGATGCCCACGAGTTCGTCGGCCGCCTTCTGGTCGAGGGCGCCCATCCGGTCCCAGGGCTCGACGTCCTTGCCGCCGAAGGTCATGGTGCCGAGCGACACCTGGGAGACGAAGATGCCGGTGCTGCCGAGCTGCGTGTATTTCAAGGTGGTCCCACCGTCTTCCGGCCCCCGCGCGGTCCACGGGGCTCACCCTTGCGACGCTACGGAGCGTGGCGGGCCCCGGCCATGGCGCAGGGTCCAGGAAACTTGCGCGTGCGTCCAGGACGGACCGCATCGGACACCCCGCGGCGGTCCGTGCCTGACACCGCGGGCCGCCCTGCCCGCCTCCCCGCTGCGGCTCAGACCCGGCCGGCGCCGTCCGTCCTGAACGGGGCCGCGGGCCAGCCGCCCGGCAGGGTGCCCTGGGTGTGCGCGCCCTCGCGGTAGCGACCGGGCGAGACCCCGGTGACGCGCTTGAAGGCGTTGCCGAAGGCGCTCTCCGAGCCGTACCCCCAGCGCGCGGCGACGGACGCCACGGTGCGGTCGCCGGTGCGCAGCTCGCGCCCGGCCGCCAGCACGCGCCAGCGCTGGAGGTAGTCGAGCGGCGGCAGGCCCACCAGCGCCCGGAAGCGGGACGCGAAGGCGGCGCGTGACATGCCGGCCTTGCCGGCGAGCTCCGCGACGGTCCAGCCGTGCGCCGGGTCCTGGTGCATCAGGACGAGGGCCTCGCCGATGCGGTCGTCGCCCAGGGCGCCGAGCCAGCCGCTCAGCCGGTGCCCGCTGCCGCCGGCGGCGAGCGCCCTGAGCGCCTGGACGAAGAGGAGTTCGGTGAGCCGCTCCGACATCACGGCGCCGCCGAGGCGGCGGTCCGACGCGGTTTCCGCCATCAGCAGTTCGAGCAGCGGGCGCATGGCGAGCGCCTCAGGGGTGCCGGCGGGGACGGTGACGGCGGGCGGCAGCCCTTCGAGGAGCAGGGCGACGGTGGTGTCGAGGAAGGTCACGCTGCCGCCGAGCGCCCGGGTGCGGCGGGATGCCGCGGGGTCGCCGAAGGCGACGATCCTGGTGCGGGAGGCCTGGAAGACCGGCTCGCCCGGCTCCGTGGCGAGGCCGGGCCGCGAGGCGACGCTGAAGGACGCGCGGGCCGCCTGGAGGTAGCAGTCCCCGGCCCGCAGCTCCAGCCAGTCCCCGCCGTCCACCGACAGCCAGAAGCCCCCGCTGAGGACGACGCCGATCTTGATGTGCTCGTGCACGCCGAACGAGAACGACCAGTCGCCGCCTGCGTCGAAGCCGGACAGCGAGCCGGTGCGCACGTTCAGCGAGGAGAGGACGTCCGAGAGGGGGTCGCCCGCGGACTCCGCGGGCGCCGGCTCCCGACGCCGGTACGGGGCTGCCATGCGGACCACCGTACGTCCGGGCGCGGCCCGTCCCATACCGCGCGGGGCGGTCGCGCCGGGGCCCCGGCGCGTCAGGTCGTGGCGTGCAGGCCGAGCGCGGCCACGGCGGCCCGCGCGCCCTTCTCGACGAGGGAGATCCCCGCGTCCATGCCGGAGTTGCCCGACGACAGGGTGGCGAGCAGGACGCGGTGCCCGCCCGCGGTGACGGCGCCGATGCTGTTGATGTCCCACGTGCCGGTGGCGCTGCGCGGCAGCCAGCCGTTCTTGAGTCCTGTCGGGGTGCCGCCGGCCGAGACTCCCCAGCGCTGGTCCGCCTCCACCCCGGCCATGAGGGAGCGCGCGTAGGCGCGGGATGCGGCGGTGAGCGGCGAGTGCCCGGTGCCGTACACGGCGGACAGCAGCGTCAGCTGGTCGTGCGCGGTGGTCTGGGTGAGCCCCCACAGGCCGCCCGCGCCTGCCGTGGTGTGCGTCAGGCCGAGCGTGCGGTTGGCGCGGGTGAGTCCCGCGGTGCCGCCGATGGTGTTCCAGAGCCGGTCGGTGGACTGGTTGTCGCTCGATTTGATCATGGCGGACGCGAGGCCGCGCTGGGCCGCTGTGAGGGCGTGCCCCGAGTCCTGGGCGCGCAGCAGCAGCGCGGCGAGCACGTCGGCCTTGACGATGCTCGCGGTGTCGAAGACGGGTTCGTCCGAGGTGCCGTATCCGGCCCTGCGGCCGTCGGTGAGGTCGAGCGCGGCGACGGAGAGCGCGGCGTGCGAGCCCTTGTCGAGGGTGATGGGCAGTTCGCGCACGGCGTGCTCCGGTGTGCCGTGGGCCGCGGCTGGCGCGGCCCGTGTCGGGGCGGCCACGGAGGTGGCGGGGGCCGGCGCCGCGGGGACGACAGGGGAAGGCGGGGCGCTGCGCGGGGCCGGTATCGCGGTGAGCTGCGGCGTGGTGAGCGCGGTCATCGGGGCCCGGCCGTCGGCGGCGTCGGCGGTGCCTGCGCCGTCCGCCGCCGCCCAGGCGGCGGCGAGGAGGGCGGCGACCGCGGCGGCGCAGAGCAGGGGGCGGCGAGGGGATGCGGCCGGGGCCGCCCGCACGGTCAGCCGCCCAGCTCCCCGCGCGGTCAGCCGCCCAGCTCCCAGCCGAAGAAATCGCAGGTCAGCTCGTTGCGGAAGACACCCTCCGGGTCGAGCCGTGCGGCCAGGGCACGGAAGTCGTCGAAGCGCGGGTAGAGCTCCCGCAGCCGGTCGCCGCCCATGAGGAACACCTTCCCCCAGTGCGGCCGGACCGCGAACGGTGCGAGCGCCTCCTCGATGGCGGCGAGCGCGGGCGTGACCGCTTCGAGGTCCTGGACCCAGGTGAAGTGGAAGGCGACCGAGTCGCGGCCGTGCGCCGGGTCGAGCCACAGGCCGGTGGCGGCGACGGCGCGTATCTCGCCGACCTGGAGCACGGGGGCGATGCGGTCGGCGACGGCGCGCAGCGCCTCGTAGGCGGCGGGGCCGTCCTCGCGTGCCACGAAGTACTCGCTCTGGAGCTCGTCGCCGTTGCTCGGGGTGAACTGGGCGCGGAAGTGCGGCAGCCGCTCGTGCCAGGGGCCCGTCTCGCCGCCCTGGACAGTGCAGTGCGCCGGGTCCATGCCGGGCACCGGGTGGCGCGGGCCGTCCGCGAGGCGCGCGCCGAGCCAGGTGCCCGGCGCGTCGCCCGTGGTGCCCTCGGTGGCCGGCACCGGGTCGCCGACGCGCTGCTTGAGCCAGACCTGCTCGATCTCGTCGGCGCGCCAGCGGGTGAACAGGCTCACGCTGTACGCGGCCGTCAGCACCTCGTCGAACCGCTCGCGCAGCACGGCGCCCCGCAGCCCCTCGTACACCCACTGCCGCACGTCGAAGGAGGGGACCAGGTCGAGGGTGGCGCGGGTGACGACGCCCAGGGCGCCGAGGCTGACGACGGCGCCGTCGAAGCCCTCGTCGCCGCGCTCCAGGGTGAGCGAGGAGCCGTCGGCGGTGACCAGTTCCAGCGCGCGCACGGCCGTGGCGATCGAGCCGTTGCCCGCACCCGAGCCGTGGGTGCCGGTGGCGCAGGCGCCGGCGAGGGAGATGTGCGGCAGCGATCCCAGGTTGTGCAGGGCGAGCCCCGCGCGGTGCAGGGCTGCGGTGAACCCGGCGAACCGCAGGCCGCCGGAGACCTCGGCGGCGCGCGCCTCCGCGTCGATGTCCACGGTCGCGGGCAGCCCGGCGACGGAGACCAGGTCGCCCGTCGTGTCGGCGAGCGCGTTGAAGGAGTGGCCGCTGCCGAGCACCCTGACCCGGTCGCCTGCCGCGACGGTGGCGCGCAGTGCCTCGACGGTCGCCGGCGTGTGCAGGCGCGCGGCGCGGAAGACGATATTGCCTGCCCAGTTGGCGCGGCTCGCTGCGGGGGTCGCTCCTGGCGTGGGGCGCACGACTGTCTCCTTCTGCTGCGGCGCGGGTCCCGTTCGCGGCGGTGGGCCCGCCGGGCGGTGGCCCGCTGCGCCGGGGCGGGAGGACCCGGCGCTCGATCGTGGTCGAATGAGCGTGGACTGCGGGAACAACGGATGCTGCGGGAGCAGCGGGGCGTTCCCGCACTGCGGGCAGTGCGGGAACGGCCGGCGCTGCGCGAACTGCCGGAACTGCGAGAACTGCGAGAACTGCGAGAACTCTGACACGCCGGGCCCGGTCCGGTGGAAGGCAGGTGGGGTCCATGGCCGGGCGGCTGCCCGTGGCGGACCGGTGGGCGGTGCCGGCGCTGCTGTTCCTGACCTTCTCGACCGGCCTTGTCGACGCCTTCTGCTATCTGCGCCTCGGCCGCGCCTTCGTCGGCAACATGACGGGAAACGTCCTGCTCCTCGGCTTCTCCGTGGCCCCGGGCTCCGGCCTGTCCGTGGCGGGCCCGCTGACGGCGATGGCCGCGTTCGCCGCGGGATCGCTGCTCGGCGGCAGGATCGGGCAGGCGGCCGGGCCCGGCGGACCACGACGGCACGGCGGGCGGCGGCCGGGGGCCGCGTTCGCCGGTGAGGCGCTGGTCTTCGCGGCCCTCGCCGCCCTGGTCGGCGCGGGCCCATTGGCCACCACGGGCGGGCCGCGCTACGTGCTGATCGCGGTCCTCGCGCTCTGCCTCGGCGCCCAGACGTCCGTCGTGCGGCTCATGGGCGCACGCGACGTGACCACGACGGTCATCACCCAGTCGCTCGCCGGGTTCGCCGCGGGCAGCGCGCTCGGCCAGGGCGCAGAGGCGAGCCAGCTGCGCAAGGCCGCGTCGGTGGTGACGATGCTGGCGGGCGCGGCGGCGGGCGCGCTGCTGCTGCGGGTCACCTCCGCAGGGGTGGTCGGCCTCGCCGCGGTGCTCGTCGGCTGCGCGGCCGCCTGCTTCCTGCTGGCTCCCCCGCCGGCGCACGCGGACCCCGGGGGCGGCCCGGCGCTGCCGGTCCGCTGAGGCCCTGGGCCCCGTACCCGGGCACCGGCGCGCCCGCGCGGACCTGGCAGAGTAAGGCCGCGGGGACGCCGTCGAACCGGGTGGAGTGAGAGCCGCATGGAGCAGGTGCAGAGAGCGCGTTCTGAGACGGTCGCGGGGGCACCGTGCTGGGTGACCCTGCTCTCCCGCGATCTGGCGGGAGCGCAGCGCTTCTACGCCGACGTGCTGGGCTGGACCTACCGGGACACCAGCCTCGGCGACGGCTTCTGCGTCGCCCTCGCGGGCGGCTCGCCCGTCGCGGGCATCGGGGGCCTCGCCTCCTCGCTCCAGGTGGCCGCAGCCTGGACGCCGTACTTCGCGGTGACCGACGTGGACGCCGCGGCCGCCAGGATCCGGGAGCGTGGCGCGACCGTCGCCGTGGGCCCGCTCGCGTTCCACACCGGGCGCGCCGCGCTCGCCGGCGACCCGGACGGCGCGGCCTTCGGCATCTGGGAGGGGTCCGTACGCTCCGACTGGACGGTCGGGCGGGGCTCCGCGCCCGCGTGGCTGGAGCTGCGCACCCGGGACGCGGCCGCGGCGACCGGCTTCTACGAGCCGGTGCTCGGCTGGTCGGAGGGCGGCAGTGCGCTGTCCCCGGTGTACGAGGACGGGGACGCGGTGCTGCGGCAGGGCGGGCGGATGGTGGCGCGCATCGGCGGCGGGGCGGTGCCCGCGTCGCCCGACCCGGAGGCCAGGCCGCGCTGGCGGGTGTACTTCCGGGTGCCCGACGTGGCGGGGTCCGTGGCCGCGGCCGTCGCGGGCGGCGGCTCGCTGGTGGCGTCCACGGCCGAGGGAGCGCAGGAGCGCGACGCCACGCTGCGCGATCCGGACGGCGCCCTGTTCACCGTCACGCCCGCCTGAGCCGCGGGGCGGTCCCGCGCCGCCGCTGCCGGGGCGCGGGGCCGTACGGGGTCAGAGGGGGCGGACCGGTCCCATGCCCTCGACCTCGAAGGCCACGCCGTCCTCGTAGCACCACCACCAGCCCTCGCCGGGCTCGTAGCTGCGGATCAGCGGGTGTCCTGTCGCGTCGTGGTGTGCGGTGGCGTGCTTGTTCTTGGAGGAGTCGCAGCAGCCCACGTGCCCGCAGTTCTGGCACTCGCGCAGGTGCACCCAGGTGTCGCCGAGCGCCACACAGTCGGGGCAGGTGTCCTCACTGTCCGCGGTCACCGGTTCCACATCCGCCAGGTGGCTGCAGATCGCCATTCGCGCCGCGGGTTCTTCGTTCTGAGCCATGGTGTCCGCCCGTCCGACCTTTCCGGTCACGTCGCGTAGTCGGTCGCACGACAACCGTACGGCTGTGCGGGGCGTCCCGCCAGCAGGACATGCCCCGCGGCCGCGGGGGCGGACATCGGAGGTGTGACAGACCTGTGCGCATGGCGGACGCGCGGTACGGGAGCCTCGGGGGCGGTCCTAGACTCACTCACCGTGCGCTTCACAGTACTGGGACCTGTCAGGGCATGGCGCGGCGAGAGCGAGCTCGCACTGGGCCCGCCCAAGCAGCGGGCCCTGCTCGCGCTGCTCCTGACGCAGGCGGGCCACCCGGTGGCGATGCACGAGATCGTCGACGTGCTCTGGGGCCAGGACCCGCCGGACAGCGCGGTGAACGTCGTCCACCGGCACGTGGGCGCGCTGCGCCGCCTGCTGGAGCCCGGGCTGCCGGGCCGGGGCGCGTCCCGGTGCCTGGTGCGCGGCTCCGGCGGGTACCGGCTCGATGTCGACCCCGGGGCGCTCGACCTGCTGCGGTTCCGCTCGATGCGGCAGGAGGCCGAGCGGCTCGCGCGGGACGGCGAGCCGGCGAAGGCAACGGAGCTGCTGGTCGAGGCGCTCGGGCTGTGGCGCGGGCCCACCGCCTCCGGCATACCGTCGCAGGCGCGCTCCCACCCGGTGTTCGCCGCCGTCGACCGCGAGCACCTGCTCGCGCTCAAGGAGGCCGCCGAGCACGCGCTGGCCGCGGGGCCAGGGGTGACCGAGCGGGTGCTGATCACCCTCAGGCGGGCCGCGGCGCACCATCCGCTCGACGAGGCGCTCCAGGCGCGGCTGATGCTGGTGCTCGCGGCGACGGGGCACCAGGCCGAGGCGCTGGAGGTCCACCGGGCGGTGCGCACCCGGCTCGCCGACGACCTCGGGATCGACCCGGGTCCCGAGCTGCGGGCCGCGCAGGAGCAGGTGCTGCGGCAGAGCGTGGCAGCGGCGCCCGGCGCGGCCGGGGATGCGCAGCCGCAGGAGCCGGCCGGGGCCGCGGACGCCGTACGCCCGGCCGCAGGGCCGCGGGTGCGGCCCGCCCAGCTCCCGCCGGATCTCGCGGTCTTCAGCGGACGGCGGGCCGAGCTGACCCGGTCGAGGGCGCTGCTGTCCGCGGCGGGCGAGCAGCCGGGCGCCGTGGTCATCAGCGCGATCGGCGGCATGGCGGGGGTCGGCAAGACCACGCTCGCGGTGCACTGGGCGCACGAGGTCGCCGACCGCTTCCCCGACGGGCAGCTCTACGTGAATCTGCGCGGGTTCCACCCGGCGGGCGCGGTGATGCCGCCCGGCGAGGCGCTGCTGTCGTTCCTCGAAGCGCTCGGGGTGCCGGCGCAGCAGGTGCCGTCCGGGCTCGACGCGCAGACGGCGCTCTACCGCAGCCTGCTCGCGGACCGCCGGGTGCTGGTGGTGCTGGACAACGCGCGCGACTCCGAGCAGGTGCGGCCGCTGCTTCCCGCGTCGCCCGGCTGCCTCGCCGTCGTCACCTCCCGCAACCAGCTGAACGGTCTTGTCGCGAGCGACGGTGCCCGGTCGATGACGCTCGACCTGCTGACCGAGGCGGAGGCGCGGGAGCTGCTGGCCAACCGGCTGGGGCCCGACCGGGTCGTGCTGGAGCCGCGCGCGGTGGAGGAGATCATCACGCGCTGCGGCCGGCTGCCGCTCGCGCTGGCGATCGTCAGCGCGCGGGCCGCCGTGCACCCGGGCTTCTCGCTGGCCTCCATCGCTGCGGAGCTGCGGGAGAGCCACGGCAGTCTCGACGCGTTCGCGGGCGAGGACCCGCTCACCGACGCGCGGTGCGTCTTCTCCTGGTCGTACCGCACGCTCAGCCCGGGGGCCGCGCGCCTCTTCCGGCTGCTGTCGCAGCACCCGGGGCCCGACTGCTCGGTGCGCGCCGCCGCGAGCCTGGTGGCGCTGCCGACCCGCGCGGTGCGGCCGCTGCTCGCCGAACTGGTGCGCGCGCACCTGATGCTGGAGACGGTGCCCGGCCGCTTCTGCGCGCACGAGCTGCTGCGGGCGTACATGGCGGAGCTCGTCGAAGAGGAGGGGCGGCCCGAGGAGCCGGAGGCTGCGGCCCTGCGGCTGTACGACCACCTCCTGCACAGCGCCCACGCGGCCGACCGGGTGCTGGCCCCCTACCGCGAGCGCGTCGCGCTCGAAGCGCCGTCGCCCGGCTCCGAGCCGGTGTCCTTCGACGACCAGACCGCGGCGCGCCAGTGGCTCGACACGGAGCGCCCGGTGCTGCTCGGCGCCGTCGAGCAGGGCGCGCGGCGCGGCAGGGCGCCGTACTGCTGGCGCCTGGCGTCCGTCCTCGAACGCTATCTGGACCGGCACGGCCGCTGGCAGGAGCAGCTGACCGCGCAGTCGACGGCCGTGCTGACCGCGCAGAAGCTCGGCGACGTACGCGGGCAGGCCTACGCGCACCGTGCGCTCGGCCTGACGGCGTGCCGGCTGGGGCAGGCCGACCAGTCGCGTGAACACCTGCTGCACGCGCTGGAGTTGTTCGGCGAGACGGGCGACACCGCGGGGCAGGGCCGCACCCACAGGCACCTGGCGTTTCTCGCCAACACGCGCGGCAGGCACGTCGACGCGCTCGACCACTACCGCCTGGCGTCCGCGCTGTACCGCACGACGGGGGAGCTCAGCGGCGAGGCGGGCGTCCTCAACGAGGTCGGCTGGACGTACATCCTGCTCGGCTCGTACGGGGAGGCGCTGGACGCGTGCCGCCTCGCGCTCGACGCGCACCAGCGGATCGGCGACCGCAACGGCGAGGCGGCGGCCTGGGACAGCCTCGGCTACGCGTACCACCACCGCGGCGAGCACCGCAGGGCACTTGAGTGCTTCGGGCACGCGCTCGACGTGTACCGGGAGATACGCGACAGCTCTCTGGAGGCCGACACACTGGTGCACATCGGCGACACACTCCAGGCGTCGGGCGAGCCGGCCCGCGCGGTGCTCGCATGGCGCGACGCGGCGGAGATCCTGGAGGACATCGGCCATCCGGACGCCGCGCACATCCGCGGCAAAGTGCGGAACTCCGAGCTGAACGCGGGACCCTCGCGTCTCCGTATATAGGGGTGGAGGCGCCGCCCAGGGGCGGACGCCAGGCGACCACCTAGGAATACGATGACGAAGAGAATCCGCACCGCCCTGCTGTTCGGGGCCGCGGCCACCGCCCTTGCCGCCGTTTCGGCCTGCGGCGCCGGCAGTGGCGACGCGAAGCCCTCGGCCCCCGCGAGCCCGGCGGCTTCCGCAGCGGCGGGCGCCGCGTCCGCGGCGCCGTCCGCTTCCGCCACCGCAGGCACGCTCGCGCTGCACACCGACCCGAAGCTGAAGTCGGTGGTGGCGGACGGCCGGGGCATGTCCCTCTACGTGTTCGACAAGGACACACCCGGCACCTCGAACTGCGCGGGCGACTGCGCCGCCCTGTGGCCGCCGGTCCCGGCGGCGGGCGCCTCCGCGGGCCAGGGCCTCAATCCTGACCTGCTGGGCTCCCTCACCCGCGCCGACGGCTCCAAGCAGCTCACGCTCGCGGGCAAGCCGCTCTACTACTACGCGAAGGACGCCAGGCCGGGCGACGTCAAGGGCCAGGGTGTCGGCGGTGTCTGGTACGCGTCCGCACCCGACGGCTGGAAGGCGGGCGTGACCCGCCCCGCGCTCGGCGTGCTCGACGACCCGAAGCTGGGCAAGGTGCTCCAGGACAAGGACGGCAGGACGCTGTACCTGTTCACGAAGGACCAGCCCTGGCCCATGAAGACGGCCTGCGGCTCGGACTGCCTGGCGGCGTGGACGCCGACCGGCGTCGTCACGAACGCGGACGCGAAGGCCGCGGGGCTGCCGGAGAAGGCTCTGTTCACCTTCACCACCCCGGACGGCACCCGCCAGGAGTCGTTCAACTGCTGGCCCGGTTACACCTTCAAGGGCGACACCGCGCCCGGCCAGACCAACGGCCAGAACGTCAAGGGCGTGTGGTTCGCCGTCAGGCAGCACATCACCGCGATCGACCGGGGCAAGACCGTGCCCGCCGCCAAGGGGCCGCAGGCGCCCGCGGCGCAGGGCTCCACCGCGGCGAGCGCCCCCGCGGGCTCCGGCTACGGCTACTGAGCAGCCGGCCCGGCGGCCCGCGGCGGCCGCCGCGCCGGTGCCGGGCCGGGCCGGGCGCGTACAGAAATACGTCACTCCTTCGTCACCGGCCTCTTCCTACGCTCGACTCGTCGGAACTCCCTGCCCGCGAGCCCCTTGGCCAGGCGGCGGACGGGGCAGCTCCGCGCGCGTGGCACCCGCACGACCTCCCCCTCAGGAAACAGAGACCATGACGACGATCGCCGCTCCCGACGCCTCCCCCACCGCACGCCGGGAACACCTCCTGCACGTTCTGGTGACCGACCACGCCAAGGCCCTCCTCTCGTACGCGGAGCGGCTGCTGAGCGACCGGCACCTCGCCGAGGACATCGTCCAGGAGACGCTCATCCGCGCCTGGAACCACACGGAGCGCCTGTACAGCACCGAGGGATCGGTGCGCGGCTGGCTGCTGACGGTGACCCGCAACCTCGTGATCGACCGGATGCGCAGCGCGTCGTCGCGGTACGAGACGGTCGGCGCCGACAACCCCGACGTCACCCAGCGGGACCACGCCGACGCGGTGCTCGCGTCCGTGGACGCGCTGCACCTGCTGCGCCAGCTCTCGGCGGAGCACCGCGAGGTGCTGGTGCACACCTATCTGTGCGGCAGGACCGTGCAGGAGACCGCGGGGATACTCGGGGTGCCCGTCGGCACCGTCAAGTCGCGCCAGCACTACGCGCTCGGCAACCTGCGGGCCCGCGGCAGGCGCTGACCGCGCACCGGCTCCGCTCCCCATGTCCTCACCCGTCTCCCGCCAGGGGCCCTGGGCCCTCCTCCCCTCTCACACGAGGGGGAGGCGCCCGGGGTTCGACACGGCAGCGCGGTGACGCGGAGCGGCCCGCCGTGTTTGGATGCGGTGTGGCGGACGAGCACGCGGGACAGGGCGGCTTCACCGCGGCCACCGGGCACGCGCCGGGCCCGGCCGGCGGCGCAGGGGCGCGCCGCGCCGAGGTTGCGGTGGCGTACGAGGGGCTGCTCCAGATCCGGCGCCTGACCGGCACGGGCCCCGGCGATCCGGCGGCAGCGCCCGCGCCCTGGGAGCGGGCGCGGCCGGTGCGCGCGGTGGCGCTGCTGCTCGAGGCCGCGGACCTGCCGCCGTCCGCCGTGGACGCGCGGGGCGCCCGTACGGCCGCGGGCTACGCGGTACGGGAAGGGGAGCGCCCCGGCACGGCGGTGGTGGAGTGGCTCGGCCCGCCCGGCTCCGGCGCGGCGCTCGCCGAGGAGGACGCGCTGCGGCGGTGCGCCGGGGTGCTGGCACGCCACGGCTGGGAGGCGCTGCTCTACCGGGGGCCGCGGCGGCGGCGCCGTCTGGAGGTGGAACCCGCGGACGCCGGGCCCGCGGTGCGGGGCCCGGCGTCCTGAGGGTCGTGCGGTGTGCTGCCGGGTCAGGGGTAGCTGACCAGGTCGGCCACGTTGGAGGAGGAGTTGGCCGGTCCCCCGCGGTCGTTGATGACGTGCCGGATGGTGCCCGTGCCGCCGAGGGACACCGAGACCATGTCGTGGAACTTCACTCCCGCCGTGTTCGGCACCTCGAAGGAGTGCTCGGCGGTGACGGACGGGTTGGTGCTGAAGAAGCAGTAGCTGCCGAGGCCCCACGCCTCGTGGCTGGTGACGTTGTCCGCCACCTTGTAGGCGGGGTGTCCCTGTTGGGATCCGTCCATCCAGGCGGCCTGGTTCGGCGGGTCGTAGGGCATCTCGTTCTGGAAGAAGTACGTGCGGCCGCCGTCGGCGTTCCAGACGACCTGGTCCTTCTCGTAGTGCTCCACGAACAGGCCGTACATGGTGACGTCGGCGCCGTTGACGACGAGCCCGGTGTCGGCGGTGTTGGTGTTCCAGCCGACGCCGCTGCCGTGGTCGGCGCGCCAGAGCCACATGTGGTCGCCGATGACGTCGCGGCTGTTGACGACGAGGCTGGTGGTGGCCTTGCCGACGCCCGCGCCGCCGATGCGGAAGAACACGTCGCTCAGCTCGGCCGGGTCGGAGGCGTGGCTCGCGTTCGACCCGTCGGGCCCGATCTCCATCAGGCGGGCGGAGTTGGTGGTGCCCGCGTCGATGAGCAGGCCCGCGAGCCTGAGCCCGCCGACGTCGGCGGTCCTGACGGCCTCGATGCCGTTGTCGGGTACGAGGGTGGCGAGGCCGAGCCCGAGGACGACGGTGCCCGCGCGGGTGATGTCCAGCGTCCGGTCCAGGTGGTAGACGCCTGGGGTCACCAGCAGGTTCTTGCCCTGGGCCAGCGCGTTGTTCATGTCGGTCGCGGTGGCGCCCGGCTTGACGATGGAGAACTGGCTCAGGGGCAGGGACGTGCCGGGCGGGTTGCCGTTCCCCCAGGTGGTGCCGGTGGTGGCCGTGCGCTGGGCCGGTACGAAGACGTTCCAGTTGTTCGCGCCGTCCACGTAGAGGAACGGCTTCTCCGCGACCTTCGGTGTCTGGTTGACGGTGGTGTAGGGCGGGTTGGGGAAGGAGTTGGCCGGCGCGTTGCGGTCGCCGACGAAGACCATGTTCCAGTTGGAGCCGCTCCAGCTGCCCCAGTTGTCGTTGCGGGACAGCCACTGCTGCTGGGTGCCCGACCTGACCTGGCCGTCGATCGTGCTGTCGGCCATGAATCCGCCGCTTGCCCAACCGCCGTCGTCGAGCGCGAGGTTGCCGCGCACGTGCATGCGGCGGTAGGGGGCGGCCTGCGAGACGGCCCAGCGGTCGGTGCCGCCCGTGGGGGTGACGGAGAGGTTCTCGGCATCGCGCCAGAAGTTCTGGGTGGCGTTGTTCGGCGGGAACCAGTCGGCCTCCGCGTGCACCGCGCCGTTGATGTCGACGTCGTCGGGGCTGAGGCCGAGCCCGGCCACCTGGGTGTAGAAGCCGACGTTGACGTCGGCGCTGTAGGTGCCGGGGCGGAAGAGGAACGCCTGCCGCCGGCTGCCGAACTGGTTGGTCTCCTGCTGGTTGAAGACCGAGGTCAGCTTGGACTGGATGCTCGCGGCGGACATCGAGGGGTCGAAGACCGTGACGTTCGGGCCGAGGTCGGGGGTGCCGGGGGGCGGCGGCGGGTCGGCCGGCTGCAGGGTGAACGACTGGGCCGCCGTGCCGTTGCAGGTGTACTGGCCGAGCTGGACGCTGTCGGCGGTGGAGGCCGCCGGCACGTCGAGGCACTTGCCGCTGTTGCGGTTGACGAAGTGGTACGCGCCGCCGGACTCGGCGACGGGCAGCCACTGCTGGTTGGTGCCGCCCGTGTAGTTCCACAGCTGGATCTTCGCGTTGTCGGCGGTGGAGACGTCGGTGACGTCCCAGGCCTGCGCGGGGGCGTTGCGGTTGCCGACCTGGTAGTAGCCGCCGCTGGTCGCGGTGAACTGCCAGTTCTGGGCGGTGGTGCCGTTGCAGGCGTACTGCTGGACCGCGGTGCCGTCGGCGGTGGCAGCGGCGGCCGCGTCCACGCACTTGCCGCTGCCCTTGCCGACGACGTCGAGCCAGCCGGTGGGCACGGCGGCCGCGCGAACGGGCGCTGCGGCCGCCGTGCCGTGCGGGACGACGAGGACGGAGGCGCACAGGGCGGCCGCGCCGGCGAGCGCGCCGAGCAGGGCGCGCCGCCTGCGGCTCCCCGGCCCGGTGGCCGCGCTGCCCGGCCGGGCAGCGCGGGAGGGGGCCATCAGTTCACCGTCCACTTCTGGTTGGCGGTGCCGGTGCAGGTCCACAGCTGCAGCCGGGTGCCGTTGGCCGAGCTCTGGCCTGTGGCGTCCACGCACTTGTTCGCCTGCGCGTTGGTGATGTCGTGGGCGGCGTTGGGCGTGAACTTCTGGTTGGGGCCGCCGGTGCAGTCCCACAGCTGGAGCTGGGTGCCGTCGGCGGTGCCGTTGCCCGTGGCGTCGAGGCACTTGCCGAGCACCCGCAGGGTGCCGTCGGAACCGACCGTCCACGCCTGGGCGCCTGAGCCGTTGCAGTCGTAGAGCTGTACGGGGGTGCCGTTGGCGTTGCTCGCGGCGGCGGCGTCCATGCACTTGCCGCCGATGCCGGTGATGGTGTGGGTGCCCGAGGGCGGCGGTGTGGTGTTGCTCGTGGTGACGTGGACGTAGTCCACGACGAGCTGGGAGGGGAAGGGGGTGGAGCCGTCCGGGTCGCCGGGCCAGTAGCCGCCGACCGCGAGGTTGAGGATCAGGAAGAACGGCTTGTTGAACGCCCAGCTCCTGCCGCCGAGGTCGGCGGGCGTACGGGTCTCGTAGGCGTTGCCGTCCACGGACCAGGTGATGGAGTTCGGCGACCAGTCGACGGCGAAGGTGTGGAAGGCGTCGGCGAACGCCTGGCCGCCGGGGAGGGTGTAGCCGGCGCCGATGCCGCCGGACCCGGAGTAGCCGGGGCCGTGGATGGTGCCGTGCACGGAGCCTGGCTCGAAGCCGACGTTCTCCATGATGTCGATCTCGCCGCTGTTGGGCCAGCCGACGCTGCCGATGTCGTTGCCGAGCATCCAGAAGGCGGGCCACATGCCCTGGCCGCGCGGGATCTTCATCCGGGTCTCGACGTGCCCGTACTGCGCGGAGAACTTGCCCGAGGTGTTGAGACGGGCCGAGGTGTACTCGCAACGGCCGTACCAGCACTGGTAGTTGCCGGGGTTCTCCTTGCGCGCCTCGATCACCAGGTGGCCCTGGCCGTCCAGCTTCGCGTTGGCGTTGCCCGGGGTGTAGTACTCGCGTTCGTGGTTGTCGACGTTGTCACCGGTCTCGGTGTTCCACCTGCTGCCGTCGGGGCCCGCTCCCGCGGGGCCGTCGAAGTCGTCGGTGAACGTCGCGGCGGCGGCGCGCGGGGCCGCGGGCGCCGCGGTGGCTGCGGTGGGGAGCGCGGCGACGGCGCCGGAGCAGCACAGGAGGGTCGCGGCGGACAGCGCGAGTCTTCGCATCCATCGGGTTCGCACAGGTCATCACATCGCTTCTGGTGGGGACGGGCGAGAAGGGCGTGCGCATGACATACGGAGCCGGCCGACGGCCGGCCCTCGGGGGTCCGGCCGTCGGCGCTTATTTCAGTTCTTGATTTAAGGCATGGCGCATGTGCACGTCAAGACGCTGGTATGGACCAGCCTCAGCCGTCCGCCACCCGCTCCAGATGCGCCGTCAGGAGCGCCGTGACCTCGGCGGGCCGCTCGGCCGACGCGAGGTGACCGCCCTCCACCACGTCGAGCCTCGCCCCCGGGATCGCGTCCGCGAGCTCGCGGCCGTGCGACACCGGGGTCGCGACGTCGCCCGCCCCCGCGACCACCTGCGTGGGCGCGGCGATCGAGCCGAGAAGGTCGCGGACGCCGAAGGCGGCGAGCGCGTCGCAGCACGCCGCGTATCCCACCGGGTCCACCGCCGCGTGGTCGGCGAGCAGGGCGGCGCCGCGCGGCGTCGTGGCCGTCTCCGGGGCGGCGAACCAGCGGCCGGGGGCGGTGGCGACGAGGGACGCCACCCCCTCCCGCCTGACCTGCGCCGCGCGTGCGCGCCACGGCTCGGCGCCGCCGAAGTGCGCGGAGGTGCACACGAGCGCCAGCGAGGAGACGCGCTCCGGGTGGTGGATCGCCAGGTACGTGCCCACGGCGCCGCCGAGCGAGACCCCCGCGTAGTGGAAGGCGCCGATGCCGTACCGGTCGGCGAGGCCGAGCACCAGGTGTGCGAGGTCCGCCACGGTGGTGCCCCCCGGCTCGGGGTGCGGCAGGGCTGCGGACGGGGTGCCCCCGTGGCCCGGCAGGTCGTAGCGCACCACCCGGTGGGCCCGGCCGAGGGCGGCGAGCTGGGGCACCCACAGGTCGAGCGAGGTGCCGAGCGAGGGCCCGAGGATCAGGGCGGGCGCGCCTTGCGGGCCCGCGACGTCGTGGTGCAAGGCAGCGGCGGTATCGATCACCCGGCCATCCTCTCAGGGGCCGGCGAAGCGCACGAGGGTGCGGTACCACTGCCCCACGGCGCGGGCGCGCGGTACGGTCGAGGGAGCGCCCTACCCGCCGGTAACACGATCGGAGCCGCCATGCCGCGCACCTTCACCGTTTCGGACAGCGTCGTCGTCGCCAGGCCGCCGCTGCCGGTCTACGAAGAGGTCAGCAACGTCTGGCAGATGCACCGCTGGAGCCCGGAGAACCTGGGCGCCCGGGTGCGGGGCGGGCAGCGGCCCGCCGAGGTGGGCATGGTCTTCGACGGGCGCAACCGGCGGGGCCGTTCCTCGTGGACGACCCGCTGCACGGTGCTCGCCGCGGACCCCGGCGAGCGGTTCGCCTTCCGGGTCGGCGCGATCGGGCTCCGCACCCCGCGGCTGCGCGGCCCCATCGCCACCTGGGAGTACCGCTTCGAGGCGGTGCCCGGCGGCACCCGGGTCACCGAGACCTGGACCGACGACAGGCGCCGCTGGCCCGACCCGGCGGCCCGCGCCTTCGACCGGATCGCGACGGGCGGCACGTTCGCCGACTTCCAGCGGCGCAACATCGCCACCACGCTGCGCAACCTCAAGGCGGCGCTGGAGGCCGTCTAGCCGGTCCGCGCCCCCACAGGCCGCCTTGGGCATATGCCAGGCGCACGCACGTGTCGAGTGTTGCCAAATGGCTTACGGGGCACCTGCCGCTGTGCGAGAGTCAGGGGGGTCAAGCACCCGGACGCGTCCGACGGCGCGCCCCGTACCCGGAGTTGCCCGATGCCGTCCTCCCTCTTCGCGGACCCTCCCACCCCGCCGTCCCGGCGCGGTCCCGTGGACGCGCTCATCACGCAGGCCCGCAGGCTGCGCGGCGAGGTCGACGCGGTGCGGCAGGACGCGGCGGCGGACGACGACACACTGTGGCGCTGGCAGCAGGCACTCTGCGACCTGGCCGTACACCAACTCGACGATCTCGGGGCGCACTTGGACCAGCTGCGGGCCGGGCGCCCGACCGGGTCCGGCCCCCGCGCCGGGCAGGCGCGCGAGGCGGACCCGGGCGCCGCTGCCCGCACGGGGCCGCTGACCGGCCGCGTCGGCAGCGCCGAGTGGAACCTCCTGACGGACGAGGTCAGCTGGTCCGACGAGCTGTACGGCATCCTCGACCGCCCTCGCGCGGCCGGGCCCATGTCGCTGGACGAGCTGCCTTCGCTGGTGTTCGCCGAGGACCGGGCCCTGCTCGCCTCGATGGTGACGGGGTGCCTGGTCGACGGGCGCCCCGTGGACGGCGAGTTCCGCGTGGTGCACGCCTGCGGCCGGGTCCGCACGGTGCACATGACGGGCGAGCCGGTCCTCGACGCCGCAGGACGCGCCGCGTCGATGTGGGCCGTCGTGCGGGACGTGAGCGACCTGCGCCGCGGTGAGGGCGTGGTCAGGGCCTCCCGCGCCCTCGTCCCCAACGACGCGGGGACCGCGGGGCCGCGCGGGCCCGCCGCCCCGCTGCCCGAGGCGGTGCTGCAGGACCCCGGCGGCGCGGGGCCGCGGGCGGAGGGGCCCGCCCCGCTCGACGTCGCGGCCTACTGCCCGCAGGGCGGGGGCGGGCCGCTCCTCGGCGGCGACTGGTACGACGTGTTCGAACTGCCGGGCGGCGACACCCTGCTGGCCGTGGGCGACCTCACCGGGCACGGGGCGGCCACGGCCTCGTCCGTCGCGATGGTGCGCGGCGCGCTGCGCGGCCTGGCCGTCGCGGGCATCGCACCGGGGGACGCGCTCGGCCATCTCGACCGGCTCGTCGAGGCGCAGGAGCAGCCCGCGCTCGGCGGCGCGCTCTGCGCCAGGCACCGGCAGGAGACCGGGACGTTCTCCTGGGCGCAGGCCGGGCTCCCGGCGCCGGTCCGCTTCCGTGGCGGCGCGGGCTCCCCGCTGGAGGGGCCCGACGGCGTGCCGCTCGGCGCGACCGCCGGCGGCTCGTACGCGCAGGAGGACGCCGGACTGCTGCCGGGCGACGTGCTGGTGCTGTACACGCGGGCGCTCGCCGCCGACGCGCACCCCAGGCTGCTCGCGCTGGCGCCCCGGCTCTCGGCCGCCCGCTCCGCGCGCGAGTGCGCCGCCGTGCTCGCCGCCGCGTTCGGCGGCCCGCGCACGGACGACGCGTGCGTGCTGGTCGCGCGGGTCTCCTGAGCCCTGGACCGGCCGGGGCGCCGCCGCCCGGGACCCGGCTACACGCTCGCGCCGCGGGCGCGCTGCGGTGCCTTCGGCAGGGCGGTCTCGATCTCGTCGCGCAGGTCGTCGGTGGCGGAGTGGCCCGCGTACCTGCCGGTGAGCCGGTACATCTCGCGCAGCCGGTCCCAGGTGCGGTGCGAGGAGGTCTCCCCGATCGACACCAGCGCGAGGCGGGCATAGCGGTCCGCCTCCTCCGGGTCGCCGCCGATGAAGCACGCCGACGCCATCGACAGGTAGTCGAAGATCGTGGACCTCTTGCGGCTCTTGGCCCGCAGGTCGAGCGCCTTGACGGCGTGTCCGCGCGCCGTCGCCGCAGCGGCCGGGTCGTGGTCGGCGAGCGTGCGGAAGGCGAGCGCCTCCATGCCGTGCAGGTCCGCCTCGTCGAACATCTCCATCCAGCTGGGCGCGTCCTCGCCCTCGCCGCGGTCGGAGACGAACAGCTCCTCGGCCTCGCCCAGGGTGCGGCGCATCGCCCGGCCGTCGCCCATGGCCGCCTCGGCCCACGCCTCGACGGTCCGCAGCATGGCCCGCGTCCTCGGCAGCGCGCGGCCGCCGGACCCCGACGCGGCGAGCTTCATCAGGTCCAGCGCGTCGTCGGGCCTGCCGAGGTGAACCATCTGGCGCGCCGCCCTGGACAGCGCCTCGCCGGCGCGCGGCCGGTCGCCGCCCTCGCGCGCGGCGTGCGTCGCGATGACGAAGTACTTCTGCGCGGTGGGTTCGAGCCCCACGTCGTGGGACATCCAGCCGGCGAGCACGGCGAGGTTCGCCGCCACGCCCCACAGCCGCCGCTGGATGGGTTCGGGGTGGCGGTAGGCGAGCATGCCGCCCACCTCGTTGAGCTGGCCCACCACGGCCTTGCGCTGGAGGCCGCCGCCGCGTGCGGCGTCCCAGGCGCGGAAGACCTCGACGGACCGCTCCAGCGCGTCGATCTCCTGGGAGCCGACGGGCGCTGCCTCGTAGCGGTCGAACCCGGCCGCCTCGGCGTGCGGGGCGAGGGTGGCCGCAGGGGCGTCTGCGGCCAGTACGGGGTCGGTGTGCAGCCAGTCGTACATGGCGCCGCTGAGTGCGGAACCTGCGGTGAGCGCGGCACCCGCGCCCATCAAGCCGCGTCGGTTGAGCATGAGGTCCATTCCCGTGAATTCGGTGAGGACCGCCGCCGTCTGCTCCGGCGCCCACGGCAGTTCGTCGGGGTTCTTCTCCCTGCTCCCGGCGTCCTGCCGCTTCCCGGGGCGCCGGGTGCGTACGAACCCGAGGTCCTCGATGGTCACGACACGGCCGAGCCGCTCGGTGAACAGAGCCGCGAGCACCCGCGGGACCGGATCGCGCGGGGTCTCCCCCATGTCGATCCACCGCCGCACGCGCGAGGTGTCGGTGGACAGCTGCGGGTGGCCCATGGCCGCCGCCTGCTTGTTCACCAGCCTCGCGAGCTCGCCCTTCGACCAGCCGGCCAGGCCGAACAGGTCGGACAGGCGGGTGTTGGGTTCTCCACTCACAATCAAGCCCCCAGGATCTCGGCTGACTTGACAGTAGCCCCCTGGCAGATGCGTCGCGACTATTCGCCAGGGTTCGCCAGGGCCCGCCAGATGGTGTGCCACCCGCGCACCGGTGTCGGGTAGGAGTGCGCCATCCCGCCCCCGCGGCCCCCGGGTACTCCCCAGGGTGCCGGGGCGCAGGGGCGGAGGGCGCGCGCAACTCGTCGGCACACGAAGGGATCTGTCTCGCCCATGTACACAGCATCGGCCTCCGTGTCCGCCCCCTCACGCCCGCCGCGCACGATCATGCCGGGCGGCGGGCCCTACGCCGCTCCCGGCCAGGGACGGCGCCCGGCGGGCGCGGCCATGCACCAGGTCAGCGGGAGACTCGACCTGTCGGGGTCGCAGGGCGCGCAGCTGCGGACGGCGGTCGCCTCGGTGCTGCGCATCTGCCCCGAGTTCCACCCGGCGCAGGTGCTGCGCCGCAGCGGCCGCTCGGTCCTGCTGGTGGGCTCCGCCGGGCGGGCCACCGTCGTCGCCAAGTGCCTGCTCGACCAGTCGCCGCTGTGGGCGGAACGGTTCCGCCACGAAATAGCGTCGTACCGCGCCTTCGTGAGGCACCGTCCGCCGGTGCGGGTGCCCCGGCTGGTGGCGGCCGATCCGGACGGCGGAGCGCTGGTGCTCGAACGCGTCCCCGGCCGCCCCGCGGGCCTGGCCAGGCACCCGCTGCAGGCACCGGCGCGCGCGGACGTGCGCTCGGTGCTCGGCGCGATCACCCGGCTCAACGCCTGGCAGCCGCCCGCGGGGCGCTTCGACGCGCCCCTCGACTACGCGGCTCGCCTCTCCCGCTACCACGAGCTCGGCCTCTTCACCGACCGGGACCTCGGCGACCTGCAGAAGCTGCTGCACGGCATCGCCGCCGCGCGCGGCGCCTCGCGCCAGTTCTGCCACGGCGACGCCCTGCTCTCCAACATCCTGATGTCCCCGACCGGTCCCGTGCTGGTCGACTGGGAGCACGCGGGCTGGTACCTGCCGGGCTACGACCTGGCGACGCTGTGGGCGGTGCTCGGCGACGACGCGCAGGGGCGGCGCGAGATCAGCAGGCTCGCGCAGCTGGCGGGGCCCGCCGCGCGCGACGCCTTCCTCGTGAACCTGATGCTGGTCCTCACCCGCGAGATCCGGATGTACGAGACCGCGGTGCAGCGGACCTTGCGGGAGGCGCCCGCGACGGGCGCGGCGGCAACAACGCAGAGCGGCCTCGCGCCGGGCGAGGAGCAGCGGCTGCTGCTGCGCCGCCTGCACGACGACTGCGCCCTGGCGCGGCGCGCGGTGCGCGCGGCGGTCGGGACGCGCTGAGCGCGCCGCACGGGCCGGGCCGCCTGGCGGGTGCGCCCGGCCGACGCGCCGCCCAGGCACCGTACGCGGGGCAGCGCCGTACGCGAGCGGCGCGGCGAACTCGCCGCTCCCGAGGGGGGCTTCGCCGCCGCGAGCGCGCCCAGCGGGCGATTCAGCCCTGCTGGAACAGCTCGGCGGGCAGCGGCTTGAGCAGTGCGTAGAGGTCGTCCGTGATGGGCCGGTCCCAGCTGGCGATCGTCACGAGGACGTTGTCGCTGCGGTCGAACTGCACGCAGGAGATGCGGCTCTCGGAGAGCTTGAGGCGGCGCACGATCAGCAGGTTGTCCCCCTGCATCACCGGGGTCTCGTCGCTGCCCGCGACCTCGACGGGCTCGTCGTTCTCCAGCGCGAGCAGCAGCTGCGCCACCTCGAAGGGGACCTGGCCCTCGCCGAGCTCCCGTGCGGGCGAGCCCTCCGGCAGATTGCCGATGATCATCGCGGGGCCGCGGCCGCCGAACAGGTCGTAGCGGAGGAACACGCCCTGGCAGCTGCCGTCGGGAGCGGGCAGCAGACCGGCGCCGAGATTGCCCGGCCAGTCGCCGGGGTCCATGGCCAGGACGTCGAAGTCGGGGCCCGCGGGCGTGGCTGCGCTGCGGCGGCGGAGGAAGGACATCACCCCATCGTAAGGGTTTCACCGCACCGCCCGGAGCGGGGTGCGGGGGGGGCCGCGCGGTCTCCTTCCGCGCGCACCGGGGCGGCGCGCCGCCGGGTCAGGTGAGGTCGAACTCGCCGTCGCGCGCGTTGATGACGAACGCCCGCCACTCCGCCGGGCTGAAGATCAGCGAGGGGTTCTCGGGGCGGCGCGCGTTGCGCATCGCCACGAAGCCCTCGACGAAGGCGATCTGCACGTCGCCCACTCCCTGGCTGCCGGAACGCCAGTCCGCTCCGGTCAGGTCGAGATCCTGCGCCTCCCGTCCACGGCCCGTCCTGTGCGCCCCGGTGGTGCTCTCGGCCACTGCGTGCTCCTCCCGTTCTCCGTCCCCCGGCCAGCGTAGCGACGCCCGCACCGCCCCGACAGGGCGCGGACGGCGGCGGCCGCGCGGCTCTTGACGGTCGGCCGCGGCGGCTGGATAACGTGGTCGCGTACCGCTCTACCGAATGATCGGTCGACGGAAGGGAGTACGCCGTGGGACTTCTGCTCGACCCCGGGGAGCGGCTGAGCCGCGCCGAGCTCGGGGCGCTCCAGCTGGAGCGGCTGCGGGCGACGCTCCGGCACGCCTACGAGCACGTCGGCTTCTACCGCAGGGCCTTCGACGCCGCGGGGCTGCGCCCCGAGGACTGCCGCTCGCTCGCCGACCTGGGGCACTTCCCGCTGACCGCCAAGGCGGACCTGCGGGAGAACTACCCGTTCGGCATGTTCGCGGTCGACCGGTCCGAGATCCGCCGCGTCCACGCCTCCAGCGGTACGACGGGCCTGCCGACGGTCGTCGGGTACACCGCGCACGACCTGGACACCTGGGCGGACATGGTGGCGCGCTCCCTGCGGGCGGCGGGCGCGCGGCCGGGGAACAGGGTGCACGTCGCCTACGGGTACGGCCTGTTCACCGGCGGCCTCGGCGCGCACTACGGGGCGGAGCGGCTCGGCTGCACGGTGATCCCGGCCTCGGGCGGCATGACCGCGCGCCAGGTGCAGCTGATCAGGGACTTCGAGCCCGAGGTCATCATGGTGACGCCCTCGTACATGCTGACCCTGCTCGACGAGTTCGAGCGGCAGGGCGTGGACCCGCGCTCGACGTCGCTGAGGGTCGGCGTCTTCGGGGCCGAGCCCTGGACGGAGGAGATGCGGCGCGAGATCGAGGAGCGGTTCGCGCTGGACGCGGTCGACATCTACGGCCTCTCCGAGGTGATGGGCCCGGGGATCGCGCAGGAGTGCCTGGAGGCCAAGGGGTCGCTCACCCTCTGGGAGGACCACTTCTACCCGGAGGTCGTGGACCCGTTCACCGGGGAGGTGCTGCCGGAGGGCGAGGAGGGGGAGCTCGTCCTGACCTCGCTGACGAAGGAGGCCATGCCGGTGATCCGCTACCGGACCAGGGACATCACCCGGCTGCTGCCGGGCGACGCGCGCGCCTTCCGGCGGATGGCGAAGGTGACGGGGCGCTCCGACGACATGGTGATCCTGCGGGGCGTCAACCTCTTCCCGGCGCAGATCGAGGAGATCGTGCTGCGCACGCCCGCCGTGGCGCCGCACTTCCAGCTGCGGCTGACCCGGGAGGGCCGGCTCGACACCCTGACGGTGCGGGCCGAGGCGCGCCCCGGAGCCGACCCCGGCCTGCGGGCCGAGGCCGCGCGGTCGATCGCGGCGGCCGTCAAGGACGGTGTGGGGGTGTCCGTGGAGGTGGAGATCGTCGAGCCGGAGACGCTGGAGCGCTCGGTGGGCAAGATCCGCCGCATCGTCGACCTGCGGGAGCCGCGCCCCTGAGCCGGGCCCCGGCGCGGGCGATCCGCGGGGTCAGGGGCTGACGGCGAGGAAGACGAACGCCGCGCACAGCACCAGGTGCACCCCGCCCTGGAGCAGGGTGGCGCGGCCCGGCAGCACGGTCAGGCCGCTGACGATCAGGGTCAGCGCGAGCAGCACCATGTGGGTGGGGCTCAGGCCGAGGACGAGCGGCCCCTTGATCCAGACGGTGGCGAGCGCGATCGCGGGGATGGTCAGGCCGATGCTCGCGATGGCGGAGCCGTACGCGAGGTTGAGGCTGGTCTGCACGTGGTCGCGGCGTGCGGCGCGTACCGCGGCGAGCGTCTCGGGCAGCAGGACGAGCAGGGCGATGACCACCCCGACGACGGCCTGCGGCAGCCCGGCGGACTCCACGCCCGACTCGATGGTCGGGGAGACCGCCTTCGCGTCGCCGACGACGGCGGTCAACGCCACCAGCAGCAGGAGGAGGCTGAGCAGCGCGGCGCGCCCGCTGGGTCGCACGTGCCGCTCGCCGCCGTCGTCCTCCTCCCCCGCGCCGGCTCCGTGCCCCTTCTGCGGGCCGTGGCCCTCGC
The DNA here is from genome assembly GCF_040704505.1 of Streptomyces sp. NPDC047002. Lineage (NCBI taxonomy): Bacteria > Bacillati > Actinomycetota > Actinomycetes > Kitasatosporales > Streptomycetaceae > Streptomyces > Streptomyces sp. NPDC047002. The sequence continues at coordinate 124,457 of NZ_JBEYWC010000012.1, forward strand.
CGCCGTCCGCGCGGAGGTCGGCACGCGGGCGTCCCGCGTCGTCGACCGGGAGGAAGTACTCGCGGTGGCGCACGGTCTGCACGCTGACGAACAGCCCGTACAGGGCGAGCGCGGTGAGCGCGGCGAAGGTGAGCTGTGTGCCGGAGAAGCGCGGCCCCGGCGTGCTGGTGGTGAAGGTCGGCAGGACGAGGCCGAGGGTCGCGAGCGTGCCCACGGTGGCGAGCGCGGTGCTCGCCCCCTCGGCGCTGAACACGGCGACGCGGCGGCGCAGCGCGCCGATGAGCAGGCAGACGCCCACGATGCCGTTGGTGGTGATCATGACGGCGGCGAAGACGGTGTCGCGGGCCAGGGAGTGGCTCTTGGCTCCCCCGTCGATCATCAGGGTGACGATGAGGGCCACCTCGATGAGGGTGACGGCGACGGCGAGCACGAGCGAGCCGAACGGCTCACCCACCCGGTGGGCGACCACCTCCGCATGGTGGACGGCGGCGAGTACCGCGCCGGCGAGGCAGAGCGCGACGAGGGCCGTAGCGAAGCCGGGCAGCCCCTTGCGGCCCCAGCTCAGGACCAGGGCGATCACGGCGACGACCGGCACGGCGACGGTCCAGCGGGACAGCACGGTCCGCAGGGTGAGGCGCGTCGTCATGTCCGACACGCTGCCAGAGCCCGGCGCCGCGCGCGCGTCGGAGCGCGGCGGGGCGCCGGGCCCCGCCGCGCTCCGGGCGGCGGGGCCGCCCAAGCGCCGGAAGGGTTCCGCGGACGGCGGCGTCGGCGTCAGACCCGTACCGGCACGGGGGCCTCGGCCTCCGGCAGGGGGGCGTCGCGGCGCGCGCCCGCGGCGACGACGGCCAGGCAGCAGGCCGCGATCACCGCGACGGCGGTGAGCAGCACCGGGTAGGGCACCCAGGAGGAGATCAGCGCGAGCACGGTCGGCAGCAGGAACCCGGCGTAGGCGAGGGTGTAGTACACGCCGGTCAGGCCCGCGAGGTCGTCGGCCGATGCGATGCGCTGTACTTCGAGCAGGCCGGTGACCACGGCGATGCCGTATCCGGCGCCGAGGACGACGGCAGCGGCGAGGGCGAGCCAGGGCGAGCGCAGCTCGGCGTCGACCGCGCACAGGACGGCGCCAGCGAGGAGCACGGCCATGGCGACGACGCCGGGTTTCGGGCCGCCCGCGGCCCGGTCGAGGCGCTTGGCGAGCGGCTGCACGGCCACGCCCGTGCCGAGGTAGAGGACGGTCAGCGCGGTCGCGTAGACCAGGCCCCAGCTGCCGAGCCTGTCGTCCACCAGCTGGGGCATCACCGCGTAGGCGAGCCCGGCGGCGCCGAAGACCCAGGGCGCCATCGGCAGCACGAGCAGCCGGAAGCGGCTGCGGCCGTGCGCGGGCACCCGCAGGTCGCCGAGCAGGCTGCCGCGCGGCCCCGGCGCGGCGGCGCGGGTCTCCGGCAGGCGCGGCAGCCCGGCGAGGGCGGGCAGGGTGAGCGCGACGTGCACGACGTACGGCAGGACCATGGGCCAGGGACCCCACTGGGCGAGGACACCCGCGACCCCGGCGCCGAGTCCGAACCCCGCGGTGAGCCAGAGCGAGGCGCGCCGGGCTCCGGTGGTCGGGTCGGCGGCGTCCGCGGACAGCTCCTTGACCCAGCTGCTGCCGACGGACATCGCGATGCCGACGGCGACGCCGGTGAGCAGCCGCCCCGCGTAGATCGGCAGCGGCCCGTCGGCGCCGAAGGCGAGGACGGCGCTGGCGACGGCGGACGCTGCGGTGCCCGCGACCATGACGCGGCGCCTGCCCCACCGGTCCGAGAGGGGGCCGGCGAGGAGCAGGCCGGGGATCAGGCCGACGACGTACGCGCCGAGGAACGCGTCGACGCTGAGCACGGAGTAGCCGCCGACGCGGCGGTACATCAGCAGGAGGGGCGTGAACTGGTTGCCGCCCCAGCCGCAGGCGAACATCGCGGCGGCCGCGGTGCGCGCGCGCCCGGCGCCGGTCATGCCGCTCCCCCGTCCCGGCCGGCCGCGCCGCCCGGCTGGTGGGTGCCGGTGAGGTGCGCGGCGAGCGCGACGGCGAAGGCGGCCGCGTCCCGGTCGAGCAGCAGGCCGAGCAGCTCGGCGTGCTCGTCGGCGAGCACCGCGAGCCGTTCGGGACGGGGGACGAGCGCCGAGACGCTCATCCGGCGCTGGCGGTCGGTGAGGGTGCCGTAGAACTTGCTGGACAGGGCGTTGCCCGAGGCGTCGACCACGGCGCGGTGGAACTCCTCGTCGACCTCGGCGAACCCCTCGACGTCCCGCGCGGCTGCGCGGGCGCGCTGGTCGTCGACCAGCTCCCGCAGGTGTGCCTCGTGGCGCGGTGCGAGGCCGCGTCCGGCGAGGCGGGCCGCCGCCGCGCTCTCCAGGGCCTGGCGCAGTTCGAGCACGTCCTCGGCCTCGCCGGGGGTGACGGGGACGACGACGGCGCCGCGCTTGGGGTGGAGTTCGAGCAGGTCCTCGCTCTGCAGCCGCAGGAAGGCCTCCCGTACCGGGGTCCTGCTCAGGTGGGTGCGGTGGGCGATCTCGCCCTCGCTGATGAGGCTGCCGCCGGGGAGCCGGCCGGTGAGGATGAGGTCCTTGGTGAGCGCGTAGGCGGTGTCGGACGCGGAGGTCCGCGCCGCGCGCGTGGGATCGGGCATGATCACCACCGTACCAGCCTTGCATCTATGCATGGATGCAAGGGGTTTCCCGGGGACTCACCGCCCGAGGGTTGACATGTCCGCTCTCCCGCAAGAAAGTTTCAGCTGCTTGGTGAGGACCGAAAGATACTTTCAGCGGAAGGCGTCCGATGACAAAGGCCCTGACGGAGGATCATGCCGGTGCGGGCAGAGCGGTGAGCAGGCGGCTGTTCGGCGGCGCGGCGCTCGCGCTCGGCGGTGCCCTGGCAGTCGGCCCGCTGCCGTTCGCGGGCACCGCGCGGGCCGCCGCGCCCGCCGGGCGGAGCGCACCGGGCGCCACCACGCTGCGCCGCGGCACCCCGCGCGAGGCGGGCCTCCTCGCCGATGAGCTCGACCTGCTGGTGAGCGACGCGCAGAGCTACCTCGGCCCGTCGCCCCAGCACCCGTACTACGCGGGCGCGGTGCTGCTCGCGGGGCGTGGCGGCACGATCGCGCTGCACCGCGCCATCGGCAAGGCCGTCAGGTACGCGGACTACGACGCCGCCACCGACACCGCCACGGAGTTCCCCGCCGACCGGCAGATCGACGCGGCCGAGGACACCGTCTACGACCTGGCCTCCCTCTCCAAGCTCTTCACCTCGGTCGTCGCCGTCCAGCAGATCGAGCACGGGCGCCTCGACGTCGACGCGAAGGTCGCGAGCTACCTCCCCGCGTACGCGGGCGGCGGCAAGCAGGACATCACCGTGCGGATGCTGCTCACGCACGTCTCGGGGCTCCAGGCCGACCTGCCGTTCTACGAGGCGCCCGACCGCGCCGCCCGGCTCGGGATGCTGTGGGACGAGGCGCCGATCCACCAGCCCGGCACCGCCTATCTCTACTCCGACCTCAACATGATCTCCCTCCAGCTGGTGCTGGAGGAGATCACCGGCCACCCGCTCGACCGGCTGGTGCGCGAGGGGATCACCGAGCCGCTCGGCATGGCCGCGACCCGCTACAACCCGCCCGCCTCCTGGAAGCGGCGGATCGCGGCGACAGAGGTGGAGCGGCCGCCGTGGTCCGCGCTCTCGCGGGGCCTCGTCTGGGGCGAGGTGCACGACGAGAACGCGTACGCCTTCGACGGCGTCGCGGGCCACGCCGGGGTGTTCTCACGCGCGGGCGACCTGGCGGTCCTCGCCCGTACGCTCCTCAACGGCGGCGCCTACGGCACCGCGCGCATCCTGCGGCCCGAGTCGGTGAAGCTGATGTTCACCAACTTCAACACCGCGTTCCCCGGCGACGACCACGGCCTCGGCTGGGAGCTCTACCAGCACTGGTACATGGGCGCCATGGCGACGCCGACGACCGCGGGGCACACCGGCTTCACCGGCACGAGCATCGTCATCGACCCGACGACCGACTCGTTCCTGATCGTGCTCGGCAACTCCGTGCACCCGGTGCGCACCTGGCGCTCCGGCAGCGCGCCGCGGGTGGCGACGGGCGACCGGATGGCGCGGGCCGTGGCGGTCGCGCCGCCCGAGGGCCGCACCGCCTGGTTCTCCGGGATGGCGAGCGCCGCAAGTGCCACGCTCACCCTGCCCGACCTGGCGCTGTCGTCCGCCCACCCGCGCTACGAGGCGTCGCTGTGGTGGGACACCGAGCCCTCCTCCGACGCCGTGTACCTGGAGGCGTCGTCGGACGCGGGCGGCACCTGGACCGCCGTCCCCTTCGTCACCACGGGCGGCGGCCCGGCACTCGACCACGCGGACGGCTCGGCCACCGGCTGGTCGGGCCGCGTCTGGCACGGCGTCAGCGCCGACCTGTCGGCCCACCGGGGCCGGGCCGTGCGGCTCAGGTGGCGGTACGCCACCGACAAGCTCTACGTGGGGCGCGGTGTGTACGTGGCGGGCCAGCGCGTCACGGACGGCGCGGGCACCGCCTTCGACGAGCGGCGCGGCGCCGACGCCCGGCGCGTGGCGGCGGACGGCTGGGCCCGCTCGGCCACCTGACGCGCCGTCGCGCGCCGCGGCGGCCGCTGAGGGGCCGCGCCCCCTCAGCGGCCGAGCACCGCCATCGCCGCGTTGTGCCCGGGCACCCCGCTGACCCCGCCGCCGCGCACCGCCCCCGCGCCGCACAGCAGCACCCGCGGATGCGCCGTCTCCACGCCCCAGCGTCCCGACGCCCCTTCCGGCCCTTCCGGCCCCTCCGACCAGGGGAAGGACAGGTCACGGTGGAAGATGTGGCCGCCGGGCAGGCCGAGTTCGCGCTCCAGGTCGAGCGGGGTCTTCGCCTCCACGCAGGGGCGGCCGTCCGCGTCGCGTGCGAGGCAGTCGGCCAGCGGCTCGGCCAGCCGCTCGTCCAGCTGCGCGAGGGTGGCGGCGAGCAGCCGCTCCCTGGCCGCGTCGTTGTCCGCCGCGAACAGCCGCGCGGGGGTATGCAGTCCGAAGAGGGTCAGCGTCTGGAGGCCGGCCGCGGCCTCCTCGGGGCCGAGGATCGACGGGTCGGTCAGCGTGTGGCAGTAGATCTCCGAGGGCGGAGCGGACGGCAGGCGCCCCGCCGACGCCTCCCGGTGCGCGGCGGCCAGCGCCTCGTACCCCTCGGCGACGTGCAGGGTGCCGGAGAACGCGTCCCGCGCCTCCACGGACGCGTCCCTGAGCCGGGGCAGCCTGCCGAGCACCATGTTGACCTTGAACTGCGCGCCCTCGGCCGGGGGCGGCGGCTCGTCGCCCACGAGTGCCGCGAGCTCCCGCGGCGAGGCGTTCACCAGCACGTGCCGGGCGCCGACGGTGTCCTCGCGATCGCCCGCGCGGTAGGTCACCTCGGCGCCCGCCGCGCCGGTCTCGACGCGCACCGCCTCGTGCCGGGTGCGGATCTCGGCGCCGGCCGCGCGTGCGGCGGAGGCGAGGGCGTCGGTCAGGGCGCCCATGCCGCCGACCGGGACGTCCCAGCTGCCGGTGCCGCCGCCGATGACGTGGTAGAGGAAGCAGCGGTTCTGGAGCAGGGAGGGGTCGTGCGCGTCGGCGAAGGTGCCGATCAGCGCGTCCGTGAGCACCACGCCGCGCACCAGGTCGTGGGCGAAGCGGCGTTCGACGGCCACGCCGATGGGCTCCTCGAACAGCATCCGCCAGGCGCCCTCGTCGTCCACCCGCTCGCGCAGCTCCGCACGGGTCGGCAGGGGCTCGGTCAACGTGGGGAAGACCCGCTCGGCGACCCGCGCCGTGGTGCCGTAGAACTGCTCCCAGGCGATGTACTCGGCGTCGGAGCCGGTGAGTTCCGCGAGCGAGGCGCGGGTGCGCCCCTCCCCCACCAGCAGCCCGCCGTCCCCGTGCGGGGTGTACGAGGAGACGCTCCTGCGCCGCACCGAGAACCGCAGCCCGAGGTCGCCGACGATCGTGTCGGGCAGCAGCGACACGAGGTACGAGTAGCGGGACAGGCGGGCGTCCACCCCGGGGAACGGCCGGGAGGAGACCGCGGCTCCCCCGGTCGACGGACTGCGTTCGAGCACCAGGACGGAGCGGCCGGCCCCGGCGAGGTAGGCGGCGGCGACCAGTCCGTTGTGGCCGCCGCCCACGATCACGGCGTCGTACGTGGTGAGTGCGGGCATGGCCCTTCGTAACACGCGCCCGTCCTGCGGCCAAGGCCCCGGCGCGCGGCGCCTCAGGCCGTGGCGGAGCCCGGCCCCTCGCGCAGCGCGGCGATACGCCACCGCAGCCGCTCCGCCTCCTCGGCGCTGCCGAGCTGCTCAAGGCAGTGCACCTCGTCGCCGAGCGCGGTCAGGGTGTCGGGGTGCGCCTCGCCGAGCACCCTGGCGCGGGCCGCCGAGACCTCCCGGTACTCGGTGAGCGCCTCGGACCAGCGGCCGAGCCAGCCCAGCGCCACGGCGACCTCCCGGCGGCTGACGAGCGTGTCGGAGTGGTCGGGCCCGAGGACCCGGCCGCGTACGGCGGCGATGTCGCGGGCCTCGGCGAGCGCCTCCTCCCAGCGGCCGAGCCGCCCGAGGTTCACGCCGTAGCCGTGCCGGGCGCGCAGGGTCTCAGGGTCTGCGGGGCCGCCGCTGCGCGACCGGTCGGCGATCAGGACGCGGAACTGCCCGAGCGCGTCCTCGCTGCGGCCGAGGCGGCCGAGGCAGATGGCGATCTCGTAGCGGGCGGCGAGCGTGTCCCGGTGGTCGGCGCCGAGGACCTGGGCGCGGGCGAGGGCGACCTCGCGGTACAGGTCGAGCGCCTGCTGCCAGCGGCCGAGCCTGCCGAGCGCGTAGGCGACCTCGTAGCGGGTGACGAGGGTGTCGGGGTGGGCGTCGCCGAGCACCCGGGCGCGGGACGCGGCGACCTGCCGCGCCATGGCGAGGGAGTCCTCGACGCGGCCGAGCCTGCTGAGGCTGAAGGCGAGGTTGTGCCGGCAGCGCAGGGTGTCGGGGTGGTCGGGCCCCATGGTGCGCTCGCGGGAGGCGAGCACCGAGGCGTACACGGCGTGCGCCTCCGCGTGGCGCCCGAGCCTGCCGAGCACGTACGCGGTCTCCTGGCGGGCCGCGAGCGCGTCGGGGTGGTCGGGTCCCAGCGTGCGCTCCCGGCCCTCGGCGACCCGGGTGAACAGATCGAGCGCCTCGGCGGGCCTGCCGGTCCTGCTGAGCGCGTAGGCCGTCTCGTACCGGCTGTCGAGGGTGTCGGGGTGGTCGGGCCCGAGGCAGGTCTCGCGTTCCGCCGCGACCGCGCCGTGCACCTCCTCCGCCTCGGCCCAGCGGCCGAGCCTGCCGAGGCCGAGTCCCGACCTGTGCCGGTCGGCGAGGGCGGCGAGCCGCTCGGGCGTGGGGGTGGGGCGGCGCTTCGGGGTCTGCCCGGTGGCGGGGGCCTGCGGACCGCCCGGCAGGGCGCGGGTCCAGGTGCCGGTGAGCGCGTCGGCGGGCCCGGGCGCCCGGCGCGGCGGGGCGGCGCCCGCGGGCCGGTGGCCCGCCGTCATGCCGCGGGTCCAGGCGGGCAGCCGGGGGTCGCGCGGCGCCGCTGCGGCGCCGACCGGGGTGGAGACGGGGGTGCCCGACGCGGGGGTGACGGCAGGGGTCGTGGCGAGCGCGGGGTCCGTCATCCGGGCGGGCAGCGGCCGGGGGCCGCTCGGCCGGTCGTCGGGGCCGTCGTCCGCGCCGTCCGGCGCGGTCTGCGCGGCGCGCTCGCCCGTCCAGTTGTCGGCGGGCTGCGGCACGGGCGCCCGGACGAACGAGACGCCCGCCGGGGGCGCGGCCGGGCCGCCGCCCGCGAGTCTGCGGCGCAGCTCGGCGGCCTCCGCCGGCCGGTCGTCCGGCTTCTTGGCGAGCAGGTCGAGGATGAGCGCGTCGAGGCGTGCGGGCAGCTCGGGCCGGTGCTCGCGGGGCGGTACCGGCTCCGTCATCCGGTGGCCGACCATGATGGCCCAGGCATGGCTCTTGTCGAACGGGGGTGCCCCGGTGGCCAGTTCGTAGAGCACGCAGCCGAAGGAGTAGAGGTCGCTGCGGCGGTCCGTCTCGCCGCCCGAGATCTGCTCGGGCGACATGTAGTGCGGGGTGCCCATCGCCATGCCGGTGTTGGTGAGCTTGGAGGTCAGCCCGACGTCGTGGCCGAGGCGCGCGATGCCGAAGTCGCAGATCTTCACCGTGCCGTCGGTGAGCCGCATGATGTTGGCGGGCTTGAGGTCGCGGTGCACGATGCCCTGGTCGTGGGTGTAGGCGAGGGCGTCGGCGACCTGGTCGGTGATGTCGAGGACGTCGGCGACGGGCAGCGGGCCGCCGTGGTCGGCGAGTAGCTGGCCGAGGTTGCGCCCGGCGAGCAGCTCCATCACGAGGTAGAGCACGCCCTCGTACTCGCCGAAGTCGTGCACGACGGTGACGCCGCGGTGCTGGAGCTGCGCGGCGACCCGCGCCTCACGCCTGAACCGCTCCCGCATCACCCGGGTCACGGCCTCGTTCTGCTCGGGCCCGATCGGTTTGAGGCACTTGACGGCGACGCGGCGGCCGAGGGCCTCGTCGCGCGCTTCCCACACCTCGCCCATCCCGCCGCGCCCGATCAGTTCGAGCAGTCGGTACCGGCTCTGGATCAGCCTGGTGTCGGCCATGGCCCGCTGTCGCCCCCGTCGCTTCGCTGGTCGCCTCCCGGCCCGTCCAGTATGGCCGCGCGCGTGCGCGGCGGGTACGGTTTTGACCCGCCGGCGGGCCCGGGCCGGGCCACCGCCCCGAGGACATGTTTCGGGGGGCCGCCGGCGCGCCGTGGCGGCCAGCCTACGACCCGCCCGGCCCCCTTCACAGGGCGGGTGCGCGGGGGCGGGTGCACCATGGCGTCATGCTGCTGGCACCGCTCGCCCGTGTGTCGGGGGAGGTGGCCGAGACCTCGGCCACCTCCCGCAAGATCGCGCTGATCGCCGAGGTGTTCCGCGACGCGGAGCCCGAAGACGTGCCGGTGGTGATCGCGTATCTCTCGGGGCGGCTGCCGCAGGGCCGGATCGGGGTGGGCTGGAGCGTGCTGAAGGACCCGCCGCCGCCCGCCGCGGAGGCGTCGCTGACGGTACGGGAGGTGGACGCGGCGTTCACGGCGCTCGCCGCGGTCTCGGGGCCGGGGGCGCAGGCGGAGCGCAGGCGTCTCGTGGGCGGTCTGCTGGGCAGGGCGACGGAGCGGGAGCAGCGGTTCCTGACCGGTGTGGTCTCGGGCGAGGTGCGGCAGGGCGCGCTCGACGCGGTGGCGGTGGAGGCGCTGGCGATCGCCGCGGGGGCGCGGCCCGCCGCGGTGCGCAGGGCGGTGATGCTCGCGGGGTCCGTGTCGCGGGTGGCGCGGCGGCTGCTCGCCGAGGGGCCCGAGGCGCTGGCCGCCTTCCGGCTGACGGTGGGTTCGCCGGTGCTGCCGATGCTGGCGCAGTCGGCGCCCTCGGTGGCGGACGCGGCGGAGCGGCTCGGCGGGTGCGCGGTGGAGGAGAAGCTCGACGGCATCCGGGTGCAGGTGCACAGGGACGGCGGGGCCGTGCGGGTCTTCACCCGCACGCTCGACGACATCACGGACCGGCTGCCGGAGGTCGCGGCGGCGGCGCTGGCCCTCGCGGGGGACGGGTTCGTGCTGGACGGCGAGGTCGTCGCGCTGGGCGCGGACGGCAGACCCCGGCCCTTCCAGGAGGTCGCGGGGCGGGTCGGCTCGCGCACGGACGTGGCGAAGGCGGCCGCGGCCGTGCCCCTCTCCGCGGTCTTCTTCGACGTGCTCGCCGAGGGCGGCGCCGACCTGCTGGACCTGCCGTACACGCGGCGGCACGCGGCGCTTGCCCGGCTGGTGCCCGAGGAGCTGCGGGTGCGGCGGGTCGTGGTGGACGAGGCCGGGGAGGCGGGGCGCGCCGCGGGTGAGGCGTTCCTGCGGGAGACGCTGGGGCGCGGGCACGAGGGCGTGGTGGTCAAGGGCCTCGACACGGTGTACGGGGCGGGCAGGCGGGGCGCCGGATGGCTGAAGGTGAAGCCGGTGCACACGCTCGACCTGGTGGTGCTCGCGGCCGAGTGGGGCCACGGGCGGCGCACCGGCACACTGTCCAACCTGCACCTGGGGGCGCTGCGTCCCGACGGCTCGTTCGCGATGCTCGGCAAGACCTTCAAGGGCCTCACGGACGCGATGCTGGCGTGGCAGACCGAACGGCTGCGCGAACTGGCCGTGGACGACGACGGGTTCACCGTGCGGGTGCGTCCCGAGCTGGTGGTGGAGATCGCGTACGACGGACTCCAGCGCTCCACCCGCTACCCGGCGGGGGTGGCGCTGCGGTTCGCGCGGGTGCTGCGCCACCGGCCGGACAAGCGGCCCCAGGACGCGGACACGGTGGAGACGGTGCTGGCGGGCCGGGACTGACCCGGCCCGCCGGCACGCGCGCCGAGCGGCCCGCCCGCACGCGGGGCGGGCGGGCCGGGCACCGCTACTGGGCGGAGCCGCGCGGCACGACGGCCGAGTCGACCGACGGCAGGGAGCGCCAGTCCGCCGACACGATGCTCGCGTGGTCCTGGGCGAGCAGGTCGAGGCGGTCCTTCGCCTGCTGCTCCGTGGGGTTGGTGCCGTCGATGGCGGGGGCCACGTTCTGGGCGTCGGTCAGCACCACGAAGTAGTGGTTGCGGTCGTACCAGTCGAGGTCGATGCCGTTGGTGACGAAGCCGTCGGCGTCGGTGTCGAAGAACACGAACCAGGGGCGCAGGGTGGCGTCGGCGTAGCGGGTGCGCGGGTCGCCCGGCGTGTTGACGGTGTGCACGGCGGGGAAGGCCGCGGCCTGCGCCAGATTGCCCGCGGCCTGGAGGTCGCGCAGGTGCGTCGCGTACTCCTGGTCGGTCCACAGGTGGTCGAAGGGGTTCTGCTCCTCGACGGTGCCGGGTATCAGCTCGAAGACGAACTTGCCGCGCAGCTGGGCCCTGGTCGGCCAGGCGCCGGCGGTCGCGGCGGCGTCGAGGGTGGCGTACGTGCCCCCGGTCAGGTCGGCGGGACGGAAGACGGAGCCGCCCAGCCTGCTGTTGACGAGCGCGTCGAACTCGGCGGGGCCGCGGCCCTGGTCCGCGAGGAAGCCGTCCTTCATCTCGACCTTGACGACGACCGGCGCGTGGTCGGGGTGCGCGTCGCTCCACGTCTTCAGGTCGGTGAGGCAGCCGGCCAGGTCCTTGTCGGTGGAGCCCGAGGTCAGCCCGGCGACGGTGGTGGCGCCCGTGCAGTTGCTGCTGTTGCCGACGGGGTCGTGGGAGACCCGGAAGGCGGGGCCGACGAGGTTGGTCCAGGTGTCGAGCTCGATCAGCCCGGCCCCGGTGTCGAGCCCGTCGGCGAGGTAGGGGAAGGCCGCCGGGTCGTAGGTGTTGTGGATGCCGACGGCCGTCGACTGGGAGTACGGCAGCTGCTGCACGTCGGCGGCCGAGGCCGGGGAGCCGAGCAGGGCGACGAGGGCGGCGGCGCCTGCGACGGCGGCGGTGCGGACGGATCTGGCCATGGGGGTACGTCCTCAGGTAAGCATGGATGGGGCATGCCGGTGGTGCCAAACAGCCAAGAGAGTAAGCGAGTTCGGTGACGAGCGGGAGGACGCGGCCTTACCGGGCCGCGGCTCTGCGGCCGACGAGTTCGGCGAGCCCGCGCTGGGTCACGGCCACCACGGCCCGGTCGCCTGCCGCCAGGACGTAGTCGCCCGGCGGCACGGGGGCGCCTGGCCCCCTGCGCTCGGCCGGCCGCTCCACCGCCACCACCCGGTAGGCGCCGGGGGTGAACACGTCGTCCACGGTGCGCCCTTCGAGCTGCGGGTGGCCCTCGACCTCCAGGGTCGCGATGAGCAGGACGCCCCGCTCGACCGGGATCGCGCCGACGATCTGCCGGCCCAGCATCGCCACGGCGAAGGCCGGGGCGGCGAGCGCGGACACACTGCGGCTGCGGGTCAGCGCCGCCGGGTAGGCGGTGCGCATCGTGCGGTAGACGGCCGTCGCGAAGTCGTCGTCGTACAGCCGCAGCGCGACCCGCAGGTTCGGCGCGAGGGAGCGCGCGTTGAGCACCGCCTCCAGGTTGGTGGTGTCCTTGCTGGTGAGGGCGAGCAGCGCGGCGGCGCGTTCGATGCCCGCGCCCTCAAGGACCCCCTCCTGGGTGACGTCGCCGATGACGGTCGGCACCCGCAGGCGCCTGGCCACCGGGATGCCGCGCGCGTTCGGGTCGGCCTCCACGCAGACCACCGGGATGTCGAGGGCGCGCAGTTCGCGCAGGACCCGGCTGCCGACCTTGCCGAGGCCGAGGAGTACGACGTGGCCCGACACACCCCGGCTCGGGCGGCGCAGCGACGAGGCCGTCCGGTAGGTGCCGAACACTTCGAGCACGGCGGCCGTGACCAGCGGCAGCAGCAGGAGTCCCGCGAACCCGGCGAGGAGCTGGAGGAGTTGGCGGCTGAGGGTGGAGCCGATGGCGGGGTCGTCGATGGCGAACAGGTCGAGCAGCACCAGGTAGAGGGCGCCCTGCGGCGTGGTGCCCGTGAGGCCCCAGGTGGCGCACGCCAGGGCGACGACGGCGACGATGACGCCCGCGAAGGACCAGCGCACCTGCCGGGAGAAAAGGGCGGCGAGCGGCGCGCCACGGCCGGTCCCCCGTCTGGCGGTTCCCTCCCCCGCCGAGGCGACCTGTTCGAGCACGACCCGGCCGCGCTCCGCGGCCCCGGCCACCGCCGCTTCGTCCGGCAGGAGTTCGGGGCTGTCGCCGCCGCGGTAGGGCATGCCCGCGCCGGTGGTGCCCGTGGACAGCAGGGCCAGTGTGGCGAGCGGGGGCTGCGCGGCGCCGCCCTCGGTGGGGGCGCCGCGCTCCACGGCGCGCAGCAGGACGCCGCCTGCGACGATGGCCCTGCTGGTGCCGGCGACGGCGGTCGCGGCGAGCGCGGGTGCGGCGGTGGCGATGTCGGAGAGCACGGTGGTGAGGGAGCCCGCGGCTTCCGGCTCCGCGTCCCGGCCGCCGTCGGCGGCCGCGCCCGCCTGGTCGAGGAGGTCGGCGAGCTGCTCGCCGAGCCTGCGGTTGTACAGCCTGATGACCAGCCGCAGGCCCGGGTTGGCGCGGCGGGCCGCGAGGGCGGCCCTGATGTTCGCCTCGTCGTCCTCGTAGGCGAGGGCGAGGGCGGAGGCCTCCGCGATGCCCGCGTCGGCCAGGACGTCCTCGCGCGGCTCGGCCGCCTCGACCACCCGGAGGCTGGGATCGCCCCTGCGGGCGGCGAACCACGCGCGCCGCGACTCGACGGTGGCGGTGGACGGCATGACGAGGACGACGCGTTCGCCGTAGAGCTCGTGGAGTTCGTCGGCGAGCCGCCTGGCCAGCCCGTCGTCGCCGCACACGATCATGTGGCCGTCGTGGTCGCCCGCGCTCGCGCCGCCGCGGCCTGCGGCGGGGCGCTGGGACTGTCGGGGAAGAGGGGGCACGGCCCCAGTCTGCCGAATCCCCGTCAGCGCGCCGGGACCGCCCCGGCCGTGGACGGCGGCCGGGGCGGTGGCGCGGGTGCGCGGGTGGTGCGGCGCGTCAGCGTGCGCGGGTCACTTGTTGACGGAGTACGAGTGGGCCCCGGTGCCGGCGAGCGCTCCCTTGTCGACGATGAGGTACTCGTCGCGCACCGGCCTGCCGGCGAAGAAGCACTCCAGGATCTCGCGGGTGCCGGCCGCGTAGCGTGCCTGCGCGGAGAGCGAGGAGCCGGAGATGTGCGGGGTCATGCCGTGGTGGGGCATGGTGCGCCAGGGGTGGTCCGCGGGGGCGGGCTGCGGGAACCAGACGTCGCCCGCGTAGCCGGCGAGCTGGCCGCTGCGCAGGGCGCGGTCCACGGCGTCCCGGTCGGCGATCTTCGCGCGTGCGGTGTTGATGAGGTAGGTGCCGCGCTTCATCGTGGAGAGGAGCTTGTCGTCGAACAGGCCCTCGGTCTCCGGGTGCAGGGGCGCGTTGACGGTGACGACGTCGCAGTGCGGGACCATGTCCTGGGCGCTGGCGTGCCAGGTCAGGTTGAGTTCGCGCTCGACCTCCTCGGGCAGCCGGTGCCGGTCGGTGTAGTGGAGCACGACGTCGAACGGGGCGAGGCGGCGCAGCACGGCGAGTCCGATGCGTCCCGCCGCGACGGTGCCGACGTGCATGCCCTCCAGGTCGTAGGAGCGCGCGACGCAGTCCGCGATGTTCCAGCCGCCGTCCAGCACCCACTGGTGGGAGGGGAGGTAGTTGCGCACGAGCGACAGGATCATCATGACGACGTGCTCGGCGACGCTGATGCTGTTGGAGAAGGTGACCTCGGCGACGGTGAGGCCGTGGGCGACGGCCGCGTCCAGGTCGGTGTGGTCGGAGCCGATGCCCGCGGTGACCACGAGCTTGAGGTTCTTCGCCTTCGCGATGCGCTCAGCGGTGAGGTAGGCGGGCCAGAACGGCTGGGAGATGACGATGTCCGCGTCGGGCAGCTCCCGCTCGAAGACCGAGTCCGCGCCGTCCTTGTCCGAGGTGACGACGAGGGTGTGGCCGTTCGACTCCAGCCAGTCCCGCAGGCCGAGGGCGCCGGAGACGCTGCCGAGCAGCCGGCCGGGCGTGAAGTCGACGGCCTCGGGCGTGGGCGCGGTCTGACCCCCGGGGTAGCGGGTGATGACGGGGATGTCGTCCCTGGCGTAGGTGGTCGGATATCCGTCGACCGGGTCGTCGTACAGCACGCACAGCACCTTCGCCATGGCAGGCTCCTCATCCGGGGGTCGTGTCGTCCGTTCGTTGCGGGAACGTGTCTTCACCGTGGCGGCGGCGTGCGGTGCGGGTCAAAGTGAAAGTACCTGTACGGGCATAGCCGGCGGCTATCAGCGCAGGCCGCCCGCTTTCGCCCGTCGACCCGGGTGCGTCTCAGGGGCGTTGCAGGTAGACGTCGAGGAGTTGGTCGAGCGCCTCGCGGACCCCGGCCTGCCGTGCGGTCTCCAGGAGGGCGCGGGCGAGCAGGGGTTCGGGGTGGCGGTCGGCGACGACGAGTCCGACGCGCGGCCCGTGGTGGGGGCGGGCGAGCGGCAGGACGCGCATGCCCTCGGGGACGCCGAACATGTGCAGCCAGGCGTGGGAGATGACACTGGACCAGTGGCCCGTGGACAGGTGGGCGTACAGTCCTGCGACGGAGTCGGTCTCGACCGAGGGGGTCACGGCGCCGACGCCGTCGGCGGCGAAGTACTCGTCCATGATGCGTCGGTTGCGCATCTGCGGGGTGAGCAGGCACAGCGGGAGCCGCGCGATCTCGGACCACTGGACGCCGCTCTCGGCGGCGAGCGGCCCGTCCTTCGGGGTGAGCAGGAGGTAGCGCTCCTCGTACAGCGGGGTCCTGCGCACCCTGCCGAGGCTGTCGTCGTCGAGGTAGGTGAGGGCGATGTCGAGTTCGAATTCGGCGAGGCGGTGGGTGATGTCGCGGGAGGGCAGCGAGTCGATGACGACCCGGGCGCGCGGGTGCCGTTCGCAGAAGGGGGTGGTGAGCAGGGAGGCGACGGTCAGCGCGGTGGGGATGGCGCCGAGCCGCAGAGTGCCGACGAGGCCGCCGCGCAGGGCGGAGAGCTCGTGCTGCAGCGCGTCGCGCTCCGCGAGGATGCGGTGGGCCCACAGCAGCACCCGCTCGCCCTCGGGGGTGAGCCCTTCGAAGCGGCGGCCCCTGCGCACGATGGGCACGTCGAGTTCGCGCTCCAGCTTGCGGATGGCGGCGGACAGGGAGGGCTGCGAGACGTAGCAGGCCGCGGCGGCGCGGGCGAAGTGGCGCTCCCTCGCGAGGGCGACCAGGTACTCCAGTTGACGCAGCAGCACGGCCCTCTCCCCACTCCCCCACCGGCGCCCGGCCGGCGGCCTGGTTCAGAGTGCCACGAGGGTGACGTCGGTGGCCTTCACGCTGGTCCATACCCGCGTCCCGTCGGCGAGGCCGAGTTCCGCTGCGGCGGCCGGGGTGATCTCGGCGACGAGGTCGGGCACCTCGTCGGAGGTGACGAGGACACGCAGCCTGCTGCCGCTCGCGGTGATCTCCCGTACGGTGCCGGGCCAGACGTTGCGCGGGCTGCCCTCGGGGCGCGTGCGGTGCACGGCGACGGCCTCGGGGCTGATGACGGCGAGCGCGGCCGCACCCTCGGGGGGCGGCTCCGCGACGACGAGGCGGCCTGCGGGCGCGACGTCGAGCGCGCCGCTTCTGCTGGTGCAGGACCAGGCGTTGCGGCCGAGCATCCTGGCCACCCAGGGCGAGCGCGGGTGGCGGCTGACCTCGGCGGGCTCGGCGTCCTGGAGGGTCCTGCCGGCGTCGAGCACGAGGACGCGGTCGGCGAGCGACACGGCCTCGACGGGGTCGTGGGTGACGATGAGGCAGACCCCGCCGAAGCCGCCGAGGTGGCCCCTGAGCGTGTGGCGGACCTGGGCGCGGGTGGTCTGGTCGAGTGCGGCGAGCGGCTCGTCGAGGAGGAGCAGGCGGGGCCGTGCGGCGAGCGCGCGGGCCAGGGCGACGCGCTGGGCCTGGCCGCCGGAGAGCTCGTGGGGCCTGCGGTGCGCGAGGTGGCCGACGCCGAGCCGGTCGAGCCAGTCCTGGGCCGCGGCGCGTGCCTCGGCGCGGGCGACGCCGTGCGCGCGCAGCCCGTAGGCGGTGTTGGCGAGCGCGTTCAGGTGCGGGAACAGGGCGCCGCTCTGCGGCACCCAGGCGACGCCCCGCCGGTGCGGGGGCAGCCGGGTGACGTCCTGCCCGCCGAGGCGCAGCGCGGCGTGGGCGCGCGGGGTGAGGCCGAGCAGGGCGCGCAGCAGGGTGGTCTTGCCCGCCCCGTTGGGTCCGACGACGGCGATGGTGGTGCCGCCGTCCGCTGCGAGGGCGAGGCGGTTGAAGCCGGTGACGTCGGCGTGCAGGTCCCACCGTTCGGCCGGCGGGGGCGGCGCGTCGGCGGCGGGCGGGGGCGCTGTGTGTGCCTCGGCGGGCTCCGCGGCCTGGGGGGCCTCGGCGGGGCCCCGGCCGCCGCCCACGCCCGCCCAGCGGCCGCGCAGCCCGACGAGGACGACCATGGCGATGACGAGCAGCAGCAGCGAGACGGAGGTCGCGGCCTCGGGCGAGTCCTGGAGCAGCAGGTAGACCTGGAGGGGCAGGGTCTGGGTGGTGCCGGGGAGGTTGCCCGCGAAGGTGATGGTGGCGCCGAACTCGCCGAGGGCGCGGGCCCAGGTCAGGGCGGAGCCGGCGGCGAGTCCTGGGGCGACCATCGGCAGGGTGACGGTGAGGAAGACCCGCAAGGGCGAGGCGCCGAGCGAGGCGGCGGTCTCCTCGTAGGCGGGCCGCAGCCCGGCGAGGGTGCCTTCGAGGCTGATGACCAGGAACGGCATCGCGACGAAGGCGGCGGCGACCACGGCGCCCGAGGTGTGGAAGGTCAGGACGATGCCGAAGGTGTGCTCCAGGAAGGGGCCGATCAGGCCGCGCCTGCCGAACCCGAGCAGCAGCGCCACGCCGCCCACGGTGGGCGGCAGCACCATCGGCAGCAGCACCAGGGAGCGCACCAGGGTCTTGCCGGGGAAGTCGACGCGGGCGAGCAGCCAGGCGAGCGGCACCCCGAACAGCAGCGAGAGGCCGAGCGCGCTGAAGGAGACGACCAGCGAGAGCTTCAGCGCGAGGACGGTGTCGTGGCTGGTGAGGTGGTGCCACAGCGCGCCCCACTCGGTCTGGGTGACGACGGCGACGAGCGGCAGCAGCAGAAACGCCACCGCGAGCAGCGCGGGCAGTGCGAGGGCGATCGGCGCGCCGGCGCCGCGCGTGCGGGAGCGCGTGGTCCTGTTCATCCGGTGGGTCCTGACCTGGGGTGCGCCTGAGGTGCGGCTGAGGTGCGGGCAGCGTGGCGCCGCCCGGCGAGCGGGGCCGGGCGGCGCGGCGCTTGCGGGGCCGTACTAGGGCTGCTGGAAGCCGGCCTTCTGGAGGAGGGACTGGGCCTCGGGGGTGCTGAGCCACTTCACGAACGCCTGCGCGGCGGCGGACTGCTTGGAGTCCTTGATGGCCGCTGCCGGGTAGGAGGCGACGGCGTTCTGGCTGTCGGGGATGGTGACGGTGTCGACCTTGCCGGGCGCGGTGGCCGCGTCGGTCTTGTAGACGATGCCCGCGTCCGCGCTGGTCTCCACCTTCGTCAGGACGGAGCGCACGTCGGTCTCCTCGGACTTCGGGTGGACCGTGACGTGCTGCTTCTTCAGGACCTGCGCGGCGTAGTTGCCGACGGGCACCGAGGGCGCGGCGAGCACGACGTCGAGCTTGGGGTTCGCGAGGTCCTTGAGGGACGCGACGTGGTCGGGGTTGCCCTTCTGGGTGACGATCACCAGGCGGTTCTTGGCGATGACCGTCGGGGCGCCGACCTCGGACTTCGCGCTGTCCATGGTCTTGGTGTCGGCGGTGACGAGCACGTCGGCGGGAGCGCCCTGCTTCACCTGGGCGACCAGGTCCTGGGAGCCGGCGAAGGAGAACTTCACCTTCGTGCCGGGGTTCTCCTTCATGTACATGTCGCCCGCGGTCTTGAACACGTCCGTCAGGGACGCGGCGGCCAGCACGGTCAGGTCGGCCGCGGGCGCCTTGCCGGGGGCCGACGCCGACGCGGACGCGGACGACGAGTCGGCCTTCTTCCCGTTGTCGTCGCTGCTGCCGCAGGCCGCGGCGAGCGGCAGCACGAGGGCGGCCACGGCGGCGGCCGCGGCACGGCGGCGGATGACACGATCCATGGGCGGGTGACTCCTTCGGCGGTGCGGGCCACCGGGCCCGCGGGGGGATGGGGCGGGGCGCCGGGGACGGGCGACGCCGGTCGTACGACGGCGGCTCAGGCGCGGTCGACGTGCACGTTGGTGGCCTTGACGCGGGCGGTGGCCCGCATGCCGACCTCCAGGCCGAGTTCCTCGACGGCTTCCCGGGTCAGCAGCGACACGAGGCGGTGCGGGCCCGCCTGGATCTCCACCTGGGCGGCCACGTCGCCCAGCTTGACCGCGGTGACGATGCCGGGGAACGCGTTGCGCACCGACGTGACGGACGCCTCGTCCTCCTCGCCGTCGCCCTGGGCCAGTTCGACGGAGAAGGCGGCGAGGTCGCGGCCGCCGATGAGGCGGCGGCCGGTGTCGTCACGGTGCGTGGCGACCCTGCCTGCGTCGGCCCAGCGGCGCGCCGTGTCGGGACTGACCCCGAGCAGCCTGGCCGCCTGACCGATTGTGTACGACTGCATACGCGCCAACATAGGCCGCGTGGCCTGGCATTTACAAGCCGTTGTGGAATGGCACATCGCACCTGCGGCCCGGCACGGAGAAAGACACAGGAAGTGTTTGTCAGTTCTTGACGCACCGCAGGACGACGAACTTGGGATCGCTCGCCGCGACCTCGCAATTGCCGAACAGGCGCCGCAGTTTGGCGTGGTACCCGAGGTGCCTGTTGCCCACGACCCACAGTTCGCCGCCGGGGCGCAGCGCACTGCGCGCCCCGGCGAACATCCGCCGGGCCGTGCTGTCGCTCGTGGCCTGGTGGCTGTGGAACGGCGGGTTGTTGAGGACGAGGTCCACACTGCCTGGCGGCGTGCCGGCGAGCCCGTCGCCGAGCACGAAGTCGGCTGCGGCAGCGGGCTCTTGGGGCGATGCGAGGTTGAGCCGGTAGGTGGCGTCGGCCGAGGCGAGTGCGCCGTACGACTCGTCGACGAACGTGACGCGGGCGCGCGGGTTGGCGAGCGCGGCGGCGGTCCCGACGACGCCGTTGCCGCAGCCGAGGTCCACCACGTGGTCGGGGCCGTGCCGCTCGGGCAGGTGGCGCAGGAAGAACCGGGTGCCGATGTCGAGCCGCTCGGCGCTGAAGACCCCGGCGTGGGCGACGACCGTGCGCCCCGCGAGGGGCCCGGTGTCGCGGGGCAGTTCGTAGCGCACGGGCCAGGGGGCGGCGGTGCCCGCGGCGGCCGCGCCGACCCGGTCGGCCGCGGGGGTGGTGAGGATGAGGCGGGCCTTGCGCCGCGCCAGGGTCGTCCTGGTGGGCCCGAGGATGTCCGTGAAGAGGCTCAGGGTCGAGGTGTGGATCTCGGTGGTGCGTCCGGTGCCGACGACCAGGGTGCCGGGGTGCAGCGCGGGGGCGAGCCGGTGCAGCTGGTCCTCCAGCAGGCCGAGGCTCTTGGGGACGCGGACGACGAGGACGTCGAGACGCTGGGGCGGAGTGGCGAGGGTGGACGCGAGGCGCACCGCCTCGTGGCCGATCCCGGCGCGGTTCAGGTTGGCGCGGGTGGCGCACTGGGTGAGGTACGAGTCGGTGATCTGGACGAGCCGCCCGGTGGCGAGCTGTTCGATCCTGGCGCCGGCGAGCGCCGTGGTGAGGGCTCCCCACCGGTCGCCGAGTACGGCGGTCGGGCCCGTCAGGTCGGCGCCGGTCTCCGCGAGGTGTTCGAGCGCGTAGGCGTCGGCGCCGTCCCAGGCGCGCAGCGGGTCGCGCGGGTCTTCGGGGTAGCGGGTGAGGACGTACTCGCCCCAGGGCGTCGTCAAATCGTTCATGGTGGTGAGCAGGCTAGCCGCCGCGGTCCCCGTGCCCGTGGCCGCGTGCGGCTCTGCGGGCCCGGTCGAGGGCGGCCTGCGCCTGGGGGCGGCCCAGCACGGCGGCGAACTCGGATCTGGCGATCTCCAGGACCACGTCGGCGCTTGCCGGGGGCCGCGGGTCGTCCCGCAGGGCGATGTCCGCCGCGGCGCGCGCCAGGATGTCGTCGTCGGGGGCCGTGCCGGGCCGCGAGAGCGAGCGCAGCACTTGGAGCCAGAGGGCGGGCATGGCGTCACTTTCCTTCGTTCCCCGTGTGGACGGTCCGCCACCTTCCGTGACGAGGATCGCACGCGAGGTCCGCCCGTACCGCCTCTTCCGGCAAACCCGCGGTGCCCGTTCGAGCACCGCGGCACGGCGGCCGGCCGCGCTGCGCCGCCCAGCGCAGCGCGTCACCAGTCGTGCAGGGTCCCGTCGAGCAGCCGGTTGACGGGCAGGTAGGCGGGCTCGTACGGGAAGCGCGCCGCGGCCTGCGCGTCGAAGTCGACGCCGAGGCCCGGCTGCTCGGAGGGGCGCAGCGCGCCGCCCTCGAAGGTGTACGAGGGCCGGAAGACCTCCAGGGTCTCGGCGGTGTGCCGGGTGTACTCCTGGATGCCGAAGTTGTGGACGGCGAGGTCGAGGTGGACCGCGGCCGCCATGCCGACGGGTGAGATGTCGGCGGGGCCGTGGATGCCCGACTTGGCCCCGTGCACGGCGGCGAGGTCGAGGAGCTTGCGCAGCCCGGTCACGCCGCCTGCGTGGGTGACCGCGGAGCGCACGTAGTCGATGAGCCGCTCCGAGAGCAGCGGCCCGTAGTCGTAGAGGGAGTTGAAGACCTCGCCGAGGGCGAGCGGGGTGGTGGTGTGCCCGCGCACGAGGCGCAGCGCCGTGGGGTCCTCCGCGGGGGTGGCGTCCTCCAGCCAGAAGAGGTCGTAGGGCTCCAGGTCCTTGCCGAGGCGCGCCGCCTGGATGGGGGTGAGCCGGTGGTGGCCGTCGTGCAGCAGCGGCAGCTCGGGGCCGAACTCGGCGCGCACGGCCTCGAAGACGCGCGGGATGTGGCGCAGGTACGCGGCGGTGTCCCAGGTCTCCTCGTGGGGCCTCGGGTGGCCGCCTGCCGCCGCGCCTTTCGTGCGCGTGGGGTCGTCGACGCCGTAGACGGAGTCGAGGCCGGGGACACCTGACTGGATGCGCACGGCCCGGTATCCGTCGGCGCGCACCGCGCGCACGGAGTCGAGTATCTCGGGTATGTCGCGCCCCGACGCGTGGCCGTAGGCGAGGGCGCCGGTGCGGGAGGCGCCGCCGAGCAGCTGGTAGAGCGGCATGCCGGCGGCCTTCGCCTTGATGTCCCACAGGGCGGTGTCGACGGCGGCGACCGCGGCCATCGTCACCGGGCCGCGCCGCCAGTAGGCGCCCCGGTACAGGTACTGCCAGGTGTCCTCGATCCGGCCCGCGTCGCGCCCGGCGAGCAGCGGGGCGACGTGGTCGCGCAGGTACGAGGCGACGGCGAGCTCGCGTCCGTTGAGGGTGGCGTCGCCGACGCCGGTGAGGCCGTCGTCGGTGGTGACGCGGAGGGTGACGAAGTTGCGGCCTGGGCCGGTGACGACGGTGTCGGCTGCGGCGATCTTCATTCGGGCGCGGCTCCTGTCGGGAACGTGATCACGCGGACCTGGCGGCCCGGTGCGCGGGGCGGCCGCGCGCGACCAGCATGCCCCCGGTGATCTCCCGGCGGAATCCCGCGGCGGGGTGGGTTCAGGGCCGGTCGGCGCCCGCGGCCTCGCGTGGGCTCATGACGCGGGTGCCGGCGAGCAGGAGCGCGACGTCGTCCTCGGCCGAGCGCCGCCCGCCGGGGCCCGGCGGCGCCCCGCGCGCCCTGCGGGGCGTGAGGGTGTCCGTGACGTGCGAGCACAGCGCCTGGAGGGTGGGTGCGGGCCAGGAGAGCGCCGCGGCGAGCCGGTCGAGCCCCGCGTCGATGTCCGCGGTGCGGGTCTCGATCAGCCCGTCCGTGTAGAGCGCGACCACGCTGTCCTCGCCCAGCTCGACGGTGACCGACTCGTACGCGGCGGTGCCCAGGCCGATGGGCGGCCCGGTCGGCACGTCGGCGAAGGCCACCTCGCCTCCCGGGGACCTGATGGCGGGCGGCGGGTGCCCGGCCGACGCCAGCCGGCAGCGCCGGGAGACCGGGTCGTACACCGCGTAGGCGCAGGTACAGCTCATGACGGGGCCGGGCCCGCCCGCCAGGTCGCGCTCGCCCGACATCTGCAGGACGCGCCGGTCCAGGCGCGCGAGGAGTTCGGCCGGGGGCAGGTCGAGGTCGGCCAGGGTGCCCATGACGGTGCGCAGCTGCCCCATGAGGGCTGCCGCGTTGATGCCGTGGCCCACCACGTCGCCGATCATCAGACCGACGCGGGCGTCCGGCAGGGGGAGCACGTCGAACCAGTCGCCGCCGACGCCCTCGTGGATGTCTGCGGGCAGGTAGCGCGAGGCGAGCTCGACCCCGGGGCCTCCGTACAGGGCGCGCGGCAGCAGATTGCGCTGGAGCGCGACGGCCGCCTCGCGCTCCCGCGTGTAGCGGCGGGCGTTGTCGAGGCTGAGCGCGGCTCGCCCGACCAGTTCCTCGATCAGGAGCTGGTCGTCCCTGGAGAACGGGTTGCGGTTCTCCGAGCGCACGAAGACGGCGACGCCGAGGACCGCGCCGCGCGCCTTGAGCGGCACGATGATCAGCGAGTGCATGCCCGTCGCGGCCGCCACTCTGGCGCGCTGCGGGTCCCGGGCGAACCAGGTGTCGAGGGAGGTGTCGAGGACCGGCTCGTAGTGGGTCCTGCCGGTCATCAGGGCCTGGGTGAACGGGGACGAGGGCGGGACGAACACCGCCTCGCCGATTCGCCAGATGGACTCGGGCGTGCCCTCGTGCACCGAGGCGACCCCGGCCCTGCGGAAGACGGGGATGCTCGCCTCGGAGGACGGCAGCCGCTTCAGCGGCTCGTCCCCGAGCGGCACGGTGTCGCCGAGGTCGACGGTGACGTAGTCGGCGAGCAGTGGCACGGCGGCGTCGGCGAGCTCCTGGGCCGTCCTGGGCACGTCGAGCGTGGTGCCGATGCTGCCGCTCACCCGGCCGAGGGTGAGGAGGTGCTGGCGGGCGAGCGACTTGCCGATGTCGGTCGCCATGTTGCAGATGCCGATGGGCCGCCCGTCGGCGCCGTCGAGGCGGAAGTACGAGGCGGACAGCACGCGGTCCTCCGACTCGCCGGGCACCCGCCAGGTGTACTCGCGCTCGATCACCGGCTCACCGGTCCTGAGCACCTGGCGCATCGCCTCGGCGATCGCCTCCCCCGCGGCTCCCGGCTGCACCTCGGTCATCAGGCGGCCGAGGCGTCCTCTGCGCAGGAATCCGTCCTGCCGCTCGGCTGTGCCGTTCAGCCAGATGCACCGCAGGTCGGTGTCCCATATCGACAGGCCGACCGGGGCGCGGGCGAGGAGCGCCACCGAGACCGGGGAGCGGGCGGGCGGCCAGGCCGAGGCGCCCGAGGGGTCGCGCGCGCAGACCAGCCAGTCGGTGCGGCCCTCGCCGGTGAGCGGCACGGCCTCGACGGCGCCGCGCAGTACGGAGCCGTCCTTGCGGCGCAGGTCGAGCCGGCCGGACCAGGGCTCGCGCGCCCTGGCCCTGGTGCGCCAGGCCCGCATCCAGCCGGCTCCCCCGCCGCCCTCTGTCGCGCCGGCGACCAGCGCCGTGACCGGGCGGCCGACCACGTCGGGCGCGCGGTGGCCGAGCAGCTCGCGTGCCGTCGCCGTCCAGGCGATCACGGTGCCCCCGTCGTCGACCACCGCCGTCGCCGCCTCGGCGAGCCGCGTGGCCCCTGCCGTCTGCTCTCCCGTCGTTACGGCCATCACCTGCGTCCCGTCACCCGGTGTGCGGGCGGCCGCTGCGCCGCCCCTTTCATCCCTGTTCGTACGTGAATGCCCCCGCGTTCCATACTGCGGCAGGCGGCCCGGGACCGGGAGGGGCGGACGGCTCGGAAGTGCGGGGGTCAGACCCGTTCGCCGGCGGAGACCGCGGAGCCCGTGTGCGCCGCGACGAGCAGGGCCGCCGCCGAGCGGGCCTGCGCCGCCGGTTCCGGCGTGCCGAAGATGGCTGCGGTGACCATGGCGCCCTCGGCGAGCAGCAGCAGGTGGTCGGCGAGGCCGCCCGGCAGGCCTGCGGCGTCGGCCAGCCGTACGAGATAGGCGCGGAAGGCCGCCTTGTGGGCCCGCGCGAGGGCGGCGACGCCCTCGCTCGTCGCGCCGAGCTCCCCGTAGGAGTTGATCCAGGCGCAGCCGCGGAAGTCGGGCTCGCGGAACCAGGCGCCGAGGTGGTCGAAGACGGCGAGGACGCGCTCGACGGGGTCGCTCTCGCGGTCCACGCGGTCGGCGAGCCTGCGGCGCCAGGCCACGTCGCGCCGCTCCAGATACGCCTGGACGAGCTGGTCCTTGGCCGGGAAGAGCTGGTAGAGCCGCTTGAGCGAGACGCCGGACGCGGTCCGTATCTCGTCCATGCCCACGGTCTGGATCCCGCGCCCGTAGAACAGCCGCTCCGCCGCGTCCAGCGCCTGCTGCCGGGCGGTCGTGCCATCCATGGTGCCGTCCCACTCCTCGTTCGCGCTTGACCGGGCGTCCGGTGGGTCTCTACCGTATCAGCGGAGCGGAGAACGTACGTTCTCCGCATGTCGGAAGGTGTGTGCCCTATGAGTCCCCGACCCCCGCTCCCCCCGTTCACCGAGGAGACCGCGCGGCAGAAGGTCCAGGCCGCGGAGGACGCCTGGAACACCCGCGATCCCGAGAAGGTGTCGCTCGCGTACACGGAGGACTCGGTGTGGCGCAATCGCGACCGGTTCGTCACGGGCCGCGAGGCGATCGTGGCGCTGCTCACGGACAAGTGGAACCGCGAGCGTGACTACGCCCTGCGCAAGGAGCTGTGGACGTACACCGGCAACCGCATCGCGGTGCGCTTCCAGTACGAGTGCCGCGACGCCGAGGGCCGCTGGTGGCGCTCGTACGGCAACGAGCTGTGGGACTTCGACGAGCAGGGACTGATGACGCGCAGGGAGGCCAGCATCAACGACGTGCGCATCGAGGAGTCCGAGCGGCGCATCCACGGGCCGCGGCCCGAGGCGGAGCGCGGGGTGCCCTTCCCCGTCAGGTAGCCGCGGGGGCGCCGCCGCTCCCCGTCGGCCGGGTGCGGCGGCGCGTGCCGGGACTCAGCCGCGCCCGCCACCCGCCGGGGCCTCGGTGATGTCCAGGAACACCTGGTCGGCCTCGGGCCAGGTGCTGCTGATGCTGCTCTTGATGCGCTCGCAGACCAGCTCGACCCGCTCGCTGTCCATGCCGGGCACGAGGTCGACGCGGGCCGCCACCAGCGCGGAGTCGAGGCCGAGCTTCATGGTGAGCAGGGCGGCGACGTTGTCGATCTCCGCCTGGTCCTCGATCAGGCTCCTGATGCGGTGGCGCGTCTCCTCGTCGACGGCCTCGCCGATGAGCTGGGCGCGGGCCTCGGAGCCGAGCCGGTAGGCGATGTAGACGAGGAGGGCCCCGATCGCGAAGGAGGCGCTCGCCTCCCACACGATCTCGCCGGTGACCCAGTGCAGGACCATGCCCGCCATCGCGAGGAGGACACCGAGCACGGCGGTGGAGTCCTCGGCGAGCACCGTGCGCAGCGTGGGGTCCTCGGCCGCACCCTTCTTGGCCGCGCGCAACTGGAGCAGCGCCCTGGCGAGCGAGGTGCCCTCGGCGAGCAGCGCGACGGCGAGCACGATCAGGCCGACGAGATAGCCGGTTGAGCCCTCGTTCTCGTCGGACCCGAGGGCCTCGAAGCCCTGGAAGAAGGAGAAGCAGCCGCCCATCACGAAGATGCCGACCGCGGCGAGGAGCGCCCAGAAGTAGCGCTCCTTGCCGTAGCCGAAGGGGTGGTCCCCGTCGGGCGCCTTGCGGCTGCGCCGCAGCGAGGCCAGGAGGAAGATCTCGTTGAGCGAGTCGGCGACGGAGTGCGCCGCCTCGGAGAGCAGCGCGGGGGAACCGGAGAGCAGGCCGCCGACCGCCTTGGCGACGGCGATGACGAGGTTGGCCGCGAGCGCCACAAGCACCGTGACCCGCGTCGACCCGTCCGCCTCCTCGTGGCCGCCGCCCTCGGCCCCGGCGGCGCTCCCGCGCCCGCCGTCCGCGTCGTGCGCGTCCCCGGTCGCCTTGCCGCCCGGTGCGGCTCCTTCTCCTTCTCCGGCGGCGTCGTCCGGTGTGCCGTCGCCGCTGTCGGCGGGGGCGGTCGTGTCCTCGTCCGCCGGTGCGCGGTGGCGCGTCTCCGCGGCCTCGGTCCCCTGGTGCTCCATCGCCCACCCCGTCTCCGCCCCGCCGTGTCCGGGGCCGTCGCCGCCCGGCCGTACGCGAGGGTCCGGCCGGCGGCCGGGCGCGCACGGCGACCGCGTGCCCCCGCCCCCGGTGGGCAAACGCCGGTCAGCGGGTGCGGCGGGCGGCGGTGGCCAGGGCGCGGTGCGGGGCGTACGGCAGGGTCCTGCGGTACCACGGGGCCCGCGGTGGCACCGGGCCTTCGCCGACGGCTGCGGCGGCTCGCGCCGCGCGGGCGGGGCGGGGCGGACGGTTCTTGGGGTCGCGCATCATCGCGTCCTCGAAGCGTCCCATCGCGACGACGACTCCGAGCATCGCGGGAGGGAAGAGAACGCCGCACAGCATGGGTATGAGACCCATGGCCCAGCCCCTTCCTGGTTCGGCGGGCGGTTCCGGCTTCCTTCGAGTGCCTCGGCGGACGGGGTGCAAACACGCCCCCAGCGCGCTTTTCGCTCGGCCGGGTGAAGAAATCGCCGCTCGCGGCCGAGCCATGGTCATCATCCGGCGCCGACCGGGTACCCGGCTGCCATGAACGCACCGCACACACTTCACGCGCAGGACATCGTGCTCGCCGCGGGCAATTCGGCAGGCGTCTGGGCGTTCGTGATCGGACTGGTCGTGGTGGTCATCCTGGTCGGCGGCTTCTGGCTGGGGTTCCGCCGCAGGTCCGAGTTCAACCGCCACCCGGGGCCCGACGACCACCCGCGCAGGCCGGAGCGCCCGAGCCATGTGGAGGGCTCGGCCGACTCCAACGAGACCTTCCCCGAGGACGGCGGACGGCTCCTCCCGCACGAGCTCGGCGGCCACGGCGAGGAGGTCAAACCGCGCGACGAGCACGGCGAGCGGCCTCAGGGGCCGCCGCCCCTGGCCTGACCCTGCCGCAGGGTGCGGCCGTACGGCGCCGGCCGTACGGCCGCACCGGCCCGGTGCGCCCGGGGGCCTCAGGATCCCGCGTGGTGGCGTGCGGTCCGCAGCCGGGTGTCCCGCTCGGCGCGGAGCGCGGGGGGCCTGGTGCGGGCTCTCCTCGGCCGGGTCGCGCGGCGGCGCAGGACGGCGCCGCTCACCACGGCGGCCACCAGCGCGCCCACCAGGGCCGACAGTGTGAGTGTGGTGAGTGCTCCCTCGGTGCCGGTATCGCGCCCGGCCTCGGGCATGTCCACGGGTCCCCCCGGTTCCGCGCGCCCTGTCCGGGCGCGCTCGGCGTCACGTCCGGGTCGGGTACCCACAGCGAGCCGCTGAATGCCCAGGTCGCGCCGCTGCGCTCGGCACGGGGCCCTACCGGGGGCCGGTCGGCCCGAGGCCGGCGGCGCGGGCGGCCTCTGCGAGTACCTCGCGCAGCATGGCAGGGGTGAGGCGGCCGGTGAAGACATTGCGCTGGCTCACGTGGTAGCAGCCGAAGACGTCGAGTGGCCGACCGCCCGGGGGCCCGTCCAGGGCGATCCGTACGCCGTGGCCGAAGGCGGGCCGCGGCCGGGGCACGGCCCAGCCCGCCGCGGCGAGCACCGGCAGCAGCGCCTGCCAGCCGAACGCGCCGAGGACGACGACGGAGCGCAGGGCGGGCGCGAGGAGTTCGAGCTCCCTGGCCAGCCAGGGGCGGCAGGTGTCGCGCTCGCCCGGCGTGGGGCGGTTCTGCGGCGGCGCGCACCGCACGGGCGAGCTCATGCGCACCCCGCGCAGGGTGAGGCCGTCGCCGGCGGCCACCGGGTCGGGGTGCGAGGCGAGCCCGAGGTCGTGCAGCGCGGCGAAGAGGACGTCGCCCGAGCGGTCGCCTGTGAACATGCGGCCCGTGCGGTTGGCGCCGTGCGCGGCCGGGGCGAGGCCCACGATCAGCAGGGGGGCGTCGGGCGGACCGAAGCCGGGCACGGGGCGCGCCCAGTACTCCTGGCCGCGGTGGGCGGGCAGGTCGTCGCGGGCCTTCTCCTCGCGCCACGCGACCAGCCGAGGACAGGCGGCGCAGCGGGGCACACGGGCGTCCAGGTCCGCCACGGTGGCGGCGGCGGGAGCCGCGGCACGGGGGTAGGCGGGGTCGTCCGGGGCTCGCATTCGGGTGACGGTACCCGAGGCGGGCGGACCCCGCCGTTCCGGGAGGCACACGAGAGGGAAGGGACGTGAGGTGTCCGACGTCCGGGAGAGTATGAGGGCCGCGTTCGCGCGCCTGCTGAAGCTGCGCAGGCAGCCGGTGGCCGTGCAGATCCTGCGGTCGACGGCGGCGGCGACCATCTCGTTCGTCGTGGCGGAGCGGCTGTCCAAGGAGGCCGCGCCGCTGACGGCGCCGCTGACCGCGCTGCTGGTGACGCAGGTGACGCTGTACTCGACCATCAGGCTCAGCCTGACCCGGGTCAACGCCGTGGTGACGGGCGTGCTGGTGGCCGTGGGCTTCAGCTCCCTGGTGGGCCTCGCCTGGTGGAGCCTGGCGTCGATCATCCTGCTCGCGCTGATCGTGGGGCGGCTGGTGCGGGCCGGCGACTTCGTCGTCGAGGTGGCGATCAGCGCCATGCTCGTCCTCGGTGTGACCCAGGTACAGGTGGAGTCGACGGCGTGGACGCGGGTGCTCGACACACTGATCGGCGCAGGCGTGGGCCTGCTGTTCAACTTCCTGTTCATCCCGCCGGTGTGGGTGGAGACGGCGGGCGAGTCCATCGAGGGCCTCGCGCGCCGGATGCGGCAGCTGCTGCTGCGGGTCAGCGACGGGCTGACGGACCGTACGACGGTGGAGACGGCAGCGGCCAGGCTGCACGAGGCGCGCCGCATCGACCAGGAGATCACCGACGTGGACGCGGAGCTGCGGCAGGCGGAGGAGAGCCTGCGGCTCAATCCGCGCGTACGGGAGGGGCTGCTGCACCGGGTGGTGCTGCGCACCGGCCTGGACACGCTGGAGATCTGCGCGGTGGTGGTGCGGGTGCTCGCCAGGTCGCTGACGGACCTGGCGCGCGAGCGCACGGACGAGCCGCTGTTCCCCGCGGAGACCGGCGCCGCGCTGGAGAACGCGATCGCCCGGGTCGCGGACGCCATCGTCAGCTTCGCCGTGCTGGTGACGTCGTCGGTGAGCGTGAGCGCGGAGCGTGCGGAGACCCGGCTCGCCGAGGACCTCGCGCAGGCGCGCCAGGAGCGCGAACACGCGGCGCAGTTGCTGCTCTCGGTGGTCCAGGAGCACCCGCGCCAGTGGCAGTTGTACGGGGCGCTGCTCGCGGAGCTGGACCGGATCCTCGACGAGCTCGACCTGGAGAACCGGTCGCAGCGGCTGATGGAGGAGCTGGACAGGTCGGCGCGCGAGCAGCGCGAGCGCTATCCACGGCTGACCGAGGCGCGATCCCGGGCGAGGCGGTCGGCGCGGCGGGCCCGCGACGGGTGGGAGGGGCGCCGCGCGGGGCGCCGCGAGCGGTCCGGGAGCAGCGGGCGCGGCGGCTTCTGACGGTGTGTCGGCCGAGTGGCTCGCGGGGCGTCCAGGCGGCCCGTCCCCCGTCCGCGGGGGCCGTCCAGGCCGCCACCGAGACCCTTGACTCATCCTTTACTCACCTATCGTTTAGTTGTGACAAACGACGCCTGACGAGGGAGAGTTCGGTTCATTTCACCCCTGGCGGGCGGGGTCCGAGGCCGTTTCCGCCCTGCTCAAGCCGGGACATCCGGTGCGTCAGGGGCCCGGCGGGCCACCGGGATTGAAGGCGCGCGTGGGGAGGGCGGTACTGTGCGCGCGCGACCGCCACCGTCGGCGGCGCAGTCATTACGCGGAGGAAATCTGTGACTCGTTTCGGATCGCTCAGGCGCCCCGGTGCCCTGATATCGGTCGCGGCTGCGGGCGTGCTGAGCGTGGGCCTCGCGGCCGGCTCTGCGTCCGCGCACACGCCGCATCTCGTGGTCGACTGCACCAGTGCGTCGGTCGACCTGTCCGCCTACAACGGCGGCGTCACCAACCACGTGAAGGTCACGGTCGAGGGCAACGCGTCGCTCGACGTCGACCAGGTCTTCGGCAGCGTGTTCCACAAGGACATCAAGCTGCCCGACCACAGCTCGCCGCTTGCCGTGCGCCTCGTGGTGACGGCGGGCGACGGCAAGCAGTACGACGTCGACCAGACCGAGACGGCTCCGGTGTGCCCGGGCCACTCGACCCCGCCGTCGACGCCGCCGTCCAGCGCGCCGGCCTCGCCGTCGGCCCCGGCGAGCTCCGCCCCCGCGTCGCCGTCCGCCCCCGCGTCCTCCTCGGCTCCGGCCGTCCCGGCCGCCGCGCCGAGCCCGTCGGGCGACAACCTCGCGGAGACCGGTTCGTCCAGCTCCACGCCGATCATCGCCGGTGGCGCCGTGGTCGTCGTGCTCGCCGGCGCGGGCATCATGTGGGCCTCGCGCAGGCGCAGGGCCGCCCAGCACTGACGCCTCCCCGGTGGGCGGCGCCGCGCGACCGGTCAGCGATGGCCGGGACTGCCCCGCTCCACCGGCCGCACCGGTCAACGGCCGGGTCTTCCGCCGCCGGGACCCGGCGGCGGCAGGACCGCCGGACCGCGGCCACAGGCAGGAAGCGGCCGGGCGCCCCCTCCCGGGGCACCCCGGCTGCTTCGCACGGTACGGAGCGGCGCGGCGGGGGACGCGGCGGCTCATCGGGACAGGCAGGGCACACGAGGGCCCCGCGGCGTGCGCGCCGCGGGGCCCTCGCACGTCCGGACAGGGCCGTGGGGCGCGCCGCCGGGTGCGGGCCCCGGGCGCCGCGCCCACAATGGCGTCCATGGACCCGGTGGCCGCACTCGACAGGATCGCGTTCCTGCTGGAGCGCTCGGGCGCGGAGACGTACCGGGTGCGGGCCTTCCGCACCGCGTCGTCGGTGGTGTCCGCGCTCCCGGAGGGCGAGCTCGCGCGCAGGCTCGCGGCGGGCACGCTGACGCGCCTCACGGGTGTCGGGCCGCGCACCGCCGAGGTGGTGCGGGAGGCGGCAAACGGCGCGGTGCCCGGCTATCTGGCCCGGCTGGAGACCGAGGGCGCGGACCGGCGGCCGGCCGGCGGCCGGCGGCTGCGCGCGGCGCTGCGCGGCGACTGCCATCTGCACTCCGACTGGTCGGACGGCGGCAGCCCGATCGAGGCGATGGGCCGTACGGCGATCGCCCTCGGCCACGAGTGGGCGGTGCTCACCGACCACTCCCCCAGACTCACGGTGGCCAGCGGGCTCTCCGCGCAGCGGCTGCGGGAGCAGCTCGACGCCGTCGCCGGACTCAACGCGCGATGGGCGCCGTTCCGGCTGCTGACGGGGATCGAGTGCGACATCCTGGACGACGGCACACTCGACCAGGACCCCGAACTCCTCGCGCGGCTCGACGTGGTGGTGGCCTCGGTCCACTCGAAGCTGCGGATGGACCGCGCGGCCATGACGCGCCGCATGGTCGCCGCCGTGCGCGACCCGCACACCGACGTGCTCGGCCACTGCACCGGGCGGCTGCTGTCGGGGCGCGGGCGGCCCGAGTCGGAGTTCGACGCGGACGCGGTGTTCGCCGCGTGCGCCGAGTCCGGCACCGCCGTCGAGATCAACTGCCGTCCGGAGCGCCTCGATCCGCCGCTGCGGCTGCTGCGCGCCGCGCTCGCGGCGGGCACCCTGTTCGCCGTCGACACCGACGCGCACGCGCCGGGCCAGCTCGACTGGCAGGGCTTCGGCTGCGCGCGTGCCGAGGAGTGCGGGGTGCCCGCAGAACGCGTCGTGAACACCTGGCCGGTGGGCGAGCTGCTCGCCTGGGCGCACTGAACGCACGGGCGGACTGCGGCCGGTGTCCGGGGGCAGACTCGCAGCGACGACCGTTAGTCCGACGCGAAAGCGAGTGGTGCCCGATGACGTCACCGTCCGGTCCTTCCGAGTCCCGGGACCCGTCCGACCCGCAGGGCGGCCCCGGCCGACCGGGCCAGTGGGGCCCGGGGGACGCCTCCGGCGGCGCGTACGGGGCGCCCGCGGCGCCGCCGTACGCCGAGCCGGCGCGGCCCGCGCGCGGCAACGGCCTCGCGGTGGCGGCGCTGGTGCTCGGCATCGCCGCGATCGTGCTGTTCTGGACGGTCTTCGGCGGCATCGTGCTCGGGCTCGTCGCGATCGTGCTCGGCGCCCTGGGCTCGCGCAGGGCCCGCAGGGACGGCGCGCCCCGGCGCGGCATGGCGATCACCGGCGTGGTCCTCGGCGCGCTCGGGCTGATCGCGGGCGGCCTGATCCTCGCGCTCGGCGTCTCCTTTCTGAACTCCGACAGTTTCAAGAGCTACAGCGACTGCGTCAAGCACGCGCACAGCACCGCCGACCGGCGCCAGTGCGCCGACGACTTCTCGCACCGCACCACCGGCAACTGAGCCGGCTCAGCCCCCCGTGCCCTCGCGCCGCGCGCTCTCCGGCGGCAGGCGCAGGTGGGCGAGGTCGTCGGGCACGGGGCCCGGCGGCCTCGCCAGCGGGGCGACCCGCGCGTCGACGTCAGTGGCCGGGGCGTCCTCGATGCGGAAGCGGTGGCGCAGCCGCTGGTAGAAGTCGACGGGCGCGAGCCGGATCAGCGGCAGCCGGTAGCGGCCCGCGTACACGGCGATCCAGTCGCCCGGGTCGAGCACGCCGCGCAGCTGGCCGTCGATGCTGAGGGCGGCGGCGCCCGAGTGCGGCAGGACCCGCAGCGCCACCGGCTCGTCGGGGGCGGCGACGACCGTGCGGTCGAAGCTCATGTGCGGGGCGACGGGCGTGAACACCACGGCGTCCATGTGCGGCGAGAGCACGGGCCCGCCGGCGGCGAAGCTGTAGGCCGTGGAGCCGGTCGGGGTCGCGACGATGACGCCGTCGGCGGAGTACGAGGCGAACAGCCGGCCCGCGAGGTAGACGCCGATGCTGACCTGGCGGTCGCGGGCGAGCTTCTCCAGCACGATGTCGTTGAGCGCCATGGTGTCGAGGGCGACGCCCCAGTCGTCGATGCCACCCGCGTCCTCGCGCACGTCGGGCGGCGGGAGCGCGGGAGCGCGCCCGTAGCGCAGGAACGCCTCCATGCGGGAGGGGATGCGCAGCGGCCGCGAGGCGCGCAGGGCGAGCGTCATCCGGCGCTCGACGATGGCGCGGCCCTGGTCGACGGCGTCGAGCGCGGGCACCGCGTCCTCCGCGGGCACCTCCGTGAGGAAGCCGACCGTGCCGAGGTCGACGCCGAGGACGGCCGCCTCACCCTTCGCCGCGATCCTGGCGCCGCGCAGGAAGGTGCCGTCGCCGCCCAGGGTGACGACGAGGTCGGGGTGGCCGGCGGCGGCCTGCTCGGCCTTCTCCCCGTGCCGGGGCCTGTCCCGGTCCCACACGTCGATCTCGGTGCACTGCACGCCGTGCAGGGCGCCCCAGGTGTGGACGGCCGCCGCGACCTCGGCCGCCTCCCTGCGGCCGTGGTGGACCACGAGCCCCATCCGCTTCACCGTCATCCGTGCGCTCCCCTGGCGAGAGTGGGTGTCTCCTGGCGGGTGCCGCCCTCCCACTCTGCCCCCTCACCGGGCCGGGGGCAGGCGGTACGGCGAGGGCCCTTACACTCCGAGCCCAGGCACGTGTCGCGCCACCCCGGCGTTCGTTCACTATGCCGAACGGGACTTTTCCGCCGCCCGTACGCTGAAGCGAACGCGCCCGACCGCTCTAGGAGTACCGAGTGAAGCCCGCCAACAGTTCCGTCAGGGATGTCCTGGCCGCCAATCTGCGGCGGGAGCGCACGCGCCGCGGCCTGTCGCTCTCGGAGCTGTCCCGGCTGTCGAAGATCGGCAAGGCGACGCTCTCCCAGCTGGAGTCCGCGACCGGCAATCCGACGATCGAGACGGTCTTCAGCCTGTCGCGCGCGCTGGAGATGCCCATCTCCGACCTGCTGGACACGCGCCACGCCGACACGGTCACGGTGGTGCGCGCCGCCGAGGCCGACGTGCTCAGCGGGGAGGGTGTGGACCTGCGCCCGCTCCAGCGGATCGAGACCGGCGGCGTGATCATGGAGCTCTACGACCAGCAGGTACGCGAGAAGGCGCGCCAGCCATCGCTGGGGCACGCGGGGACCGAGCACACGGTGGTGCAGAGCGGCACCCTGGCGGTCGAGGTGGACGGGCACCGGGTGGAGCTCGGTCCCGGCGACTACGTGTCCTTCGACGCCTCGCTGCCGCACTGCTACGCGGCGCCGGAAGGGCCGGTGCGCTCGGTGCTGCTGCTGCACTACCCCTCGGGGCTGCGGGAGGCGCAGGACCCGCGCAACGCGCCGCACTGAGGCGGGCGCGGCGGCCCGCAGGGCGGGGCCGCGGCCGGGGCGGGCGCGCACGCCAGATCGCCCGTACGGGCGACGGGCGGGCGACCGTTGACACCCCCCGGTGGGCGACCTAGTCTCATGTCGTTCGCTTTACAGAACGAGGAGGACGGGTGGACCGAACGCGCGTGGTGATCCTCGGCGCCGGCATCGTCGGTTCCGCCTGCGCACGCGAGCTGTCCCTCGCGGGGTTCGACGTGCTGGTGGTCGACCGCGGGGGCGCCGCCGCCGCGACCACGTCGCACGGCGAGGGCAACATCCTGGTCTCCGACAAGGGCCCCGGCCCCGAGCTTGAGCTCGCCCGCTGGTCGAGACGGCTGTGGCCCGAGGTGCTCGCCTCCCTCGGGGACGCGGCGGAGCAGGCCGAGTGGCAGCCCAAGGGCGGGATCGTGGTCGCCACCACCGATGCGGGGGCCGCGGGGCTCGTGCCGTTCGCCGAGGCCCAGCGCGCCGCGGGGGTGCGCGCCGAGCCGCTCGACGCGGACGCGCTGCGCGCCGCGGAACCGTATGTCACCCGCGACCACACGGCCGCCGTCTCCTATCCGGAGGACGCCCAGGTGCAGCCGGCGGGCGCGGCCACGGCCCTCCTCTCAGGCGCCCTCGCGGCCGGTGCGGCCCTGCGCACCGGCCGCGAGGTGCTCGGCGGTGTGGAGCGCGGCGGCCGTCTCACCGGCGTGCGCACGACGCACGGCACGCTGGAGGCCGACGTCTTCGTCAACGCGGGCGGCCCGTGGGCGGGCGAGCTGGCCGCCAGGCTCGGCGCGCCCGTCGACATCAGGCCGCGGCGCGGCGAGGTGCTGGTGACGGCGCCGCTGCCGCCGACGGTGTTCCACAAGGTGTACGACGCCGACTACGTGGGCGCGGTCGGCAGCGGCGCAGGCGACCTGCAGACCTCCGCGGTGGTGGAGGCGACCCTCGCCGGCAGTGTGCTGCTCGGCTCGTCGCGCCGCCGCGTCGGCTTCGACGCGCGGACCAGGCCCGAGGTGCTCTCCGCGATCGCGGCGAAGGCGCTGAAGCTGTTCCCCTCGCTCGCCGGGGTGCCGGTGATGCGCGCGTACGGCGGCTTCCGCCCGTACGTCCCCGACCATCTGCCGGTGATCGGCCCCGACCCGCGGCTCGCGGGGCTGTGGCACGCGGGCGGCCACGAGGGCGCGGGCATCGGCCTCTCCGTGGCCACGGCGCGGCTGGTGCGCGCGCTGCTCGCGGGCGAGAAGCCCGAGGTCGAAGCGGCACCGTTCCGGGTGGACCGCCCGGCCGTGCTCGGCACGGTGGCCTCCGCGGACGCACCGCACGAGAGCGCGCAGGCCGGGGGCCGCGCCGAGGAGGAAGCATGAGCGGCAGGCTCGTACCCGCCGGGTCCGACCCGGTGCGCCGCACCGAGCGGCCGTTGACGGTGACCGTCGACGGGCAGGCCGTGCCGGGTGTCGCAGGCCAGACCATCGCGGGTGTGCTGCTTGCCGCGGGGCGGCGCTCCTGGCGGGCCGGTCCTTCCGGCGCGCCGCGCGGTGTGTTCTGCGGGATCGGAGTGTGCTTCGACTGCCTCGTCACCGTCAACGGCGAGCGCGACGTGCGGGCCTGCGGGCGCCGGGCGTGCGACGGCGACGCGGTGGTCACGCAGTCGCGGCAGGCGCCGGGCGCGCCCGGCGCACGGAAGAAGGAGGGGCCGTGAGCCGTCGCCATGTGGTGGTCGTGGGGGCAGGACCCGCCGGGCTCGCGGCGGCCGACGCGGCGCTCGCCGCGGGCGCCCGGGTCACGCTGGTGGACTCGGCCGAGCAGCCGGGCGGCCAGTACCACCGGATGCTGCCCGAGGCGTACGAGGCGTCCAACCCCGAGGTGCTGCACCACGGTTGGGACGCCTTCCGACGCCGTGCGCACCGGGTGCTCGGCCATCAGCGGTGTGTCTGGCTCGCGGGCACCACGGTGTGGGCCGTCGAGCGCGAGGACCCCGAGGCGGCGCCGCTGCTGCACGTCATCGGCGGTGCGCCCCGCCGCAGGAGTGTCCTCGCCCCGGACGCGCTGGTCCTGGCACCCGGCGCCCACGACCGCGTACTGCCCTTCCCCGGCTGGGAGTTGCCCGGGGTCTTCACGGCGGGCGCCGCGCAGGCCCTCGCCAAGGGCGAGCGGGTCGCGGTCGGCGAGCGGGTCGCGGTCGCGGGGACCGGCCCCTTCCTGCTGCCGGTCGCCGTCTCGCTGCTCCAGGCGGGCGCGCGGGTCGCCGAGGTGCTGGAGGCCCGCAGGGGCGGCCCGGCGGCGCGCGGCTGGCTGCGCAGGCCGTGGGAGCTGGCCGCGCAGACCGGCAAGACCGGTGAACTGGTCGCGTACACGGCTGCCTTGGCGCGGGCCCGGGTGCCGTATCTGCTGGGCAGGGCGGTGGTCGAGGCGCGCGGCGACGGCCGGGTCGAGGAGGTCGTGAGCGCGCGGGTGCGGGACGACTGGTCGGTCGTGCCGGGCAGCGAGCGGGTGACGGCGGTCGACGCGGTGTGCGTCGGCCACGGGTTCACTCCGCGCCTGGAACTGCTGGTCGCCGCGGGGTGCACGGTGCGCGGCCGCACCCCCGCCGAGGTGTTCGCGACGGTCGACGGGGCGCAGCGCACCACGAGTCCCGGCGTGTACGCGGCGGGCGAGGTGACCGGTGTCGCGGGCGCGCCGGCCGCACGCGCCGAGGGCGCCGTCGCGGGCTGGCACGCGGCGGGCGGCGACCCGGCCGCCCGGCCGCTCGCCGCGCTGCGCCGCGCACGCGACCAGGGCCGCGCGTTCGCGGCCCGGCTTGCGGCGGCGCACCCGGTGGGCGGCGAGTGGCCCGGCTGGCTGCGCGACGACACCGTCGTGTGCCGGTGCGAGGAGACCGACTACGCGGCGCTGCGGGCCGCCGCGACGCACCCGGCGACCACCGAGGCGCGCGTGGCCAGGCTGGGCACCCGGGCGGGGCTCGGCCCCTGCCAGGGCCGGATGTGCGGGGTGACGGTCGCCGAGCTGCGCGCCCGGCTCGGCGCCCCCGACGCCGACCCTGCGGCCCCGCACCGCAGGCCGCTCGCCGAACCCGTACGGCTCGGCGAACTCGCCGCCCCCGCAAGGGAGGCCGCGCCGTGACCCCGGCCGCGCGGCCCGCGCGCCGGGATCCGCGGGCGGCCGCGCACCGCGGCCGACATCCCCGCGCCTGCCGCGCCGCGTGCGCCTGACGCGGCCCGCCCGAGCACCGCACTGTGCCCCAGTCCCCTGCCCCCTGACTCCGCCGCCCCTCCCCCTCCGTCCGTCCTCCTCTGTCCGTCCTCCTCTGTCCGTCCTCCTCTGTCCCGTCCGCCATCCCCCTGTGCCGTCCTGTGTCGTCCGCCTTCCCGAAGGAGTTCCCGCCATGGCCACCACGTCAACCGACAGCGTCCTGGGCGGCGTTGTCGTCGCCACCGCCCTCCCCTACCGCGAGGACCCGTCGGCGCCCGCCGGGCTCGCGGTCGACCTCGACCGGTACGCCGAGCACTGCGCCTGGCTCGTCGACAGCGGCTGTGACGGCGTCGGCCCCAACGGCTCGCTCGGCGAGTACTCGTCGCTCACCGACGAGGAGCGCCGCGCCGTGGCCCGTACGGCGATCGAGGCCGTCGCCGGGCGCGGCAAGGTCATCGTCGGTGTGCACGGCGTCGGTTCGCACCTCGCGGCGCGCTGGGCCGAGGCGGCGGCCGAGGACGGCGCCGACGGCGTGCTGTGCCTGCCGCCCACCATGTACCGCGCCAACGAGGGCGAGGTCGTCGCGCACTTCGAGGCCGTCGCAGCGGTGGGCCTGCCGGTGATGGTGTACAACAACCCCTTCGACACCAAGGTCGACCTGACGCCCGCGCTCCTCAAGGAGATCGCGCAGATCGACAACGTACGGGCCGTCAAGGAGTTCTCGGGCGACGTGCGGCGCGTGCTGGAGATCAAGGAGCAGGCGCCGGGGCTCGACGTGATCAGCGGCGCCGACGACGTCGTACTCGAAAGCCTGCTGATGGGCGCGACCGGCTGGTTCGCCGGCTTCCCGAACGTCTTCCCCGCCGAGTCGGCGCGGCTGTTCGAGCTGGCGCGCGCCGGGAAGCTGGAGGAGGCGCGGGCCCTGTACGAGCCGCTGGTCGCCGCGTTCCGCTGGGACTCGCGCACGGAGTTCGTCCAGGCCATC
Source organism: Streptomyces sp. NPDC047002 (assembly GCF_040704505.1). Lineage (NCBI taxonomy): Bacteria > Bacillati > Actinomycetota > Actinomycetes > Kitasatosporales > Streptomycetaceae > Streptomyces > Streptomyces sp. NPDC047002. The sequence continues at coordinate 163,804 of NZ_JBEYWC010000012.1, forward strand.
AAGCTGGGCATGGAGATGGTGGGCAGGTTCGGCGGCCCCTGCCGCCCGCCGCGCGGCCCGCTGGTGCCCGCCTTCCGCGAGCAGGTCACCGCCGACATGCGGCGCGCCATCGACGCGCTGGCCGCGCTCGGCGCCGAAGGACAGCAGGCCTGATGCGCAGCGTCCGCGCGCTGAGCGCCGTCGACTCGCACACCGAGGGCATGCCCACCCGGGTCGTCACCGGCGGTGTGCCGCCGGTCCCCGGCGCCACCATGGCGGAGCGGCGCCTGTACGCCATCGAGCACCTGGACGAGCTGCGGCGGTTCCTGGTGGACGAGCCGCGCGGGCACTCGGCGATGAGCGGTGCCCTGCTCCAGCCTCCGCTGCGCGAGGACGCCGACTGGGGCGTGCTGTACGTCGAGGTGAGCGGCTTCCTGCCGATGTGCGGGCACGGCACGATCGGGGTGGCGACGGTCCTGGTGGAGACCGGCATGGTGCCGGTCACCGAGCCGGAGACCGTCGTACGGCTCGACACGCCCGCGGGGCTCGTGGAGGCGAGGGTCGCCGTGCGCGACGGCGTCGCGGAGCGCGTCACCCTGCGCAACGTGGACGCCTTCGCGCTCGAACTCGACGCCGAGGTGGACGTGCCCGGGCTCGGGCAGGTCCGCTACGACATGGCGTACGGCGGGAACTTCTACGCCGTGGTCGACCTGGCGTCGATCGGGCTGCCGTTCGACCGGGCGCGCAAGGACGAGATCCTGGCGGCCGGGCTCGCGATCTCCGACGCGGTCAACGCCCGCAGCGCGCCGGTGCATCCGGCGGACCCGGCGATCAGGGGCTGCAAGCACGTGCAGTTCCTGGCCCCCGGGTCCGACGCGCGGCACTCGCGCAACGCGATGGCGATCCAGCCCGGCTGGTTCGACCGGTCGCCCTGCGGCACGGGCACGTCGGCGCGGATGGCGCAGCTGCACGCGCGCGGCGAGCTGCCGCTCGGCGCGGAGTTCGTCAACGAGTCGTTCATCGGCACCCGGTTCACCGGGCGCCTGCTGGCCGAGACGGAGGTCGCAGGGGTGCGCGCGGTGGTCCCCGAGTTCTCCGGGCGCGCGTGGATCACCGGCACGGCCACGTATCTGCTCGACCCGGACGACCCGTTCCCGCACGGCTTCGTGCTGTAGGCGCCGGAGCGGGCCCGGGGCCCACGGTGCCCCTTCGGAGACCGGGGAGGGCGGCGGGGCGGGTCACGCGGCACGGCGGGGCGCCCTGCCGGGCGCGCTGCTGTGGCGCGCGACACCGTCGGGACGGAGCACCGCGTCGCCTCCGACGGTGTGCTGGACCTGATGTGGTTCCCGGGCCGCCTGGTCGTCGCGGGCGCCGACACCCGCAGCGCGGTGGTGCGGACCCGGCCGGGCGAGGCGACCTGGGGACTACGGCTCGCCCCCGGCTTGGCGCACCGCGCCGCCCGGTGGGGGCGAGGGGGTGCGGCGCCATCCGTGGCTCGCGGCCGCGACCCGGTACTGCTTCGACGCCATCGGCGGGATGGAGGAGGCGCCGTCCGCCACGCGCCAGGGCCCGGGCGCCCGCTGCGGGCCCTGCTCGATCCGCGTGCGGTCTCGGACGACCTGGACCGGCTCGCACGGGCGCAGCTGCCGGACGGCGGGTGGCCCGTGGACTTCGCCGCGCACTCCGAGGCCGCCGCGCTCGAATGGCGGGGCCGTGCCACCCTCGCCGCGGTCGAGGTGCTGCCGGACAACGGGCGCTGACCGGGCGGGGGCCGACGCGCCGCGGCAAGGTCCCGTTCACCGGGTGGTCGCGGCGGTGCGCCAGTGTTCGTGCGTTCACCGCACACCCGGGAGGGGACGAACATGGACACAGCGAACGGTGTGGAGCCGCGGGACGAGGCGCAAGGCGGGGGGCTGTCCCGCCGCCACGCGATCGGCCTGTTCGGCACGGCGGGCGCGGGCGCCGCCGCCGTACCGCTGCTGGGGTCCGCACCCGCGGCCGCCGCCCCGCAGCACGCGGCCCCCGCCTTCCACCCGTCGCCCGACTCCGGCGGCGCCTGTCCCGTGCAGGGCCTGCACCTGACCTTCGGCGCCGACCCGAGCACGCAGATGACCGTGTCGTGGCTGACGGACGGCGCGGTCAAGCGGCCGCGGGTGCTGTACGGGACGCTCGACCACGGCCTCGGGTCGAGCGCCGCCGCCGTGACGCGCACCTACCGGGACGGCAGGTCCGGCCGGACGGTGTACGTGCACCACGCGGAGCTGGCGCGGCTCTCCCCCGGCACCGACTACGTGTACCTGGTCTCGCACGACGGCGCGGCCCCCGACAGCGGCATGTTCAGGACCGCGCCGCGCGGCCGGGCGCCGCTGACGTTCACCAGCTTCGGCGACCAGTCGGCGCCGCAGGTGACCTGGGCGGCGGACGGCACGGTGGCGCTCGACGCCAACTCGACGCCCGCCACGAAGGACATCGTCACCGGCATCGAGCAGGTCGCGCCGCTGTTCCACCTGCTCAACGGCGACCTGTGCTATGCGAACCTGGACGTGGACCGGGTCCGCACCTGGAACAACTTCTTCACCAACAACACCCGTTCCGCGCGGTTCAGGCCGTGGATGCCCGCGGCGGGCAACCACGAGATCGAGGCGGCCAACGGCCCCATCGGACTCGGCGCCTACCAGACGTACTTCGACCTGCCGTCGCGGGAGACCGACCCGGAGCTGAAGAACCTCTGGTACGCGTTCACGGCGGGCGCGGTCCGCGTCATCGTGCTCCAGAACGACGACCTGGCCCTCCAGGACGGCGGCGACGTGTATGTGCACGGCTATTCGGGCGGACGCCAGCTCGCCTTCCTCGAAGCCGAGTTGAAGAAGGCCAGGGCGTCACGTGACATCGACTGGGTCGTCGTCGCGATGCACCAGGTGATGATCAGCTCCTCCGACGCCAACGGTGCCGACCTCGGGCTGCGGCAGGCGTACGGGCCGCTGTTCGACACGTACGGGGTCGACCTGGTGGTCTGCGGCCACGAGCACAACTACGAGAGGTCGCTCGCGGTGCGCGGGGTGGTCGCGGGCAGCGAGACGCTGACGCCGAACCCGGCGTCGCACCGCACCGACTCGATCGACACCTCCCAGGGCACGGTGCACATGGTGCTGGGCGGTGGCGGTGTGTCCGGCACCACGAACCAGTCGTTCTTCAAGGACGGCACGGCCAAGGTGCTGACCGCGGTGTCGGCGACGGCGGGGCCCGACGGCAAGCGGGCACCCACCTACGTGCGGGAGCAGGCCGTCTGGATGGGCAGCAGGGACGTCGAACACCCCTACGGGTTCGCGGCGTTCACCGTCGACCCGGGACGCCACCCGGGTGACACCACCACGATGCACGTGACGTACTACAACGTGAACAAGCCGGGCGGCGAGCTGTCGGTGTTCGAGCGGTTCACCCTGCACCGCAAGCGGTCGGACGGCCACGGCCACCGCTGAGCCGCGCACGGCGCCGCGGCCGCCGGGAGGAGGGAAATTCCGGCGGCCGCCGGTGTGTTCAGCGGGCCTGCACGGCGCGCAGGGCCCCGCCGAGCCCCGCTGCGGCCTTCGCGTCGGCGGCGGGCGCCGCCGCGCGGGTCCACTCGCCGTACGGGTCGCGGCTGCCCTCGGCGCCCTCGGTGACCACGGGCGGCGCGACGCCGCGTGCCGGCGCCCGTCGGGTGGCGGGGGCCGGCACGCGGTGCGGGAGGGCCGGTCAGCGGGCCGTGAAGGCGCCCTTCTCCTTGAGCAGGCCCGTCAGACGGGTGAAGACGTGGTCGCCCTCGTGGAGTCCGTCGTGCTCGTACTCGTTGGTGACCCAGGCGTGCGTGTTGCCGACCCGGTCCGCGGTCTCCAGCTGGAGCCCCGAGTCGACGTACATGTCGTCGAAGTAGACCGCGGCGGCCACCGGCACGTCGTTGGCGGCGAGCCTGCCGAGGTCGTAGAGTTCCGGCCACTCCTCGCGGGCCGCCATCAGCTCGACGGCGGGGCGGAACGGCCGCAGCGCCCTGATCTCCTCGAACATCCAGGGGTACATCATCTCGCCGGTGAAGAGCAGCGGCCTCGCGTCCTCGCCGAACTGCGGCCTGAGGGCGCGCTCGCGCTCGGCGGCCCACCCGGTGGGGCCGTTCCCGCCGCCGGCGTAGATGGACTCCTGGAGCGCCGCGAACAGCGGGTTGGTGTCGAAGGCCGTACGGTCCCTGACCCCGGCGAGGAACGTGTCCGTGAGCCGCTCGCCGCCAGGACCTTCGGCGAACGCCTCGTCGAGCAGCCAGTGCACCCGCTCGTACCCCGGCTTCATGCCGAAGTCGAGGCCGAGGGTCTGCAGCCGCCTGACGGTCAGCGCGTCGCCGTCCGGCAGGGTGACGCCGCCGGCGGCGAGGCGGTCGGCGATCCTGGCGACCAGGCCGGTGTCGTGCGGGTAGCGCTCGCGGTAGGCGCGGTTCTTCGCCTCGACGCGCGGATAGGTGCACCGGTAGACGGCGTCGGCGCTCGGGGTGACGGACGCGAGGCCGCCGGTGACCAGGCAGGCGTGCAGCCCCTCGGGCGCCTGCGAGAGGTAGGTCAGGGTGAGGAAGCCGCCGTAGCTCTGCCCGAGCGTGGTCCAGGGCCGTCCGCCGAAGACCGTCTTCCTGAGGTGCTCCGCGTCGGCGACGATCGCGTCGGCGCGGAAGTGCGCGAGGTACGCGGCGCCCGCCTCGCCGCTGCCGAGGGCGCTCATCACGGCGCCGTCGACCGGCGTGCTGCGGCCGGTGCCGCGCTGGTCGAGCAGGACGACCCGGTGGGTCCTGAGCGCCGCGCCGATCCAGCCGACCGCGGCCAGGGGACGCGGCGACTTGCCGCCGGGGCCGCCCTGCAGGTAGGCGAGGTACGGCAGGTCCTCGTGGCGGCGCTCCGGGTCGGCGAGCTCCCTGGCGAAGACCTTCAGGGTGGCGCCTTCCGGGTCCCCCCAGTCCAGTGGCACGTCGACCAGGTGGTCCCGCACGTGGATCCCGGGCAGTGTGTATTCGGCTGTGATCATCGTGGTCACCTTCCCACCGCGTAGCCCTGCATGCCGCGGGGGTTGGCCGCGGCCTTGAGCCAGCCGTCCTCGCGCGCGACGGCGCTGACGTGGCCGAGCGACCAGCTGTCGCCCGTGTCGGCGAGGTGGCCGCGCCTGCGCAGCTCCGCGACGACGGCGGGGTCGTGCCGGTCTTCGAGCAGGATGTGCCCGGGGTGGGTGTCGCGCGGGTAGAAGGAGTTCGGCATGTGGGTGGTGTGGAACTCGGGGAAGTCGACGGCCTCCTGGAGGTTCATACCGCCGTGCACCACGTTGAGGAAGAAGTGCAGCGTCCACTGGTCCTGGAAGTCGCCGCCCGGGGTGCCGAAGGCGAGCCACGGCTTGCCGTCGCGCAGCGCGAACGACGGGGTCAGGGTGGTACGCGGACGGGCGCCTGGGCGCAGCGAGTTGGGCAGGCCCTGCTCGACCCAGAACATCTGGCCGCGGGTGGAGAGGCAGAAGCCGAGCCCCGGCACGGTCGGCGAGGACTGGAGCCAGCCGCCGCTGGGCGTGGCGGAGATCATCATGCCGCCGCTGTCGGCGACGTCGAGGTGGCAGGTGTCGCCGCGCACCTCGCCGGAGGCGGCGACGGTGGGCTCGCCCGCACCCGCGGCGACGGTCGGCTCGCCCGCGCCCGCGGTCGTGGGCCCGTCGGGGTAGTCCGGGTAGTGCGGCAGGCGGGGCGTGCGGCCGCCGGGCGCGCCGGGGCGCAGTTCGAGCGAGGCGGTGTCCGTGATGAGCTTCCTGCGCTCGGCGGCGTAGGGGCGGCTGAGGAGGTCGCCGAGTGGCACGTCGGTGAAGTGCGGGTCGCCGTACCAGGCCTCGCGGTCGGCGAAGGCGAGCTTGCCCGCCTCGACGACGGTGTGCACCCAGTCGGCCGAGCCCGGGCCCATGGCCGCCAGGTCGTACCCTTCGAGCAGGGCGAGCTGCTGGAGGAAGACGGGTCCCTGGCCCCAGGGCCCGGTCTTGCAGACGGTGTGGCCGTGGTAGTCGAAGGTGACGGGCTCCTCGACGGCGGGCTCCCAGGCGGCGAGGTCGTCGGCGGTCAGCAGGCCGCGGTGCGGGGTGCCCGAGGTGTCCATCACCTCGGTGCCGCCGCAGTACGCGCCGATGGCGTCGGCGACGAACCCCTTGTACCAGGCGTCGCGCGCGGCGCGGATGCGCTGCTCGCGGGTGCCGCCCGCGGCCTCGGACTCGTCGGCGATGCGGCGGTAGGTGGCGGCGAGCACGGGGTTGGTGAAGTGGCTGCCCGCCTCGGGGACCCGGCCGCCGGGCAGCCAGGTGGCGGCCGAGGTGGGCCAGTGGGTGCGGAACATGTCCGCGACGGTCTCCAGCGCCGATGCCACCCGGCCGAGCAGCGGGTGGCCCTTGTCCGCGTAGTGGATGGCGGGTTCGAGGACGTCCCGTACGGACCAGGTGCCCCAGCGCTCCAGCAGGAGCAGCCAGGCACCGAAGGACCCGGGCACCACGTTCGGCAGGAAGCCGGTGCCGGGCACGATGTCGAGGCCGAGCGCGGCGAGCGCCTCGCCGGTGGCCGCGGCGGGGGCGGTGCCCTGGCCGCACACGACGTGGACCTTCTCGTCCTCCGGGTCGAACAGCAGGATCGGCACGTCGCCGCCGGGGCCGTTGAGGTGCGGCTCCACCACCTGGAGGACGAAGCCGGCGGCGACGGCGGCGTCCGCGGCGTTCCCGCCGCGCTCCAGGACGCTCATGCCGGTGGCGGAGGCGAGCCAGTGGGTGGAGGCGACCATGCCGAAGTCGCCCACGAGTTCAGGACGTGTGGTGAACAACGCTGTTCCTTCCCTGGGTGATGTCGGGTCCGCCGGTCTCGGCGTCCACGAGATGGCACGAGACCGGGTGGTCGGCCGCCGTCACGCCGGTGAGCCGGGGGGTCTCGGTGCGGCAGCGGTCCACGGCGGCCGGGCAGCGCGGGTGGAAGGCGCAGCCGGGGACGCGGGCGGACTGGCTCGGCAGGTCGCCGCCGAGCACGATCCGCCCGGTGGCCCTGGTGCCGCTCGGGTCGGGCACGGGCGCCGCGGACAGCAGCGCCTGGGTGTAGGGGTGCTGGGGGTGCGCGAAGAGTTCTTCGCGGGTGGCGGTCTCCACGATCCTGCCGAGGTACATCACGGCGATGCGGTCGCTGATGAACTCGACGACGGACAGGTCGTGCGTGATGAACAGGCAGGAGAAGCCCAGGTCGGACTGGAGGTCGAGGAGGAGGTTGAGGATGGATGCCTGGACGGAGACGTCCAGCGCGGAGACGGGTTCGTCGGCGACGACGAGCCGCGGGTTCATGACGAGGGCGCGGGCGAGCGCGACGCGCTGGCGCTGGCCGCCGGAGAGCTCGTGCGGGAAGCGGCTCGCCATCCGGGCGCGGAAGCCGACGCGTTCGAGCATCTCGGTGACGCGGCGGCGGCGCTCGGCTGGGGTGCCCTCGCCGTGCCTGCGCAGCGGCCCGCCGACGATGTCCCCGATCTTCATCCGCGGGTCGAGGGAGGAGTAGGCGTCCTGGAAGACGACGTGGACGTCCCTGCGCAGGGGCCGCATCTGCCGCCTGCTGACGGTGGATATGTCGCGGCCGAGGAGCTCGATGCGCCCGGCCGTGGGCTCGGTGAGCCGGGAGACGCACTTGCCGACGGTGGACTTGCCGCTGCCCGACTCACCGACGAGGCCGAGGACTTCACCCTGCCCGATGCGCAGGTCGACCCCGTCGACGGCCCGTACGGGCCCGTTCCTGCGGGCGGCGCGCGAGCGGCCCGGGTAGTGCTTGACGAGGCTCTGGACGTCGAGGACGGGGCCGTCGTCGTCGCGCTGCGGTGTGTCGTTCATGCGGTCTCTCCAGGGCCCGGGTGGTGGCAGGCGACCAGGTGGTGTCCGGCGACGGCGCCGAGCGCGGGCCGGTGCGCCGAGCAGTCGGCGGTGGCGCGGGTGCAGCGCGGTGCGAACTGGCAGGCGTCCGGGTCGTCGGTGGGCGGCGGCACCATGCCGGGGATCTCGGTGAGCCTGCGGCGACCGGTGACGCGGACGGCGCGGGCGGGCAGGGCGTTCAGCAGGCCCAGTGTGTAGGGGTGTTGCGGTTCCTCGAAAAGCTCCGTGGCCGGCGAGTGCTCGACGTGCCGGCCCGAGTACATGACGACGACGTGGTCGGCGACCTCGGCGACCACGCCGAGGTCGTGGGTGATCAGCACGACGGCGGTGCCGAGTTCGTCGCGCAGCCTGCGGATGATGTCGAGCACGGCGGCCTGGATGGTGACGTCGAGCGCGGTGGTGGGCTCGTCGGCGATGAGCACCTTCGGGTCACAGGCGACGGCCGTCGCGATCATGACGCGCTGCCGCATGCCGCCGGACAGCTCGTGCGGGTAGGCGCCTGCCCGCTGCCGCGCGTCGGGGATGCCGACGAGTTCGAGGAGTTCCACGACGCGCTCGCGCACCTGGGCCCGGCTCTTGCCGGTGTGCCGCCTGATCACCTCGCCGATCTGCTTGCCGACCGTGTAGGCGGGGTTGAGCGAGGTCATCGGCTCCTGGAAGACGACGGAGATGTCCTTGCCCCTGATGTCCTGCATGCGCTTCTCCGACAGCGCGGTCAGGTCGGTGCCGTCGAGGAGCACGGATCCGCCGATGGTGGCGCTGGTGTGGTCGAGCAGTCGCGGGATGGCCATCGCGGTGGCGGTCTTGCCGCAGCCGGACTCGCCGACGAGGGCGAGGATCTCGCCGCGGTCGAGGGAGAACGACACGTCCTTTGCCGCGTATACGGGACCGTCCTCGGTCCTGTACTGGACCCGCAGGTCCCTGACTTCGAGGAGTGGCATCACAGCTCCCTGGGGTCGAGCACGTCGCGCAGGCCGTCACCGAGGAGGTTGAAGCCGAGCGTGGTCAGGGCGATGGCGACGCCCGGGAAGACGGCGAGCAGCGGGTCCTGGGCGAGGAACTGCTGGGCACTCGTCAGCATGACGCCCCACGACGCCTGCGGCGGCTGGACGCCGAGGCCGAGGAAGCTCAGTGCGGCCTCGCCGAGGATCCCGGCGGGGATCGCGACGGTGGCCTTCACGATGAGGGTGTTCGTCATGTTCGGCAGGATGGACCTGCCCATGATGGCGAGGTCGCCTGTTCCGTCGGCGACGGCGGCCTGGACGAAGTCCTGCTGCCGCAGGACGAGCGTCTCACCGCGTACGACGCGGATCACGGAGGGCACCTCGGCGACGGCGAGCGCGATGATCACATTGCGCAGGGACGGGCCGAGGATCGCGGCCATGCCGACCGCGAAGATCAGGTAGGGGAACGACAGGACGACGTCGGTGAGCCGCATGAGCACCGAGTCGGTCCAGCCCCTGAAGTACCCGGCGGCGAGGCCGAGCGGCACGCCGACGGCCATGGCGAGCGCGGAGGACACCACGCCGGCGAGCAGCGAGACGCGGGCGCCGCCGCAGATCCGGGAGAGGACGTCGCGGCCGAGGTCGTCGGTGCCGAGCCAGTGGGCGCCGGTGGGTCCCGCCAGGATGTCGGTGAGTCCGAGCTTGGTCGAACTGCCCGCGACGAAGGGCCCGATGAGGGCGACTCCGAGGAAGACGAGCACCATGACGGCGCCGATCACGGCCATCCTGCGGCGCAGCAGGCGGCGCAGGGTGCGGCGCCAGGAGACCTGGGGCGGCGCCTCGTCGGCGGCCGCCGGGGCGTCGGCGGCCGCGGGGCTCGCGGTGTCGACTGCTGCTTCGTTCACTGGGAGCCTCCAGCCATCCGCAGGCGGGGGTCGAGATAGGCGTAGGTGATGTCCACCAGGAGGTTGATCACCACATAGCCGGCGACGGTGACCAGGACGGCGCCCTGGATGACGGGGTAGTTGCGGGACGAGACCCCGTCCACGATGAGCTTGCCGAAGCCGGGGATGACGAAGATCTGCTCGGTGATGACGGCGCCGCTGATCAGACCGGCCAGTTGGAGGCCGACGACCGTGGTGACGGTGGTGAGGCTGTTGCGCAGGGCGTGCCTGATCTGCTGGGCGCGGGAGAGGCCCTTGGACTTCGCGGTGCGCACGTACTCCGCGTTGAGCTGGCTGAGCAGGGAGGAGCGGGTCTGCCGCATCACGACGGCGGAGAGGCCGAGGCCGAGCACGAGGACGGGCATCACCATGCGTTCGAGGTTGCCGACGGGGTCGTCGGCCAGCCCCACGAAGCCGGACGCGGGCAGGACGTGCCAGTGGACGGAGAAGACGACGATGCCGAGGAGGCCGAGCCAGAAGTGCGGCACGGAGAGGCCGAACAGGCCGAACCCGTTGGCCGCGTAGTCGAGGGACGTGCCGCGGCGCACCGCGGAGACGATCCCGGCGAGCACACCGACCAGCACGCCGACGAGGATGGCGAGGAAGGTGAGTTCCAGGGTGACGGGGAGGCGCTCGCCGAGCACCTGGGTGACGGGTGCCTTGTCCTGGGTCGAGGAGCCGAGGTTGCCCTGCAGGGCCTGGCCCATGTAGTGCAGGTACTGCAGGGGCAGCGGCTGGTCGAGCCCGAACTGCCTGCGGATCGCCGCGACGGCCTGCGGGGTGGGGCTCTCCCCCGCGAGCACGGTGGCCGGGTCGCCGGGCAGGGCCCGTACGCCGAGGAACACCGCGATGCTGGCGAGGAAGAGCGTGACCACGGCCGCGCCCGTGCGTCGGAGTATGAACTCAATCATGTGGCATGCGGATCTTCCTGGGAGGGCGGCGGGTCAGGGGGTCAGGTACGCGGTCTTGAACCGGGGGATGCCGTCGGGCGGGTAGACGACGCCGTGCAGCTTGTCGGTGGTGCCGACGAACCAGCGGTCGTGGTACAGGTACAGCAGGGGCCGCTGCTCGCCGACGCGCTTGACGGCGGCGCCGTACAACTCGGCGCGCCGTGCGGTGTCGGTGGTCCTGGCGGCCTCGGCGATCAGCCGGTCGACGGTCTTGTCGTCCGAGCCGGAGAAGTTGTTGGAGCCCCCGGTCGTGATGATGTCGTTGGTGTCGCCGTCCGGGTCGACACGGCCCGACCAGCCTTCGAGGAAGGTGTCGAACTGGCCCTTGCGTGCGAGGTCGAGACCTGACACGAGGTCGATGGGGCGCACACTGACCTTGAAGCCGACGTCGTTGGCCATCGACTGCACGACCTGTGCCTCGCGCTGGCTCGCCGCGCCGGTCGGCACCATCAGCTCGACCGGTACGGGCGTCTTCACACCGGACTTCTTCACCAGGGCGCGGGCGGCGTCCGGGTCGAAGGGGGTGCAGGCGGTCTTGGTGTGCAGCGCGCTCTGCGCGGGCAGTGGGCCGCAGTCCGGCACCATCTGGCCGTTCCACACGGACTGGTTGAGGGCGTTCCTGTTGATGCTCATCTCGAACGCCTCGCGCAGGTCGGCGGAGTGGCTGAGGGCCGTCTTCGCGTTCTTGCGGACGTTGATGGAGAGCGACTGGTAGGCGATGGTGTCGGAGTGGAGGACCTTCTCGCCCTTCTCGTTCTCCAGGTTGACCGCGTCGCTCGGGTCGAGGTGCTCGGCGGCCTGGACGTCGCCGGACTCCAGATTGGCCGTGGCCACGCTGGAGTTGGTGATGAACTTGTAGACGATGCCGTTCAGCCTGACCTTGTCACGGTCGTAGTAGTCCTGCGATTTGACGAAGGACAGCTCGTTGCCCGAGACGCGGCTCTTGAAGGAGAACGGGCCGACGCACACCGGCGCGGTGCCGAAGTTGTCGCCGAGCTTCTTGAGCGCGGTCGGCGACATCACCAGGCCCGAGCGGTCGGCGAGTTGGGCGAGCAGGGGCGCCGAGGGGTGCTTGAGCCGCAGGCGCACGGTGTCCTGGTCCTTCACCTCGACCCCGGCGACCGCGTTGAGCTCGCCCACGCGCGCGGATGCCTTCATGGTGAGGTCGCGGTCGAGTGTGGTCTTGACGGCGGCCGCGTTCAGCGGCGTCCCGTCGTTGAACTCGACGCCCTTGCGCAGCGGGATGTCCATGGTCCTGCCGCCGTCTGACATGACGGGCATGCCGGCGGCGAGCTGCGGGACGATCTTGAGGTTCGCGTCGACGTCGTAGAGCTTCTCGCAGAAGCTGGTGAACACCAGGCGTGCGGCGAAGGTGTTGGCGAGCGTCGGGTCGAGGCTGTCGGGCTCGGTCGGGGTCGAGACGACCAGGACGCCGGAGCCCGCGTCGGCGGTGGTCCCGCCGCCGGGGGTGGAGCAGGAGGAGAGCAGCAGGACTGCCGCTGCCGCGGTGGCTCCCGCGGCGAAGGTGCGTGGACGCATGAGTCCTCGATGGGTTGCGCGTGGGCAGGGATCGGGCCGGGCCCGCGCCCCGGGCGGACGGTGGGGTCGAGCCGGTGGACCTGGTGGGGCCACCGGGTTCCGCGAGGTCTGGCGGGCCCGGCGTGGCCGGTGCGACTGGCGTGGCCGGTATGGCCGCGGGTGCGGCGGTGTGGACGGCCCGTTGGGCGGGTGGCGGTGTCGCCGGGCCGTGCGGGGTGCGGCGCCGTTGGACGGTGCCGCGCTGCCGGTGGTCCGACGGCGCCGCGGGGGTGCGGGCGCCGCGTGGCGGAGTCGCGGTACGCGGGCGGTGGGTTCGGCGTGCCGCGGGTACGGCGGGGCGGCCGGCGGTGGCCGGGCCGGCCGGGAGGCACACGGGACGAAACGGGTCTGCGGGCCGCCGCGTGCCGCGGGCCGCGGACCGGGGTGTCAGGGGCGGCGCATCCAGCCTTCGAGCCCCGCGGCGTCCAGCGGCAGCGCGTCGGAGAGCACGTCGGAGCCGTCCGCGGTGACCAGGACGTCGTCCTCGATGCGCACGCCGATACCGCGCAGCTCCGGTGGGACCGTCAGGTCGTGGGCGTGGAAGTAGAGGCCGGGCTCGACGGTGAGCACCATGCCGGGCGCCATCGCCCGGCCGTGGTACGACGCGTAGCTGGAGCGCGCGCAGTCGTGGACGTCGAGGCCGAGGTGGTGGCCGATGCCGCAGACCAGGTAGCGGCGGTGGTGCTGGCCCCGGTCGGAGAGCGCCTCGTCGACGGAGACCGGGAGCAGGCCCCAGTCGTGCAGGCCGTGCGCGATCACCTCCATCGACGCGTGGTGGAAGTCGGTGAAGGGCCGGCCGGGACCGACGGCCGCGAGGCCCGCCCGGTGGGCGCGCTCCACGAGGTCGTGGACCCGGCGCTGCACCGGCGAGAAGGTGCCGGAGGCCGGGAACGTGCGGGTGACGTCGGCCGTGTAGTGGCTGCGGGCCTCGACCCCCATGTCCAGCAGGAGGAGTTCGTCCTCGGCGACGGGGCCGTCGCAGCGCACCCAGTGGAGCGTGGGCGCGTGTCTGCCGCTGCCGACGATGGTCGCGTAGCCGGGGCCGTTGCCGACGGTGCGCGCGTGCCGGTCGAAGGTGCCCTGGAGCCAGCGCTCGCCGCCGCCGCGCACGGCGGCGGGGATCTCGGCGGTGACCGCGGCGAAGCCCTCGACGGTCCGGTCGACGGCCTCACGCAGCCGGGCGATCTCCCAGTCGTCCTTGATCATCCGCAGGTCGGCGAGGGCTCTGCCGAGTTCCTCGGACGGCGCGCTTCCCGCCGCGGCGACCAGGTCCTGGCCGGGGGCGCCTGCGAGGAGGGGCTGGTGCAGCCGGCCGAGGGCGGCCGGCAGGTCCGCGGCGTCGTGCACGTCGATGCCGAGGGCGTCGCGCCAGTCGGCGAGTCCGGGCACGGGACCCACCCACAGCTCGCCGTGGGCCGCGTCGGTGAAGAAGGCGTGTCCGCCGGGCCGGTGCGGGGCGGGCAGGTAGAGGGCCGCGTCGTGCCCGGCGCCCGCGGGCGTCAGCACCAGCGCGGCGCGCTCCACGGGCGCGCCGGTCAGCCAGAGGAAGTCGCTGTCGGCCCTGAAGTCGTAGTACGTGTCGTTGCTGCGCACGGGCGCGGTGCCGGAGCCGACGACCAGGGCCCTGCCGGGGTACAGCGCGCTGAGCAGTTCCCGGTGGGCCGCGGCCGCCTCCACCGCGCCGGGCACCAGCTCGGGCGTGCGGTCGGCGTCGGCCCAGCCATCGGCCATGAGGCTGACGAATGAGGGCAGTTCGCCCAGCCGGGGCAGCCGGGGAGGTGCCGTGGAGATGCGTTCGTTCATACCGAATCCGCCCTTCGGTGCAGTGATCCTTCGGGGGCTGCCGTGGCGGACGATCAGGTGTCCCCCGCACGCGTTCTCGTACATGGAACCGAACTGCTTGTGTTCCATAGAGCGAACACCCAGAAACTAGGCCACCGCCCAGGGGGTGTCAATGCTCCTGCCACGCGGAGTTCGCCGGGCGGAAGTGCGCACGTCAGCGACGGCTCATACGGGCGGGGCCGCGTGGGGGCCCGGGTCAGTGGGGTGCGTCGGCCGGGGCCTTGGCGTCCGCGCGGTGGTTGATGAGCAGCACGGACCGCACGGGCCCGGCGGGCGCGGCGTACGCGTGCGGCGCCGACGCGTCGAAGGAGACGTAGTCGCCGGGTCCGAGTTCGACGCGCACCCCGTCCACGTCGACATGGAGCACGCCCGACTGCACGACGGTGTGCTCGGTCCCCCCGTGTCCCAGGGACTCCTGTCGCGCTCCCGCCCTGACCTGCTGGTCGTAGAGTTCGCAGATCAGCCCGCCGCTCTCGATCCTGCCGTACGGGCGCAGGTCGACGCCCTCGCCGACGAGCGGGACCGCGTCGGCGCCCCTGATCACGGTCATGCCCTGGTGCGGGCGCGGTTCGAGCAGCGCGGAGATGGGCTCGCCGAAGGGCGCGCGAGAGACTGAAGACGGTCTCGATGGTGGGGTTGCCGGTGCCGGACTCCAGCTGGGAGAGCGTCGCCTTGCTGATGCCGGAGAGCCGTGCGGCCTCGGAGAGCGACACACCCCTGCGCGCCCTCGCGGCCTTCAGATTGGCGGCGAGCAGGTCCCCGACGGACCCCTCGTGCGGCTCGGTGCGCACCGGTCGACACCCCCCCCTTCGTTCGCTCGACGGTGTCGCCGCGGCGGCAGCGGCCGAGCCTGAGGAGCATCTCGTCGACCTGTTCGACCATCGCGTCGGTGGTCTCGACCCGGGGGCCGAGG
>NZ_JBEYWC010000013.1:0-175311 GCF_040704505.1 Streptomyces sp. NPDC047002
GCGTGAGGCCCGAGGGGTACTCGGACGGCTTCGGGTAGCCGGAGCCGTACAGCGCGGCGCTCTCGCCGGTGCCGCGGCCCAGGGCCGCGCTCGCGCACGCGTCCGGGCAGCACAACGGCGCCATCGCGTTTCAGGTCCACGATGGCGCCGTTGTGTGGGGGAAGCGCCTGAGCGACTTGTTACGACGGGGGAATCGCTCAGGCACTGCGGGGGGTGGCTGTATGGGGTTGTGGTCCTACGAGCTCGTGGTCACGCCGATCAAGATTAACAAAAATCATGTCATACCTGATGCAGCATCGGACCCGCTGCGGAGCACCACGGGGGCGGCGCAGACAACGGTACGCACGGACGTCGTCGTCCTCCTCGCGCACGACGAGCACGGGCTCTCCGAGCAGGGTGACCCGGACCGAGTCCCCGCGCCGCGGAATCGCGGAGACGAGGTCGACCACGTGCCATCCGGACCGGTAGGCCGCGGCCATCTCGCGCCGAAGACTCCTGTCGTCCGCGGGCGTCGTCATGCGCCGAAGACCGCCTGCTGCCCCGCGGCTGCCGCGGGCCAGCTGATGTCTCCCTGGCTCGCGGCCGGGGTGGCGCCGTGAGCCGCCGCGGGCCAGCTGATGTCAGCCGGGCTGACCGCGGGGGCGGCAGCGGGCCAGCTGATGTCGGCGGGCTCCACGGGCCAGCTGATGTCCGCGGGTGCGAGGGGCCAGCTGATGTCGGCCGGACGCACCTGCGGGGTGCCCGCGTGCGAAGCGGGCCAACTGAGGTCCGCGGCGACGGCCTCATGACTGCCGGGGCCGGCCCCCACCGACGTGCTGTGCACGGACTCCGGAGAGTTCCCGGACCCGACGCCCGAGGCAACGACAGTTGCGAACGCCAACGGGATCGCGAACGCCGCGGCAAGCGTCGAGCGAAGCAATCTCTTCTTCATCGCCAGCTTCGTCCTCACTTGATGGAATCTCTCCCCCGTCAAAAACGACAATGGCTCACACCAGGATCTCCGCGCCACAACACCGAGGCATCATGTTCCTGCAGGTTCAGCAACCTGAGGGGTGGATAAATGAGCATGAATGGTACAGACAGGGCGCATCGGCACTCTCTAACCGATCTGTGTGCCGAAGGTAAGCGTCTCTATGCCGCCGCCCTCCAAGCCGGCCGCATCACCAGGCGCGAGGTGGCGAGCGCTCCGTGCCTGATCGACTTCGCCCTTCTCCACCCGGACCCGGACGATCCGGACTGGCTGCGTCCGGTGGCGCCCTCCATAGCCCTCGCCCAGCGCCTGCACCCCCTCGAACGGGAGATACAGGAGCGCAGGCAGCACACCGTCGACCTGACCGAGTCCTTCGACGAGTTCATGGCCATCAGCGCCCAGGCGCCGCCCAGTATCCACGCCATCACCGTGCTCGAAGGCTCCCACCGCATCAACGCCGCCCTCGACGTCGCCACCGCCGCGCTGAAGAAGGAAGTGCTCACCGTCCAGCCCGGCGGCGGCCGCCCGGAACACCTGCTGAGCCAGGCCATCACCCGCAGCAAGCCCCTCATCGACCGGGGCATCAGCATGCGCACGCTCTACCAGCACACCGTGCGCTACAGCCAGAACACCTTCGCCTACATCGACCACCTGGCCGGCGCGAAGATGGAGATAAGAACCCTCGAACAGCTCATCGAGCGGCTGATCATCTGCGACGACGTGGTCGCCTTCATCCCGGCGCGCGACGACGACAGCGCGGCGCTCGAACTGCGCCACCCCGGCCTCGTCGCCTACCTCACCAAGGTCTTCGAGCACCTCTGGCAGCGCGCCACCCCGCTGGTCCAGCCGCTGCCCTCAGGACCGGACTCCGAGGGCGTCACCGAGGTGCAGCGCTCCATCGCCAAACTCCTCGTCGAGGGGCTCGTCGACGAGGCCATCGCGCGGCGCCTCGGCATGAACGTCCGCACCTGCCGCGCCCACATCGCCAAGCTCGCCGCCGCACTCGGCAGCGGCAGCAGGGCACAGCTCGGCTTCCTCATCGCGCGCTCGGGCATCCTGGGCGACGGCCACGAGGGCTGACACCGGCGCACACCGCACCGCCGCCACCCCCCGCACGCCGGAGCAGAACCGGCGCGGGGCGGGACGCCCGCCACGGCGCCCCGCCCCACCTCCCAGACCTGCTGCGCAACCTCCGCGCCCCGGCCGTGTCACTCCGGCCGCTTCGGCCGCCACACGACCAGCGCGCTCGCCTGCCGCACATCCTCGTAGGGCACCAGATCCCGCCGGTACGACGCGTGCACCTGCGCCTCGCGCTGCCGCATCGCCGCCGCCGCGCCGTCCAGCGCGGCCGACAGCTCGGCCACCCGCGACTGGAGCGCGGCTACCTGGTTCTCCAGCTCGATGATCCGCTTGATCCCCGCCAGGTTGATGCCCTCGTCCTGCGACAGCTGCTGCACCTGGCGGAGCAGCTCGATGTCGCGCGCCGAGTAGCGCCTGCCGCGCCCCGCCGTGCGGTCGGGCGAGACGAGCCCGAGGCGGTCGTACTGGCGCAGCGTCTGCGGGTGCAGCCCGGACAGCTGGGCCGCCACCGAGATGACGTAGACCGGGGTCTCCTCCGTCAGCTCGTACGCCCCGCCGAAACCGGCCGGGGCGCGGCGCCTGGCGCCGCCGCCGTCCCTGTCCATGACGTCATGCTCCCTTCGCTGCCTGGAACAACTCCGCCCTCGGGTCCTCACCCGCGGTCGCCTTGCGGTACGCCTCCAGCGCGTCGCGCGCATCGGTCCCGAGGTCCTTCGGCACGGCCACCTCGACCGTGACGAGCAGGTCCCCGCGGGTCCCGTCCTTGCGGACGGCCCCCTTGCCGCGCGCACGCATCGTGCGCCCGGCCGGCGTGCCCGGCGGCAGTTTCAGCGTCACCGGCGGCCCGCCGAGGGTGGGCACCTTCACCTCGCCGCCGAGCGCGGCCTCCGCGAACGTGACGGGCACGGTCACCGTGAGGTTGTCGCCCTTGCGGCCGAACACCGGATGGCTGCCCACATGGACGACCACGTAAAGGTCGCCCGCGGGGCCGCCCCGCTCGCCTGGCGTGCCCTTGCCGCGCAGCCTGATCCGCTGCCCGTCGGAGACGCCCGCGGGGATGCGGACCTGGATGGAGCGCGACGACTTGGCGCGCCCGCTGCCCTTGCACACGTCGCAGGGGTCCTGGGCGATCAGCCCGCGGCCCTTGCAGTCGACGCACGGATCGGTCAGCGAGAACCCGCCGCCGGTGCCGCGCGAGACCTGCCCGGTGCCGACGCAGGTCGGGCAGACGCGGGGCGTGCCGTTCTTGTCGCCGGTGCCGGAACACGCCTTGCAGGGCGCCTGGCTGGACATCCGCAGCGGCACGGTCGCCCCGTCCACCGCCTCGGTGAAGCTCAGCGTCACCTCGGACTCGATGTCCTGGCCGCGCCGCGGCTGCGTGCGCGTGCCGCCACCGCCGCGGTTGAACAGCCCGCCGAACACGTCCCCGAGGCCGCCGCCGAAGCCGCCCTGCGGGGCGCCGCCGCCCTGGGGCCCCCCGCCGAAGAGGTCGCCCAGGTCGAAGTTGAACGTGCCGCCGCCGCCCGCGCCCGGACCCGGGCGGAAGCCGCCGTTCCCGAACAGGCTGCGGGCCTCGTCGTACTCCTTGCGCCGCTTCGGGTCGCCGAGGATGTCGTTCGCCTCGGAGATCTCCTTGAAGCGCTCCTCGGCCTTCGTGTCGCCCTTGTTGGCGTCCGGGTGGAACTCGCGCGCGAGCTTCCGGTACGCCTTCTTGATCTCGGCCTCTGTGGCGTCCTTGGGGACGCCGAGGACCTTGTAGTAGTCCTTCTCGACGAAGTCCTTGGTGCTCACTCCCGACGTCCCTCCTCCCGAACCGGATACCGGCCGCCGCCGGCCGGTGCCGCCGCCGTGGCGACGGCACCGGCGGCACCGGCCGTCATGTCAGCCCTCGTCCGGGCCACCGTTCTCCTTCGCGGGCTTCCCGTCCTCGGCCGAGGACCCGGAGCCCTCGCCCGCCGCGTCCTCGTCGGACGCCTTGGGCTGCGCCCCCGGCTGGGGCTCGGCCACGGCGACCCGGGCGGGCCTGATCGTCCGCTCGCCGAACCGATACCCGGGCTGGAGGATCGCCACGCAGGTCGTCTCGGTGACGTCCGGCGCGTACGAGTGCATCAGGGCCTCGTGGATCGTCGGGTCGAAGGGCTCGCCCTCCTCGCCGAACTGCTGGAGGCCCAGCTTGGCGGCGACCGACTCCAGTGACTCGCCCACCGACTTGAAGCCGCCGACCAGCTCGTCGTGCTCCCGCGCCCTGCCGATGTCGTCGAGCACCGGAAGCAGCTCGGTGAGCAGGTTCGCCACGGCGATCTCGCGCACGGTCACCCGGTCGCGCTCCACCCGCCTGCGGTAGTTCTGGTACTCCGCCTGAAGGCGCTGGAGGTCCGCGGTCCGCTCACCGAGAGCGGTGCGCACCTGGTCCAGCTGCGCCGTCAGCGCGGTCTTCTCGTGTACGTCCCCGGCCTGGGCGGCCGGGCCGGACTCCGCTGCGGAGCCCGGCCCCGCGCCCTTCGGCGCGTCCTCGGGGTCGGCGCCGGAGGGGACGTCGGGCTCCTCCTCGAAGCCCGGGGTCTCCTCCGTCACGCGGCACCACCCTTGCTGTCACGCTCGTCGTCGACGATCTCGGCGTCCACGACGTCGTCCTGGCCGTCCGCCGCCTGCTCGGCGCCGGGGGCACCGGCAGCACCCGCGGCAGCGGCGTCGCCCTGCGCGTTCGCGTACATGGCCTGGCCCAGCTTCTGGGAGACCGCGGCGACCTTCTCGGTGGCGGTGCGGATCTCGGCCGTGTCCTCGCCCTTGAGCTTCTCCTTCAGCTCGCCGACGGCGGTCTCGACCTCGGTCTTCACGTCACCGGGGACCTTGTCCTCGTTGTCCTTGAGGAACTTCTCGGTCTGGTAGACGAGCTGCTCGCCCTGGTTGCGGGTCTCGGCGGCCTCGCGGCGCTTGTGGTCCTCGTCCGCGTACTGCTCGGCCTCCTGGCGCATCCGGTCGACCTCGTCCTTCGGCAGCGAGGAGCCGCCGGTGACGGTCATCTTCTGCTCCTTGCCCGTGCCCAGGTCCTTCGCGGTCACGTGCATGATGCCGTTGGCGTCGATGTCGAAGGACACCTCGACCTGCGGGACGCCGCGCGGGGCCGGCGGCAGGCCGCTCAGCTCGAACATCCCGAGCTTCTTGTTGTACGCCGCGATCTCGCGCTCGCCCTGGTAGACCTGGATCTGCACGGACGGCTGGTTGTCCTCGGCCGTCGTGAAGATCTCGGAGCGCTTCGTCGGGATCGTGGTGTTGCGCTCGATCAGCTTGGTCATGATGCCGCCCTTGGTCTCGATGCCGAGGGACAGCGGGGTCACGTCGAGGAGCAGGACGTCCTTGACCTCGCCCTTGAGGACACCGGCCTGGAGCGCGGCGCCGATGGCGACGACCTCGTCCGGGTTGACGCCCTTGTTGGCGTCCTTGCCGCCGGTCAGCTCCTTGACGAGCTCGGCGACGGCCGGCATACGGGTCGAGCCGCCGACGAGGACGACGTGGTCGATCTCGCTGAGCTGGATGCCCGCGTCCTTGATGACGTTGTGGAACGGGACCTTGCAGCGCTCCAGCAGGTCCGAGGTGAGCTGCTGGAACTGGGCGCGCGTGAGCTTCTCGTCCAGGTGCAGCGGGCCCTCGGCGGACGCCGTGATGTAGGGCAGGTTGATCGTGGTCTCCGAGGAGGAGGACAGCTCGATCTTCGCCTTCTCAGCGGCCTCGCGGAGGCGCTGGAGGGCCATCTTGTCCTTCGCCAGGTCCACGCCGTGGGCATTGGAGAACTGCTTGACCAGGTAGTCGACGACGCGCTGGTCCCAGTCGTCACCGCCGAGGTGGTTGTCGCCGTTGGTGGCCTTCACCTCGACGACGCCGTCGCCGATCTCCAGCAGCGAGACGTCGAACGTGCCGCCGCCGAGGTCGAAGACCAGGATGGTCTGGTCGTCCTTCTCCAGCCCGTACGCGAGGGCGGCGGCCGTCGGCTCGTTGACGATGCGCAGGACGTTGAGGCCCGCGATCTCGCCGGCCTCCTTCGTCGCCTGGCGCTCGGAGTCGTTGAAGTAGGCCGGGACGGTGATCACCGCGTCGGCGACCTTCTCGCCCAGGTACGCCTCGGCGTCCCGCTTCAGCTTCTGCAGCACGAAGGCCGAGATCTGCTGCGGGTTGAAGTCCTTGTTGTCGAGGTTGATCTTCCAGTCGGTGCCCATGTGGCGCTTGACCGACCGGATGGTCCTGTCGACGTTGGTGACCGCCTGGCGCTTCGCGACCTCGCCGACGAGCACTTCGCCGTTCTTGGCGAAGGCGACGACGGACGGCGTGGTCCTGGCGCCCTCGGCGTTGGTGATGACGGTGGGCTCGCCGCCTTCGAGAACGCTGACGACGGAGTTAGTCGTGCCCAGGTCGATGCCGACCGCACGTGCCATTTCAATTCCTCCAGCTGACTTGAGTGCAACAGGCTCAAGGATGCAACACGAATCCCGAGGAGTCAACAGACCTGAGTCGATCGGACTCAACTATTGTGCGGTCGCCTCCGGAGACCCGCCGCCGAGCTGCGGGAACGGCACACCGCCGACCCCGCAGCGAGCGCCGACACACGCCCCGGCTCCGCCTCCGGCCCGACTCCCGGAGGGCACGGCAACACCAGCAACCCCGCAGAATCCCGCAGAATCCGGCAAAGAGGAACGAACATAATTTTTCAGACAGCATCCCCGAGAGCCCCCAGAGCCCCAGAGCCCCGAGAGACCAGAGCCCCCAAAGAACGGACGGCCGCCCATGCGGTTCACCCGGCGCCCCGGCCCCCCGACCGCCCCCGCCGACCGGCAAAGGGCGCCCGCGCGAAGACCGGCCGGCGCCGCCCTCCTCCTGGTGGAACGCCTGCCCGGGCCCAAACGTGCCCTCGACGCCCTCCTGGGCGCGGCCCTGCTCGTGCTCGCCGCGCCCCTGCTCGCCGCGGCGGCCGCCGCGCTCGCCCTGCGCGAGGGCCGCGTCCTCGTCCGGCAGGACGTCGCCGGACGTGGCGGACTGCCCTTCACCCTGCGCTCCCTGAACACCCGTCACCTCCGGCTCGACCTGCTGTCCCGGCTGCCCGAGGTGGTGCGCGGCCGGCTGTCGCTCGTCGGCCCCGCGCCGCTGCCCGTGGGCCACCCGCGCACCCGCGCCGCCTGGCGGGGCACCGTACGGCCGGGCCTTACGGGGCCCGCACAGCTGCGGCGCGGCTCGCGGATGCCCTGGGACGAGCCTGCGCTGCTCGACCAGGCGTACGTCGAGGACCACTGGCTCGGCGGCGACCTGGCGCTGCTCGCCCGCTCCTGCGCCGCCCTGGCCGGGGCCCTGCGCCCCGCCCGCGCGGCCCGGCGGCCGGGTTCGCTTGTGGTGCGCGGACATGTCACGGTGAGCGACACAGATCACCGGCGGCAGCGCTACATTGCAGCCCCATAAGTGGGTACGCTCAGTCGGAACAGATTAAGTTACCGCTTAGTACGGCCGCGCCGAGCGGTCGCAGCGCGCGGAAAGCCCGCGAAACCTCCCCACCTCGCAGGCCCGAGGAGCCCTCCATGCAACTCGCCGCGATCATCGTGTCGCTGGTGCTCGCCGTCGTCGGTGTGGCGCTGTTCTGCCGCGCCGTCGCGCAGATCGTCGCCTACCTGCGGCTCGGCCAGTCCGTCCCCGCCGGCACGCGCACCGACGAACCCGGCGCCCGCACCCTGACCGTGGCGAGAGAGTTCCTCGGCCACACCCGGATGAACCGGTGGGGCGTCATCGGCGTGGCCCACTGGTTCGTCGCCGTCGGCTTCTTCTCGCTGATCCTCACCCTGGTCAACGCCTTCGGCCAGCTGTTCCGCGCGGACTGGCTGCTCCCGGTCATCGGCGACTGGGCGCCGTACGAGATCTTCGTCGACCTCATCGGCGTGCTGACCACCCTCGGCATCCTGGTGCTCATCGTCATCAGGCAGCTCTCCAAGCCGGGCCGCGCGGAGCGCAAGTCCCGCTTCGCGGGCTCCAACTTCGGCCAGGCGTACTTCGTCGAGGCCGTCATCCTCATCATCGGCCTGTGCATCCTGGCGCTGCGCGGCCTGGAGGGCTCGCTGCACCACGAGGAGTCGTACACCGTCTCGTACCTCCTCTCGTACCCGCTGGTCGCCGCCTTCCGCGGGCTGGGCACCGGCACCCAGCAGAACCTCGTCTACCTGTTCGCGATGATCAAGCTCGGCGCCTCGTTCATCTGGATGATCACCGTGGCGCTCAAGACCGACATGGGCGTCGCCTGGCACCGCTTCCTCGCCTTCCCGAACATCTGGTTCAAGCGGCGCGCGGACGGCGCGACCGCGCTCGGCGAGCTCCAGCCGATGGCCAGCGGGGGCAAGGTCATCGACTTCGAGACGGTCTTCGACGAAGACGAAGGGGAGGCTGAGGACGCCGCGGAGACCGTCTTCGGCGTCTCGCAGGTCGAGCACTTCTCCTGGAAGGGCCTCCTCGACTTCTCCACCTGCACCGAGTGCGGGCGCTGCCAGTCGCAGTGCCCCGCCTGGAACACCGGCAAGCCCCTCTCGCCGAAGCTCCTGATCATGTCGCTGCGCGACCACGCGCACGCCAAGGCGCCCTACCTCCTCGCGGGCGGCGGCAAGGACGCGGAGGGCGCCGAGAAGGCCACCCCGGAGCAGCTGGCCGGGGTGCCCGCGGAGGCGCTCGCCGAGGCCGAGCGGCCGCTGATCGGGACGCTCGAAGAGGGCGGCGTCATCGACCCGGACGTGCTGTGGTCCTGCACCACCTGCGGCGCCTGCGTCGAGCAGTGCCCCGTCGACATCGAGCACGTCGACCACATCGTCGACATGCGCCGCTACCAGGTGATGATCGAGAGCGCGTTCCCGAGCGAGGCGGGCACGATGCTGAAGAACCTGGAGAAGCGCGGCAACCCGTGGGGCCTCGCGAAGAAGCAGCGCCTTGAGTGGATCAAGGAAGTGGACTTCGACGTCCCGGTCGTCGGCAAGGACATCGAGGACCTCTCCGAGGTCGACTACCTCTACTGGGTCGGCTGCGCGGGCGCCCTGGAGGACCGCGCCAAGAAGACCACCAAGGCCTTCGCCGAGCTGCTGCACATCGCGGGCGTGAAGTTCGCGATCATGGGCGGCGACGAGAAGTGCACCGGCGACTCCGCACGCCGCCTCGGCAACGAGCCGCTGTTCCAGCAGCTCGGCCAGGAGAACGTGGCGATGCTGAACATGGCGTTCGGCGAGCCGGACGCCGACGAAGCCGACGCCGCGGCCGGTGCGGCCGACGGTGACGACGCCGCAGGCGCCGCGGCGGCCGGGAGGAAACCCCGGTCGGCCAAGAGGATCGTCGCGACCTGCCCGCACTGCTTCAACACCATCGCCAACGAGTACCCGCAGCTCGGCGGCGAGTACGAGGTCATCCACCACACCCAGCTGCTCCAGCACCTGGTGGACGAGGGCAGGCTCACCCCCGTCACGCCGGTCGAGGGCCTGATCACGTACCACGACCCCTGCTACCTGGGCCGCCACAACAAGGTCTACACGCCGCCGCGCGAGATCATCGCCAAGGTGCCGGGGCTGCGCAACGAGGAGATGCACCGCCACAAGGAGCGCGGCTTCTGCTGCGGCGCGGGCGGCGCGCGCATGTGGATGGAGGAGCGCATCGGCAAGCGCATCAACAACGAGCGCGTCGACGAGGCGCTCTCGCTCGACCCGGACATCGTCTCGACGGCCTGCCCGTTCTGCCTCGTCATGCTGACCGACTCGGTCAACGGCAAGAAGGGCGACGGCAAGGCGAAGGAGTCGCTCCAGGTCGTGGACGTGGCGCAGCTGCTGCTCGACTCGGTGAAGACCCCCGCCGACCCGGCGGGAACGCCCGAGGCCGCCGACGCGCCGGAGCCCGAGCCGGTGAAGTAGCCCCCTGACGGACAGTGAGGGCCCGGGGCGCTGCGCCCCGGGCCCTCATGCGTGCGGGCGCGCCCGCGTCACTTCCGTACGGGTTCGAGCACCCACATGGCCGAGCTGTTGTTGCTGACCCGCACCACCGAGCCCTGCACCGCGAGCCGCCCGGCGGGCGGGTACGCGTGCGCGATCGTCGCGGGCCCGTCGGCCCACCCCTCGATCCGCCACCGGTCCGCGGGGTCGGCAGCGGCGGACGCCCCGGCCTGCGACGGGGACGCGGACGCCCCCGCCTGCGAGGGGCCGGCGGCGGTCGGCGCGCCCGGCGCCGCCGAGGGGCTCGGCGCCGCGGCGGGCGACGCGGACGCGGTGGGCGTGCCCACGGGCGCCGGCAGCGTGACGGGCGTCGCGGGCGAGGCCGGCGCCCCGGGCGCGGCGTCGCAGGCATCCATCCGGACGGCGGCCGGATAGGCGGTCGTCGCGGGCAGCGCGAGGCAGCGCCGCTCCGTGCCCGCCTGGAGGAACTGCACCGTGCCGTCGCCGTGGTTGCGCACGGTCCACACGGTGCCCTCGGATCCGCAGGTGGCGAGCCGCGCACCGGCGAGGCACCGGCCGGTGGCGGCTTCCTTCACGTAGTACGTACCGTCCTCGGCCGTGCCGCCCTGGGCGGCGGCGGGCACGGCGGAGGCGGTCAGGAGCAGGAGCGGCGCGGCCAGCGCGGAGGCGACGGCGGGCCGTACGGACGACGACATGGGACCTCCAGGTTGCGGGGAACGGATACACCAGGGACCCAACGTATGCGAACGCTCACCCAGCGCGACGCACGGCGGCGCGGGGCGTCAGGGAAACCCCCTGGGGGATGTCACAGGACGGACGCAATGACGTGCCCGTCCGCCGCCCTCGGCCGCCGGGCCCGCCGCGAGCGGGTACGTTCGGGAGCGTGGCTGGATTCAGGAACGGACGCGGCCGGGACAACCGCGACCCGCGACAGCAACCGCAGAACCCGCACGTGCGGCAGCAGCAGGCGCAGTGGCCGCCGGCGGGCGCACCGGCGGCTCAGGGGCCGTACAGCGGCGAGCCGGAGTACTTCGGGGAGCCGCCGCAGCACCCGCAGCAGCACCCGTATTACGCGCCGCCGCAGAACGCCGCGCCCCACCCGTACCAGCAGCGGCCGCAGGGCGACCCGTACCACCCGCAGGGCCCCGCGGGCGGCGGCATCCCCTCGGCCGACCCGCACCCCGACGCGAACAACCCCGGCTTCACCCAGGCGTTCCGCGTCGACGACCCGTACGGCGACGGCGCGACCTACCGCGCGGGGGCCGCGCCCGCGCCCAGCGGCCCGCGGCTGCCCTGGCGCGAGCTGCTCGCCGGGATCGTGCTGCGGCCCGCGCAGACGTTCCTCCAGATGCGCGACTACCCCGTCTGGGGCCCCGCGCTGGTCGTCACGCTGATCTACGGCATGCTCGCGCTGTTCGGCTTCGACGACGCCAGGGACGACGTCATAGGCTCCACGCTGTCGACGGCGGTCCCGTACGTGCTGATCACGGGCGTCGCGTTCGTGATCGGCGGGCTCATCCTCGGCGCGGTCACCCACACCCTCGCCCGCCAGCTCGGCGGCGACGGCTCCTGGCAGCCCACGGTCGGCCTCTCCATGCTGATCATGTCGCTGACCGACGCGCCCCGCCTGGTCTTCGCGGCCTTCCTCGGCGGCGACAACGGCTTCGTGCAGGTGCTCGGCTGGCTCACCTGGCTCGCCGCCGGCTTCCTGATGACGTCGATGGTGCGCAAGTCCCACGACCTCCCCTGGCCGAAGGCGCTCGGCGCCTGTGCGATCGAGCTGCTCGCGCTGCTCTCGCTGGTGAAGCTGGGGACGTTCTGAGGACCTGAGGCAGGTGCTGGACGCCTGAGGCCCCCGGCGTGCCAGGGGCCTCCAGGCGTTCCAGGGGCTCCAGGGGCTCCAGGGAGCCTCAGGCGTCGAGCACCTGCCCGGAGCGCCGCACCACGGGCGGCTGAACGCTCCACGGGAAATTGATCCACTGGTCGGTGCGCTTCCACACGTACTCGCACTTCACCAGCGACTGCGACTTCTCGTAGATGACGGCGCTGCGGACCTCGGCGACGTGCTCCACGCAGAAGTCGCGCACCAGCTTCAGCGTCTTGCCGCTGTCGGCGACGTCGTCGGCGATCAGGACGCGCTTGTTGCCGAAGTCCACGACGTTCGGCACGGGCGCCAGCATGACGGGCATCGCGAGGGTGGTCCCCACGCCCGTGTAGAACTCCACGTTGACCAGGTGGATGTTCTTGCAGTCCAGCGCGTACGCGAGGCCACCGGCGACGAAGACGCCGCCGCGGGCGATGCTGAGGACTATGTCGGGCTCGTACCCGTCGTCGGCGACGCTCTGCGCCAGCTCCCGCACGGCCACACCGAACTGCTCGTACGACAGTTCCTCACGCGACGCACTCACAACCGCTCCCGCCTCGGACAGCGGACCGTCAGACATCGGTCCGGTGGAAATTCAGATAGGACCGCGAGGCCGTCGGCCCCCGCTGCCCCTGGTAGCGCGACCCGGCGCGCTTCGACCCGTAGGGGAACTCGGCGGGCGAGCTCAGCCGGAACAGGCACAGCTGCCCGATCTTCATGCCGGGCCAGAGCTTGATGGGCAGCGTCGCCATGTTCGACAGCTCAAGCGTGACGTGCCCGGAGAACCCCGGGTCGATGAACCCGGCCGTCGAGTGCGTCACCAGCCCGAGCCGCCCCAGGCTCGACTTGCCCTCCAGCCGAGAGGCGATGCCGTCGGGCAGGGAGATCACCTCGTACGTCGAGGCGAGCACGAACTCCCCCGGGTGCAGGATGAACGCGTCGTCGCCCTCCGGCTCCACGAGCCGGGTGAGCCCCGACTGCTCCACGGCGGGGTCGATGTGCGGGTACAGGTGGTTCTCGAAGACCCGGAAATACCGGTCGAGCCGCACGTCGATGCTGGAGGGCTGCACCATCGAGGGGTCGTACGGTTCGATGCGGACGCTGCCGGAATCGAGCTCGGCGCGGATGTCCTTGTCGGAGAGAAGCACGCCCCGAGGATACGCAGAGTGCGCGGGCCGCCAGGAACCGGCCGCCCCGCGCACCCGCGGACGCCGGCTCCCGGCGGCGGGCGCGTGGACCCGTGAGGCGGCCGGGGGCGCCCCCGGCCGCCTCGCGAGCGCACCGGGGGTCGAGAGCCGGACGCGACCGTGCGGAGACGGCCTAGCGCTGCTGCTGATGCCCCAGGGCCACCGGCACCGCACTGCGCAGCCGCGCGCACCGGGGACACCGGATGAGCCGGCCGGGACCGATCCTCCCGGCGTCGAGATGCTGCATCGGGAACGACGCCGTGCTGAACACATGGCCTTCGGCACAGCGGACGAGGGTGCGCTCCATCAAATCCATCAGGTCCCTTCCCCAGAACGCGGACGAACGCCACATTAGGGGATGACCAGGACAACACCGCGCCGCCGCTCCGGCACCCACGCTACGCCCCCAACTCCCGCCCACCACACCCGCGTCCACCCGCCACGCAGCGACCCCGCGCCACCCCACAGCGGATGGGGTACAGTACAGACGACACGACGCCGAGGCCCGCCACGGACCATCGGCGCCCATCATGCGGGTGTAGTTTAATGGTAGAACATGAGCTTCCCAAGCTCAGAGCGCGAGTTCGATTCTCGTCACCCGCTCCAAAGAAAAGCCCCAGGCCGGCGGCCCGGGGCTTTCGTGTTGTCTAGACCTCTCTAAGCGTCGCGTGCCAGATCCGTGCCAGGTTGGCCGCCCTGCTTCTCCCGTGCAGCTTTTCGCTGCCGCTGCACCAGCTCGTCCAGCCCGGCCGCAACTTCCTGCTGCCGCTCCATGTCCGAATGCTGATACATGAGCGCGGCCCGCTCAGAGGACTGCCCGGCGCGAACCATCGTGTCCTTCAGGGTGGCGCCCGAACGAGTGGCCAGGGTGTGCCCTGTGTGCCGCAGGTCGTAGAAGCGGAATGTGTCCGGCAGGCCGACCGCAGTCCGCGCCGGTCCATCCCCGCGGGTGCGGGGAGCAGGCTCAGTGACCTGCGGGTTTTCTGGAGGGGTGAGCTGTTTTGAACCAACTGCAGAGGAAGCGACATTTAGGGCATAGTGTCGGCGGGTACGCCTGCCCAACTCCGCATCGCACAGGGGCGCCTCCTCTGGCCGCTCAGCGCTTCTTCGTCTTCCTTTTCTGCTTCGGAGTCCAGTCACCTCGGTGTGTTTGGCAGCGAGAGTAGCCGATCATGGCCGGCCTCTGGCAAGGCTTACCGGTCTTGGTTCTCGTTGATCCACACTTGACTTGATACCCCATGCCTTCTCCTGGATACGGCGGGTCGGGACAGTCCATCGTCACGGAGTGAGACACGGTTACGGCCCGGTGGCTCGAAAAGAGGCGCATTCGCGAGGGCGGCTGTCTCAATTCGATAGGACGCCCCTTCACGGTAGATGGAGAAGGGAATGCAGATGCTGCGTGACTCAATAGCGTTTTCTGTAGATCTTCGAGTCGGACGCGGCGGCGCCGGCTCCGCCCACGACGCCGTCGAAGGTTGCCCGACGATCGCACTATGCGCCGCACGGCCAGGCGTGCGCGCTCACGTCGGCGACGAAGCCGACCGGACATGCCGAGATCGCCCCCTGCGAGGTACATCATGAGGTCGGCACCGCGCTCGGTATCGACCTCCATGAGCGTGTCTGCGACCTCTGCCGCGGAGTCCGGACCACTCCGCCCCGGCACCCGCGGGTTCGGCTAACGGCCCTTCTGCGCCAGTGTGCCGCTGGCTTTCTCCAGCCGGGCCCCAGGTTGTTGCGCGGACTTGCGCTCAATTCCGCGGCCGGGTTTTCGGGGGGCGTGACACTGAGAGGCCGGGCGCGGCGCTGTCGTGTCGCTCGTCGAGGAGAACGTAGGGCGACTTCTTCCGAGGTCTTCCAGGAATTGCAGCCAAGGAGAGGTGCGGGTAGAGGTTTTCTCCGTGCGAGTCGGCGGCTCGGAGACGCGTCGCGCGTCGAGAGGCTGGAGAAATCCGTGTTTGCCGCCGTCCTCGCCGGTCCTTCCCCGGGTGAATGCGCTGACGCGTTCCACCAGCGGGGAGTCACTGGCGGGTAAGGACACCACCTGTGTGCGGTATTGGTCGAGGATGACGACTACCGGGTGGTACGGCGCGACTTCACGTGATCGCTTCGGTCTGGTCGGCCATCGGCTTCTGCTTGCGACCGCTGCGGGGAGCAGGCATTCGTCCGTCCCACAGCCGCAGCGCGTGCGGGGGTCAGGCCGTCCAGTGGCGGGCGTAAAGGGTGCGGGCCTCGTGGAGGTTGAGGGCGGTGTTGTCGTGGACGGCGGCCGGCGTCGGGGCGTAGGGGGCGTTGCCGTGCGCCCAGGCGAGGTGCACGAGGGCGTAGGCCGCGAGGAACAGGTAGTGCGGGTGGGTGTAGGTCCTGATGCTCGCTGCGCTGCTGTAGAACGGGGAGAAGGACTCACCGTGGTAGCGCTCGTTCCGGGCGGTGTAGAGGATCCCGCAGAGCAGGACACGGAGCCGGGCGGGGGGCGAGAGGGCGACCCGGGTCCCGTCGATGTCCAGGTTCTCCCCCGCGAGGGCTCGGCGCAGGAGGAAGGCACCGCGACGGGCGGTGTCCGCGTCGGGGGCGGCGTACTGTCCCTCCACGAGGGTGCGGAAGGTGTCTATCTCGGCGGGCAGCGGGTCTCCGGCGCCGTATCCCGACGACAGCCGTCTGTGGACCTCACGGCTGCTCTCCTCGGGCTCCCGCGTGATGAGGCGTTTGAAGAGATATCCGCAGGTCTGGCTCGGGACGTTGGCGAGCAGCGCCTCTGTGACCGGACCGGACATCCGCGGGTCGGCGCTGAGGATCTTCAGCGCGTCCATGACGTTGGGCCGCCGGTTCACTTGAGGAGCGGGCAGATATGTGGCGACGGCGGTCCTCTCCAGCACCTTCCACACCGAGTCGAAGGCGATGTCCGGGCGGCGGGGCAGGGCGTCGAGGGCTTCCAGCAGGAAGGAGACCTGCGTGTTGTACCGGAGGTCGTCCGAGTAGGCCGGCGGGAGCGGGACGAAGAACCGGGAGCCCATCCGTGTCACACGCTCAGCGAACTGCTCCTCGATGGGCAGCCTGGGGCGCTCTGCCAGGACCCCTGAGCGGCTCCACGCGGTGATGATGTCGATCCGCTCGTGCCGTTGGCGGGATCTGCTCCGAGAGTCCATCGCTCGCCGTCCCCCTTCTCCTCCCCCGCCTCTCGGCGCAGAGGAACGTGCTTCGTCGGTTTATTGACGGTACATCAGGAAATCGCGACGCCATTCTTGGGCGGGGTGTGCCGCCGCCGTTCCCGCGTGCGATGTGGTCAGCCGTCACGGTGTCCGTGTCGCCGCCCAGGTCGACTGCGGCCCGGAGCGCGTCCTCCGTGGAGGACAGCGATGCCTTCCCAGGCCGCCCAGTCGCCGTGAGTGAGGGCCGCGATCCGGCGGGCGGCGTCCGGCGTCGCCCGCCTCCCGCGTGCGGCGAAGTGGGCCGCGGCGGTCGAGGCGCATCAGGGTTCCGTTGCCCGCGGCCCGCGTTTTGACGCGGAAGTTCTCGGCCGCCGCGCGGTCGCACGGATCGCCGTTGGTGAGCAGGCCCTCGATCTGTAGCTCGATGACCTTGCCCCTCGGCGCCGCCCTCGCCCCCTCGTCCGGGACCCAGCCGACTCCGCCGCACATGGCGTCGGACCCGGCGTCAGCGTGCGAGGGCGCCCATGGGGTCCCAGGCGGGGAGGGGGATCGGGGGGTGGTCGAGGGCGGCGGCCAGATCGGGTGGGAGGGCGGAGCGGCGGACGGCGATCTCGAAGACGTGCTCGCCGAACCAGGAGTCGTTCATGGTCCAGAAGCCCTTGTCGGCCTTCTGCTCGCCCCAGCTGTTCTCCACCCGCCAGCGGCGCGGGCTGCCGTCCACCATGTCGACGCCCGTGAACAGCATCGCGTGGGTCATCTGCGTGTCGTGGTGCAGCAGCCTGTCGGCCTTGTCCATGGTGAACGGCGCGTCGTAGACGGCGGCGTAGTCGAAGAGGCGGGCGTCCCAGACGCCGGTCTCGCTGTGCATCATCTTGGCCACGTCGCAGCCGAACCAGACCGGCTCGCCGCCGACGACCGTCTCGGCGGCCAGCCGCTTCAGCAGGTCCATCCCGGCGTTGAGGTAGACGACCGGCGGGACGTCCACGATGTTGCCCAGGTACTCGACGGTGAAGGTGCGGCCGACCGGGCTCGACTCGCGCGGGTCGTGCACCAGGCAGACGTACTCGTCGAGCGGGAGTTCCACGTACGAGGCGGCGAACTCGGCGGGGGTGAGCCAGCCGTCGCGGTGAAACTCCTTGTCCTTGTCCTCCCACTGCCACAGGAAGCGCCGCGGCGGGGTGCCGAGGTGGATGCTGAGCACCCGGTGCACGGCGCCCAGGATCTCGCGCTTGTGCTCACGCTGCGCCTCGGCGTCCGCGGGCGCCAGGGCGCGCAGTTCGGACGCGCCCTGCCGCAGCAGGGTCTGGAGGGCCCGGTTCATCGCGCGGGTCGCGGAGGAGCTGTCGGTCTCCGGCATGGCCGACTTGGGTACGAGGCCGTGCTTGGCGACGAGCGCCACGAACATGTTCCACTGCCCGCCGTCGCCGATCGGGTCGGTGAGCAGGTGCGCGATGGTGCGGTCGTCCACGTCGCGGTCCGAGGTCTCGATCACCGCTTCGAGAAAGTGGTTGGCCCGCTCGAACTTGTCCCACCACAGCAGGTAGTTCTGGGAGAACTCGAAGTCCTTCACGCCGAGTTTGCGGGCGGCGCCGACCCGCAGCAGGTTGAGCCCCGCGAACATCCAGCAGCGGCCGCTCTGCTTCTGGTTGGTGGCCTTCCAGTCGTCCAGGTGGTGGGAGACCGAGTGGTCGATGCCGGTGAGGACGCGACGGTCGAGGGCGACGTCGTCGACGGGGGTCCGCGTGACGGCGTTCTGCATCAGCTGGTTGGCCGGGCGGGCCGCGAAGTCCTTCTCGTACGCCTCGATCTGGTCCGGCGTGAGGGCGCGCGGTACGGCCGGTCGGGAGTCGTCATGTCCGAAGGTCACGGCAGCCTGCCTCCAGTTCCCCGTGCTCCCGAGCGGAGCGCTGCCTCCACGTTGCACTGCCGTTCGGGTGGAGTCAACGGCGTATCCGCGGCCGGGACACCGCCGGGACATCCGGGGCGTCGAGGACGGGGCAGGGGGCCGGCGGGCGGGGCGCCGACGGCATGCGCAGGCCGCCCGGCCCGCGCTCAGGGCGCCGCGTCGCCGCGCCGTGCCGTCTCGTCGAGGAGCTCGCCGAGGTCTGTTAGGCGGTCGAGGCCGTGGACGGCGCGCGCCGTGCGGTGGTTGGCGGCGAGCCGGTCGCGGTGCCGGTGCAGGAAGGCCCAGTAGCCCGCGGTGAAGGGGCAGGCGCGCTCGCCCGTGCGGTCGGTGGGGCGGTACGCGCAGGGCCCGCACAGATCGCTCATGCGGTGGATGTACGCGCCGCCCGAGGTGTACGGCTTGGTGGTCATCAGGCCGCCGTCGGCGTACTGCGACATCCCGACGACGTTCGGCAGCATCACCCAGTCGTAGCCGTCGACGAAGCAGCGGTGGAACCAGTCCGTGACGGCCTCGGGGTCCCAGCCGTCCTGGAGGGCCCGGCTGCCGAGCACCATCAGCCGGGGGATGTGGTGGGTCCAGCCGGTGTCCCGTACCTGCGCGAGCACGGTGGAGAGGCAGTTGGCGGTGACGGCCCCTGCGTCGAGTTCGAGGAACCAGTCGGGCAGCGGTGCGGTGTGCCGCAGCGCGTTGCGGTGGCGGTAGTCCTCGCCGAAGTGCCAGTACAGGTGCCACACGTACTCGCGCCAGCCGGCGATCTGCCGGACGAACCCCTCGACGCTGTTGAGGGGCGCGTCGCCCGCCCGGTAGGCGCGTTCCGCGCGCTCCACGCACTCGGCCGGGTCGAGCAGGCCGAGGTTGAGGGGCGCGGAGAGCAGGCTGTGGCTCATCACCGGGTCGGCCGCGAGCATCGCGTCCTCCTGGCCGCCGAAGCCGGGGAGGCGGTGGGTGACGAAGTGGCGCAGCGCCGCCAGCGCCTCGCGCCGGGTCGCGGGGAAGCGGCGCGGGCCGTCGCGGCCGACGAAGGAGACGTCGCCTGCGCGCTCCCACCGGTCCAGGTCGTGGCGCACCTCCTCGTCGATGGCGTCCTCGCGTGGCCGCCAGGGCCCCTTGATGTCGAGGGTGTCCCGGTCGCGGGGCGGGGGTTCGCGGTTGTCGTGGTCCAGGTTCCACCGGCCGCCGGCCGGTTCTTCGCCGTCCATCAGCAGGCCGCGGCGCTCACGCACCCAGCGGTAGAAGCCTTCGAGCCGGAGGGACGTGCCGCCGTGGCGGCCCGCCCACTCGGCGAACTCGGCGTGCGGCACGAGGAAACCGCGCGCCGGCAGGACCTCCACGCCGTCCAGCGCGGCGGCGAAGTCCCGGGCCCGGCGCGAGGTGGGGTGGTGGACGGTGAGGCGAGCGCCCTCATCTGCGGCTTTGGCGCGGTGGGTTGGGCGGCCGAGGGCGCGCTCAAGGCCCTCGGCGTACGTCTCGGCCCGTACGTAGGTGACCCGGTCGCCGAGTTCGGCGGCGCGGTGCCGCATCGCCGAGAGGACGAGATGCGCCTTGGCGCGGTGGAAGCGGCGCCTGCGCAGCACCGAACGCGCCTCGATCATGATCAGGGGGGCGTGGGCGTCGGGGCCGCCGTGGCGCGGGTCGATGAAGTGCGGACCGAGTTGGTCCCCGAAGATCCAGTGGGGGCGCGGTGCCATGGGCCTGGTCCGCCTCTCGGGGCGTGGGGGGTGTGTGCCGGGTGGCGTTGTGTTGCGCTGTGTTGTGTTGTGCTGTGTTTGCGTCGCACTGTGCCGCGGGCCGGACGGCGGCCGCACGCGCGATGGTGTCAGCCGGGACGCGCGGGCGCACGGCGACGCTCCGGCCGCGCCTGCGCCGTGCGCCCGGCCGGGGGCCTTAGGGTCGGGTTCCTGGGCCACGGGGGCGTACGACAGGAGTGGTGGCGTGCACGAACGTCCCGGCGACCGGCCCCCGGACGCGCCCGAGCAGCCGCCGCTGTTCGAGTGGGAGGGCGGGCCGCCGCCGGGCGGCGGCTTCCGGGACAGCCCGCGGGCGCGGCGGATGCTGGACGTCCGTGAGGTGTACGCGGAGCCCGCGGCGCTCGCCTCGCCGCGCGGCCGGCAGATCCTCGCGGGGCTGCCCGGGGTGCCGGTCACCGAGGTGGCGAGCCACTGGCGGATCCCCTCGCTGCACGGCAACGAGGGCAACATCGGCCGGTGGACCAGGATCAAGACCGAGACGCTGGTGCTGGGCGTCAGGCAGTCCCTGGCGACCCGGCCCAACGGCAGGTCGGCCGACTGGATCGCGCCAGGCGCGTCCAACGGGTGCGCGATGGCCTGCGCGTACTGCTACGTACCGCGCCGCAAGGGCTATGCCAACCCGATCACACTCTTCACCAACATCGAGGCGATCGTCGCCCGTGTGCGGGCGCATGTGCGGGCGCAGGGGCCCAAGCGCGAGCCGAACCAGTGTGATCCCGAGGCGTGGGTGTACGACATCGGCGAGAACGGCGACTGCTCGGTGGATGCGCTGGTCTGCGACAACACGGCCGACCTGGTCGCTGCCTTCCGCGAACTGCCCACGGCCAAGGCGTCGTTCGCGACGAAGTTCGTCAACCCCGACCTGCTCGCGCTGGATCCGCTGGGCCGTACCCGGGTGCGCTTCTCGGTGATGCCGCCCGACGACTCGCGCCTGCTCGACCTGCGTACGAGCCCGGTTACCGAGCGCATCGCGGCCGCGGCGGACTTCCTCGACGCGGGGTACGAGGTCCACTTCAACCTCTCCCCCGTCGTGCTGCGGCCCGGCTGGCAGCGGGACTGGGCCGAGCTGCTCACCCACCTCGACGACGTGCTGCCCGGCCGGGTGAAGGAGCAGGCGGGCGCCGAGGTGATCATGCTCACCCACAACCAGCGGCTGCACGAGGTCAACCTCGGATGGCATCCGCGGGCCGAGGACGTGCTGTGGCAGCCGGACGCCCAGGAGTCCAAGCGCTCGGAGAACGGCGCGCTCAACGTCCGCTACACCCGCGGTGTCAAGCGCGAAGCCCTGGCCCGGCTGCGGGAGTTGATCGCGGCGCACGCGCCGTGGCTGCGGGTGCGGTACGCGTTCTGAGGCTGCGGTACGTGTTCTGAGGCGGGGGGCGGTGGGGCGGTGGGGGAGCGCCTCGGACCGCCGCGGACCGCCGCGGGCCGCCGAGACCGCCTCGGACCGCCGGGGTCCCGCCGCCCGGGCGCCGGTAATGCGTTTGTGGCCTCCCGCCACGCTGCGGAAGCATCGGCCCATGGACAAGCCTGCGGAAATCCTCTCCTGCGACCGGGTTGAGCTGCGGCGATGGCGTACGGCCGACCTCGCCGAGCTGGCGCGGGCGACCGCCGAGTCGCTGGAGCACCTGATCCCCTGGATGCCCTGGGCCGCGAGCCACGACAGGCAGCAGACCGCGGAGTTCCTCGCCCGCAACCAGGTCGAGTGGCAGTCGGGCGAGGGCTTCGGCTACGCGATCACGGCGGCCTCCGCCGTCGTCGGCAGCTGCGGGCTCGTGCGCAGGATCGGCCCCGGCGGCCTGGAGATCGGCTACTGGCTCCACCCCCGATGGACCGGCCAGGGCCTCGCCACCATGGCCGCCGGCGCGCTCGTCCGCGAGGCGTTCGCGCTCGCGGGCACCGAGCGCGTCGAGATCCACCACGACGCGGCCAACCCCGCGAGCGGCGCCGTCGCCCGCCGTCTCGGCCTCACCGAGGTGTCCCGGGCCCCCGCCCCCGAAGGTCCCGAGGCCCCCGGCGAGACCGGCATCCGCGTGATCTGGCGCATGACGGCCGAGCAGTGGGCGTCGGGCGCGGGCGGATCGTAGGGTTCCGGGCGGTTCCTGAGGGCCGGACGGAACGTCGGGGGGCGGCTGGTCGTTCTGGGGGATGGTGGTGCGGTGGTGTCGGGTCGAGCGGGGACGGGTGGGTGCGGTGGTGCGGCGGATCGTTGTCGTCGGGGGCGGGATCGCGGGTGCGGGGGCCGCGCTTGCGCTGCACAAGGCCGGGTTCGGTGTGGAGTTGTACGAGGCGTACGAGGACGGGGCCGAGGACATCGGGGCCTTCCTCACGCTCGCGAGCAACGGCATGCGGGCGCTGGCGCAGGTCGACGCGTCCGAAGCGGTGGCCCGGATCGGCTTCCCGCTCACCACGATGCGCGTACTGGACGCCTCCGGCGCGGAGTTGGCGCACCGGCCACTCGGCGAGGCCGGTGATCCGCTGCTGCGGTTCAGGTGTCTGCGGCGCGGCGAGCTGAATGCGGCGCTCCAGTCCGAGGTGGTGCGCAGGGGCATCCCCGTACGGCGCGGCGCGCGGCTGGTGTCGTTCGAGGAGGGCGCGGACGGCGGTGTCACCGCGCGGTTCGCCGACGGTGCCGTCGCCACCTGCGACCTGCTCGTCGGCGCCGACGGGCTGCGCTCCACGGTGCGGCGCGTGATCGCGCCGGGCGCCGAGCCCGGCTACGCGGGGCAGAAGGTGTTCTACGGGTACGCCCCGGCGGGCACGGCCCCTGCGGGCGACCCGGGGTGCATCACGATGGTGCGCGGCAGCGCGGCCGCCTTCGGGTACGCGGTGTCGCCCGGCGGGGAGGCGTACTGGTTCGCCCGGGTGGGCGGGGAGCCGCTGACCGCCGGCGAGGTGGCGGAGGGCACGCCTGAGCGGTGGCGCGAGCTGCTCGTGCCGCTGCTGCGGGCGGACGCGACACCGGCCGCCGGCCTCGTCGCCGCCACCGGCGGCCGCATCATGGTCACCAACTCCACGGAGATGCCGCTCGGCATGGCCTGGCGCGCGGGCCGGGCGCTGCTCGTCGGCGACGCCGCGCACGCCGCGTCCCCGGCGACCGGGCAGGGCGCCTCGATGGCGCTTGAGGACGCCGTCGTCCTCGCCAAGTCCCTGCGGGACGCGCCGGACCCGGACCGCGCGCTGGAGCTCTACGAGGCGCTGCGCCGGCCACGCGCCGAGCACAACATCACCGCGAGCGGCCAGGCGTCCCGCGGCGGCCCCCCGCCGGCTCCCGGGGCCACGCCCCCCGGCCCCCGGCGCGACCGGGCCACCCCGCCACCCGCCCGCCCCGGCGACGACGCCCTGGCCCGGCTCCTGGACTGGGACACGGGGATCTGGGAGGAGCGCGGCTAGCCGGCCCCTCGCGCGAGGGGTGCCGTGCTGGTCAGGGGCGCCCCCGGGACCGGGGCGCGCCGCCACGAGGGCCGCGGGGTGCGGGGATTCGGGGTTTTCGGGGGTGGTGTTCACCGGGGGGTGGGGTGGTGTTCACCGGGGGGCGACAGGTTCGGGGGCATGGCTTCAAGACCCCTTTCTCGTAAGCGTGTCCGGATCGCCGTGGCGGTCGCCGCCTCGCTCGCCGCGGTGGGCGCGGGTACCGCGGGCGCGCAGGCCGCCGGCTGGCTCTCCGCGCCGTCGCACGACTTCCGCGCGGCGGCCGACTCGTACGCGGGCCACGGCAGGGTGACCGGCGACGTACTGCGCAACGACACCGGTGCGACCGCCGTCGTGCGGCACACCGCGCCCTCGCACGGCACGGCGGACGTCGGCGCCGACGGTACGTTCACCTACACGCCGAAGCCGGGCTTCCACGGCACGGACACCTTCACGTACACGGCGACCGACGCGGTGCGGCTCTTCAAGGACGCCGCATCGAACGGGAAGCCGCTGCCGCCGCTCGGCACGGTCGCGGGGCCCGGCGGCACCACCACGCAGCTGTCCGGCGAGGGCTTCGGCTCGTCGCTCGCGCCCGTGCCCGGCAGGCCCGGCCGCTTCTACGGGCTCACCGACCGCGGCCCGAACGCCGACGCGCCCGACGGCAACAAGTCCGAGATGGTGCCCGGATTCACGCCGGAGATAGGCGAGTTCAAGCTCGTCGGCGGCAAGGCGGAACTGGTGGGGAAGGTCACGCTGAAGGGTCCGAAGCGGCTCGGCGGCACGCCGTACAGCGGGCGGCCGCCGCACGACACGGACGAGGTGATCGACGACGTCGCCGCGACGAACGCGCACGGCGGCGCGCCCGTGCCGGTCGCCCCCGACCCGGACGGCTACGACTCCGAGGGCCTCGTCGCGCTGCCCGACGGCACGTTCTGGGTGTCGGACGAGTACGGCCCCTACATCACGCACTTCGACGCGCGCGGGTACGAGATCGGCCGGCTCACCCCGTACCGCGACAGCGCGGACAACGCGCACCACACGGTCGTGGGCCACCTGCCGGCGGAGCTCGCCCACCGGGTGAAGAACAAGGGCATGGAGGGCCTCACGGTCACACCGGACGGGAAGACGCTGGTCGGTGTCATGCAGTCGGCGCTCCAGATGCCCGACCTCGGCAGCACCAAGGCGAGCAAGGTGGCGGCGACCCGGATCGTCACCGTCGACCTGCGCACGTACCGCACCAAGCAGTACCTGTACCTGCTGGACGACCCGGCGTCGACGGGCGACGCGAACAGCGAGATCACCGCGCTGTCGGCGACGAGGTTCCTGGTGGACGAACGGGACGGCGGCTTCGAGCCGTTCGCGAAGAAGACGCTGTACGAGGTCGACACCAACGGCGCGACGGACGTCAGCGGCCTGAAGATTGACGGCACGTCGCCCGAGGCGCTGGTGGGCGAGGACGGCACCGACAAGGCGCTCGCGGCCCTCACGGGCGCGGGCGTCCAGGTCGCGCAGAAGCAGCCGTACCTCGACGTCGGCTCGCTGGTCAGCCAACTCGACCCGACCGGCGGGTTCTTCCCGCACGACAAGGTCGAGGGCGTGGCGACGGCGGACGCGGGCAGAACGCTGTACCTGTCCAACGACGACGACTTCGGCATCGACACCATCGCCGTCGACCCCGACGGGAAGTGGACCGTCCACCAGAAGACACTGCCGTCGACGGGGCAGACCGACAACGGCGAGATCCTCAAGGTCGACACCGCCAGGCTGCCCGCGGTGCTGAAGACGGTGAAGGTCACCGTGCACGTGCGGTGACCTGCGGGGGTGTGCGCGCCCCGGCGCGGGGGCTGGCCGTTGCCGCGTCACAGCCGGGCGTCGTCGGCGGCCGACTCGCCCTCGCGCCACCCCTCGGCGTCGCGGCCCTTGAGGCGGGCCGAGGTGGTGTGCGGGAAGAGGCGGCGGGTGGCGGTGCGGACCGCCAGGTCGCGGGCGGCGAGCGCGGGCAGCAGGCCCGGGCTCTCCCGCCGGGCGGCCACCTCGTCCTCCGCCGCGGTGGCGAGGCGCCGGCGGATCCGGGAGGCGTAGGCGATCAGGAACGACAGCCGGTAGTCGCGGCGCCTCGACGGGCCGCGGGTCAGGGCCAGGTCGGCCTGCACGAGCAGCGAGGTGTAGAGGAGTTCGACGGCCTCCAGGTCGCTCTCGTGGCCGACGACCGTGGAGAAGCCGAAGTCGGCCGACCACACCGCCTCGCAGCGGTTGGCGGCGGCGACCGCGTCAAGGAGCAGCGCCTTGGCGTCCTCGTACGGGCGGTCGACACCGATCCTGCGGAAGCCGGGGCCGTCGCCCGTACCCGCGCCGTCGGGGCGCAGCAGTGCCGCGTCGACCTGGTACCGCGCCATCAGCTGCTGCGCCTTGGCCGTCAGTGCCTCGGCCTCCTCGGGGAAGCCCGTCGACTCGGCCTTCGCCAGCAGGGCCCGTACCCGGCCGAGCACCTTGCCCGCCTCCCCCGCCGGTGCGGCAGCCGGTGGGACGACGGCCGGGATACGGGGCAACCTGCCGTACAGCCGCAGGAGTTCGACGACCGCGGTGGCCGCGCTGAACCGGTCGAGCCGCTCGGCGCCCGCGAAGTCCGCGGCGCCCACGCCGTCCGCGAGCGCGGCGGCGAGGCGGTGGTGGCGCGCGGTGAGCTCGCGGCCCGCCACCCGCACCAGGTCGGCGGGGGCCCAGCCGCGGCTCTCGCACTCCCGCACGACGCGGCCCGCTGTCTCCTCGGCGGCCGCCGCCCACCTCTCGCCCAGCGCGGCGAGCACCGAGGCGGCCGTGTCCGTCTCGGCCTCCCCGGTGTCCGCGCCGAGGGTCTTCCGGTACGC
Source organism: Streptomyces sp. NPDC047002 (assembly GCF_040704505.1). Classification (NCBI taxonomy): domain Bacteria; kingdom Bacillati; phylum Actinomycetota; class Actinomycetes; order Kitasatosporales; family Streptomycetaceae; genus Streptomyces; species Streptomyces sp. NPDC047002. Next base: position 26,135 of record NZ_JBEYWC010000013.1, read on the forward strand.
CCGCTCGAAGTCGTTCACCCGGCCATTGTCCCGCCGCGGTACCGAGGGGGCGCGCCGCGCGGGGCCGGTCACGGACCGGCGGGTACGGCCGCGGGCCCGGTCACGGACCGGCGAGTGCGGGCGCGGGCGCGGGCTTGCCGAGCCTGCCGCGGGTGGCGAGCAGCAGGACCAGGGCCGCCGCCACAGAGGCGATCAGGAAGGCGTGCGTGGTCGCGGAGAGCGAGAGGGAGGGGAACATCTGCGGGCCCGCCAGGGAGAAGAAGTTGTTGACTCCCGTGTGCAGCAGCATGACCAGCGGCATGCTCTCGCCGGAGCGGTTGAACACCCACGTCATGACGTAGCTGAAGGCGATCGTGGTGGCGACGAACTCCAGCGGCCTCGTCGCATCGACGTGCGGCCGGCCGCCCCACTCGGTCAGGAAGAGCGGCAGGTGCCAGACGCCCCACAGGGCGCCCACGACCAGGCTCGCCTTCGCCGGGCTGTACCGGCGCTGCATGCGCGGCATCGCGAACTCCCGCCAGCCCGGCTCCTCCGCGAGGCCCGTGGTGACCATCTGGAGCAGCAGGCTCGGCAGATAGGCCGCAAGCACGGTCACGGAGGGCGCCAGCGGGGCGCGGCCGGTGAGGCCGGCGGACGCGGCCGTCAGCACGGCGGGCACCGCGAGCAGGACGAGGGCGTACCAGCCCACGCCCGCACGGAAGTTGGTCATCCTGCGTCGCCAGACCCGCAGTCCGGCGCGGCCCTCGGTCCCACCGGTCACCAGGAGCGCCGAGGTGATCGGGCCGAGGTAGGCGCCGGGCAGCACACCGAGCAGCTGGGTGCTGCCGCCGATGACGGGGAACGAGAAGTGCCAGACGCCGAGGCCGTTCTCCGACAGCACGTACGGCGTCCAGGCGAGCCAGCTGAGCCCGTACGTCAGCACGAAGAACCAGGTCAGAGGCGTACGCCGGAGGGCTCCTCGCAGTCCGGCGGAGCGCCCCTGCGCCGGCTTCCCCGGTGTGTCCAGCGGGTGGGTTTCGATGCCTGCGGGCGGGTGGATGCTCACCGCGGGGTCCTTTCGGACGGGGGCTGATGTGATGCCCCCAGCACACCAGCGCGGCCTCAGGAGATCATTGCCGCGCACGCCCCACCTCGGGGTACAGCCTGCTGTACCCGGTCCTGGCGGCCGCCCCTGGGCCTGGGCCGGTCACGAGTCCGTCCGGTGCGGGTCCGTGGCGACACGGCGTACTCGTCACGCGCGAACCGTGCCCACCCGCGTCGGCGCGGAATCCGCTGCACGACTCCGGAACCTGCCGACCAGGCCGGCCACCGCAGGCGCCGGGGCACGGTCGGTGGACGGCCTCCGGCTTTCGACCGTGAGGACTACCAGGCCCGGCACGCGGTCGGGTGCGGCATTCAGGAACTGTTCTGGTTTCGGATCGTGAAGGTGAGGTGAGGTGAGGTGTTTCGACCATATGCGCGGCTCGGTGGCGGTGTTGGCTTCTCATGGCCTGCCGGGATGCCGCTGGACGGTCTGTGGGCAGTGAGATGCCCCCGCCGGGCGCGGCGAGGGCGGGTGATTCACGATGCGGTGGGCAGATACCGGGTGCTCACTGGTGCTGGTGACCGTAGGTCTTGGTGCGGTTCATCATGTCGCGCAGGTTCGCGGGTGCGTTGTAGCCGAACGTCTGCTCGAAGGACTGGTAGCCCTCGGTCGAGGACGCGGCGCTGCGGGGCAGCATCTGCTCGGCGAAGGTGTCGAACGCCGTGTCGATGTCGGCCGGTGTGGTGGCGATGGCCTGTGCGAGCTGGGCGCCGTCGTAGAGGGCCCAGTTCGCGCCGTCGCCGTCGGGCGGGGTGAGGTGGGCGGCGTCGCCGATGAGCATGATGCCCGGGACGCGGTCCCAGGTGTGTTCCAGCGGCAGTCCCCAGATGGGGCGTGCGACCGGCGTGGTCTCGCCTCGGGTGACCAGTTCGAGCATCTCAGGTGCCCAGCCCTGCCCCAGTTGCTCGGCGACGAGCGCCAGCGCGCGCTCGCGGTCAGAGAAGTCGACCGACTGCATCCACTCAAGTGGCTTCTTCAGTACGACGTAGGTGTGGATCACGTCGTTCGCCTCGCGGTGTCCGAAGATTCCCCGGCCGGGCTTCATCGCCAGCATCGCGCCGTTGCCGACCAGTGCGGCGCTCTGGGGGTGGTTCGTGCCGACGTCGTGGAGGAACGTTTCGACCCACAGGGTTCCCAGGTACTCGGGCATGGCCCCGTTGAGGGCGCCCCGGACCCGCGACCAGGCCCCGTCGGCGCCGATCAGCACCTCGGTTGACACTGAGGAGCCGTCGGCGAAGTTGATCACGTGCGATCGGTGGCCGTCTCCGGGGGTGACCGAGGCGATTTTGTGGCCCCACTGGATCGTACCGTGGGGCAGCGACTCGATCAGGATCCTGCGCAGTTCGCCGCGCAGGACCTCGGGGTTGCTCAGTTCCCCGTCGTCAGGGATCTCGCCGACGAGTTCTCCTTCGGGGCTGAGGAATCGCATCGCCTCGGCGCCCATGTTGACGATCGAGCGGAACTCGTCCATGAGCTGGCACTGCTGGAGGGCGACCTGGCCGTTGACGTCGTGGATGTCGAGCTGGCCGCCCTGGGTGCGTCCGCTGGGAGACGCCTCCGCCTCGTAGACGGTCGAGGTGATGCCGTTGACGTGCAGGACGCGGGCGAGGGCGAGTCCGGCCAGTCCGGCTCCGGCTATGGTGATCGATCCGTTCACTGTGATGGCTCCTTGAGTTCTTGGCCTCGGGCGACTGCTGGTCCGGGTGAGTCGGTGACTCGGTTGGCCCCGCCTCAGTCCTTATGTTGCATAATTATTGTGCCACATAACTACACGGGGGTGCCGTAAGGTACCGGGGGCGGTGAAAGGCGGGTCATGTCAGAAGCTCAGCCGGGTGATGAGTACGAGCAGGTACTGGGAAGCCTCACGGCCTTCACCGCCACCCAGAAGGAACTGGCACGGGCCTTCGCCCGCAGCGCGCGGTTGCACACCACCGACGCCGACGCCATCGTGCTGATCATCGAGGCGGAAGAGCGCGGCCGGCCGCTGACACCGGCGCGCCTCGCCGAACGCGTGGGCCTCTCGCCGGGTGCGACCTCGATCCTTCTCGGACGCCTGGAGAAAGCAGGGCATGTCGAGCGAGCACGGGAGGGCTCCGACCGGCGGCTCGTGACCCTGCGCTCGACCACGACGATCCACGCCGCTGCCGACGCTTTCTTCGAACCGCTGCATCTGCAGCTCGGTCAGGCGCTGGGTGAGTTCACCGCGGAACAGCTCACCCTCATCACCCGCGCCGCCGACAATCTCCGCACCGCCATGGAGACCTACCTCCGCGACTGCGAGTCGGCCCCGAAGGACTGACCGCCGGGGCCGGCCGAGCGTAGCGGGGCCCGCGGCACGTCCCGCGGACTACGGGCCATGTGTCCGCGCCCCAGCCCTGCCGCAGGCGCCCGGCTGCCTCGCCACCTGCTCACGCGCCTCGCGTTCCGTGCGGGGGACGCATGGCGCCACGCGGCTCCGGAAACGAGAAGAATTGCCTGCCCAGCAGGTCGAAGTGGTGATGCACGATAGGGAAGAGGCGGGCAGCGTCCCGGCCGCAGACCTCGAAGCCCTCGGTTCGGAGGTCAGTTGCAGCTTCCTCCATCGGCCATCGGAAAGATCCCCTCGCTCCGCATCGAGATCATCGTCATCACGGCACGAGGCGAGACACGGACCCCGGTTCCGGAACACGGCCTAGCCGCGCCGTCTGGCGTCCTGGAGGCAGTGGAGGACCGCGGCCACCCGGCGGTCCACCCGGTCGGCCGGGGCGAGGTCCAGCTTGGCGAAGATGCTGCGGATGTGCTTGTGGACGGCGCCGTCGGTGACGAACAGCCGTTCCGCGATGGCCCTGTTGCCCAACCCCTCGGCCATCAGGGCGAGTACGTCGCGCTCGCGGGGGCTGAGCCGCTCCAGCCTGGTGTCCTCGCGGGAGCGGGTCAACAGCTGCGCCACGACCTCCGGGTCGATGGCGGTGCCGCCCGCAGCGACCCGGTGCAGCGCGTCGAGGAACTCCTCGACGCGGCCCACCCGTTCCTTGAGCAGGTAGCCGATGCCGCCGACGCCGCCGGTGAGCAGCTCCGTCGCGAAGCTCTGCTCGACATACGCGGACAGCACGAGGACGGCGAGCCCCGGGCTGCGGCGCCTGGCCTCCACGGCGGCCCGGATGCCCTCGTCGGTGTGCGTCGGCGGCATGCGCACGTCGAGCACGGCGATGTCGGGGGCGTGGGTGTCGATGGCGTCGAGCACGCCGTCCGCGGTGCCGGTGGTGGCCACCACGTCGAGGGACTCCGCGCGCAGCAGCAGCGCGAGGCCCTCGCGCAGCAGGGGGTCGTCCTCGGCGATGACGATGCGCAGGGCGGGTGGTGTGTCTTCGCTCTGCGGGGCGGGTTCCGTGCGCGGGGCGGGCGGCGTGCTTTCCGTACGCGGGGCGGGTTCCGTCCGCAGGTCACGTTCCACAGGGGAGGTCCACTTCGAGCGTTGTCGGGCCGCCGGGCGGGCTGGCGAGTCGGAGCGTACCGTCAAGGGCCGCGACCCTGCGGCGGATGCCGGCGAGTCCCGAGCCGCCCGCTTCCTCGGCGCCGCCCCGCCCGTCGTCGGTGACGGCGAGGTGCAACCGCCCGTCGCGCACGCGGACCGCGACGGCCGCGTGGGCGGCGCCGCTGTGTTTGGCGATGTTCGTCAACGCCTCGGCGGCCGCGAAGTAGACGGTCGCCTCGACGGCGGCGGCACAGCGGCGCGGCGCGTCGACATCGAGGGCGCAGGGCACCGCGCAGTGGGCGGCGAGCCCCGAGAGGGCGCCCGCGAGACCCCGGTCGTCGAGCACGGGCGGCAGGATGCTGCGGGAGACCCCGCGCAGCTCGGCGAGCGCCTGCTCGGCGGCGGCCTGGGCGCGTTCGAGGATCTCGTCGGCGCGTGACGGGTCGCGCGCCACCTGCCGCCGCGCGGCGCCGAGCAGCACACTGACCGACACCAGCCGGTTCTGGGTGCCGTCGTGCAGTGCGCGTTCGATGCGGCGCAGCTCGACGGCGTGCGCGTCCAGGGCCGCTGCCCTGGTGGCGGTCAACTCCGCGACGCGCAGGGAGAGATCGACGTCGGGCCCGGCCGCGAGCAGGCGCCGCCCCGGGCGTTCCTGGAGCCTCGCCATGCCGGGCGTGAGGCCCAGGACGAGGATGATCCAGCCCACGCCGAGCAGGGCCACAGCGAGGGCGTCGGGCCAGGAGTGCGCCGTGCCGAAGCCGAGGGAGGTGGCCGAGGCGTTCTGCGGCATGAACCGCCAGTAGAGCGGGAAAGCCGTGTCGCGCACGGCGAGGATCGGCAGCCACACACCGACGAGGCCGAGCAGCAGCCCCACCGTGGCGTGCCGGCACAGCCAGCGCAGCTCCCGCCGGGTGGTGGGGTCCGCGAGCGCGGCCCGCGGCCGGGTGGGCGGCGGCTCGGGGGCGATGACCTCGGCGCCCGTACGGCCGAGCCGTTCGCGCTCCCGCCGGGCCAGCGCGTGCAGGGCGCGCAGCGCGAGCGGCGCCATGAGCAGCCCGACCCCGGCCACCGCGGTGGCGGCCGTCACCGCGAGCACGGCCAGCAGGGCGAGGGCGCTCGCCGCGGTCGTGAATCCGCCCGCGAGTCGGCCGGTGGCGTTGCCCGAGGCGCGCAGGGTGCGGCCGGCCGCCTCCCCAAGCCCGGTGCCGACGGACGTCTCGGGGGCGTGCGGGGCGATGGAGGCGTGCGGGGCGACGGGGGCGCGCGAGTCGTGCGGCGCGTGCGGGCCGTCGCTCGCTCCCGCCGCCGTCGCACCGGGGGCGGACGGTGCGAGCGCGGCCGCCGGGTCCGCCACGTCACGGGTCCTCTGCCACACCGCCATCGGCCTCCCTCGCCCCTTCGCGCCCGGCCGGAGCCTGCGTCTGTCCTTCCGGAGCCCGCATCACCGGCCGGCTCTGCCCCGGTCTGCTCCGGTCCGGTCCGGTCCGGTCCGCCCGGGCCCTTCGACAACCCTAGGGCCGCGGCCCCTCCCGCGGCCCCTCCGGCGGCGAGAAGTACAGCCTGCTGTACCTCGCACCCGGGAGCGCACGGGATCGTCCGGGCCCTGCGCCCGCGCCTAGCGTCGTGACCACAGGCAGCACCCACCGGCGATCCCCAGGAGGAACCACCATGGCGCACACCGGCTCCCGCCCGCTGGACACCACCGCGCACACCGCGGACGCCCCTACCGGGCCCGTCACGCGCGACGCGGTCCTCCGCGTCCTGCTGTGGACCGTGGTCGTCGTCAGCGTCGCGACCAACGCGATCGCCTCGTACGGCGGCCCCCACACCGCCACCCACCTGGTCTGCGGCCTGATCAGCCTCGCGGGCGCGAGCGCCCTGGTCACCCGCGCACTGCGGCGGCGGCGGTGACGAGCCGCTGTGCCGGGACGCACAAAGGCCCTGTGCGGGGGTGTCCGTACGGGGCCTTTGTGCGGCGGGTGCGGTGTTACGGCTTGGGGAGGGTGCAGGCGGAGGCCGCGAGGTCGAGCTTGTTGCCCGTGGTGAAGCAGGCGGGGATGGTGTAGGTCTCCTCGGCGTAGCCGGTGCCCTTGTGGATGGTGACGGCGCCCTGCTTGTCGACCTCGCAGGGGTTGTCGAGGGTGCAGCGTTCGCCGCTCTCGTTGGTGGTGTTGTTGACGGCCGTGACCTGGCCGGTGGTGGTGTCGACGACCGGGGAGCCCGAAGTGCCGCCGATGACCTGGCACTCGGGGGTGTAGCGCACCGAGTCCTTCCAGGCCCACTGGTCTTCCTTGACGCGGTAGGCGAAGCCGTCGATCGAGCAGGAGTAGACCTGCTTCCAGAAGCCGGAGACGACGTCGATCGCATGGCCCTGCACCGGGTGGCTCGCGGAGAGGGTGAGCGGGGCGATGCCGGTGGACTTCTGTATCTGGCTGTAGTTCTGGGTGAGTTGGTAGATCGTGACGTCGGTGTCGGTCATCGTCGAGTAGACGACCTTGTTGGCCTTGAGCGTGCCGGCCGTGCCGGCCGAGGCGTTGAGGAGCGTGAAGCTGCGGGTGGACGCCTGGTCGGTGATGACCTCGCCCGCGCTGGGGAAGCCCGACTCGATGCAGTGGCCGTTGGTGAGGACGAGGCCGGGGTCCGTGGGCCGGGAGTCGGGCAGGCGGATCAGGGAGCCGGAGCAGTTGCTGAGCGCGACGGTACCGGCGAAGGAGGTCGCTCTGGGGGCGGCGGGTTCCGTCGCGGTCGCGGCCGCCTGGCGGGCGGTGGCCGGCGCGGCGGCGGGGGCATGGGCCGGCTGGCCCGCTGCGGCGGGCGCCGTCGGGAGGGCGGACGCCGTGCCCGTGGTGCCGGCCAGGGCGGCAGCGCCGAGGGCGAGTGTGGTGAGGGTGAGCAGGAGAGGCTTGCGCATGGGGGTCGATCCTCTCGGGTCGGTCCGCGAACCGACCGGCGCCGGGGGTGGAGAACGGTCGATGCATTGTCGGTGTACGGACAATGGCACCGCTACCCCGCAGGGGGAAAGTCGACCTTTTCGGCGCTTTATGGCTCTTTACGGCGCTCTGCTGGTGTCTCTGTGATCGTGGCGAGCCGGTGCGCTCCGGGCAGCGGCGGGGGCCGGTTCAGGCGTCACCGCGGGGCGCTTCGGGCAGGCGGCGCGCGAGGTACGGGGCGGTCCTGCTGCCCGGCGTGCGGGCGACCCGCGCGGGCGGGCCCGCGGCCACCACGCGGCCGCCCTCGTCGCCTGCGCCGGGGCCGAGGTCGAGGACCCAGTCGGCGGAGGCGACCACGGCCATGTCGTGCTCGACGAGGACCACCGTGTTGCCCGCGTCGACGAGTCCGTGCAGCTGCCGCATCAGCAGGTCGGTGTCCGCGGGGTGCAGGCCCGTGGTGGGCTCGTCCAGGAGGTAGAGCGTGTGGCCGCGCCGGGCCCGCTGCAACTCGGATGCCAGCTTGATGCGTTGGGCCTCGCCACCGGACAACTCGGTGGCGGGCCGGCCGAGGTGGAGGTAGCCGAGGCCCACGTCCTGGAGGGTGCGCAGGGCGCGCGCGGCGGCGGGCACGTCGGCGAAGAACGCGGCTGCCTGGTCCACGGAGAGCGCCAGCACGTCCGCGATGCTGCGGTCCCGGTAGGCGACCTCCAGCGTCTCGGGGTTGTACCGGGCGCCGTGGCAGGTCGGGCAGGGCGCGTACGTACCGGGCAGGAAGAGGAGTTCGACGGCGACGAACCCCTCGCCCTGGCAGGTCTCGCACCGCCCTGACGCGACGTTGAAGGAGAACCTGCCGGGCGCGTAACCCCGCCTGCGCGCCTCGTCCGTGGCCGCGAAGAGGGACCGTACGGTGTCGAAAAGGCCGGTGTACGTGGCGAGGTTGGAGCGCGGCGTACGGCCGATGGGCCTCTGGTCGACGCGGACGAGGCGGTGCACCGCGTCGAGACCCTCCACCGCCCGCGCCCCGGAGCCGGTGCCGGTGTCCTCGGCGGCCTCTGCGGCCGGTACGGCCTCGGCCACCGGGCCCGACTCGCCTTCGCCCGGCTCGTGTTCAGCGTCCGCGGGCGGGGCCTCCTGGCCGGTGCCGAGGTGGGCCGCGACGGCCTCGGCGAGCACCTGGCCCACCAGGGTCGACTTGCCGGAGCCCGACACCCCGGTGACCGCGGTGAGCACGCCGAGCGGCACGTCCACGTCGAGGTCCCGCAGATTGTGCCGGGTCACCCCGCGCAGCCGCAGCCAGGCGCCGGGGGCGCGCGGGGGCCGCGCGGCGGCGCCCGGCCCGCGCGGTACGGCCGGGCCGCCCGCGCCCTCCGAACTCGGAGACGAACTCGGGGACGAACTCGGAAACTGCCCCGGGAACAGGTACGGGCGGGTCGCCGACTCCGCCACAGCGGCGAGACCGGGGACCGGGCCGCTGTAGAGGACCCGCCCGCCGTAACGGCCCGCGCCCGGGCCCACGTCGACCACCCAGTCGGCCCTGCGCACCACGTCCATGTCGTGCTCGACGACGAACAGCGTGTTGCCCTCGGCGCGCAGCTTCTCCAGAACGCCGAGCAGGGGCTCGGTGTCGGCGGGGTGGAGGCCCGCCGAGGGCTCGTCGAGCACGTACACCACGCCGAACAGGCCGGAGCGCAGCTGGGTCGCGAGCCGCAGCCGCTGGAGCTCGCCAGGGGAGAGCGTGGGCGCGGTGCGGTCCATGCTGAGGTAGCCGAGGCCGAGGCCGGTGAGCACGTCGATGCGGGCGCCGAGGTCGCGGGCGATCGCCACCGCCGCCTCGGTCGTCTCGCCCGAGTCCGACGCCGGCACGGTGGCGTCCGGGTCGGTGAGGCGCGCGGTGGCGCGCAGCACATCGGCGAGCGCGTTCAGCGGCATGGCGGTCAGCGCCGCGATGTCGTACCCGGCGAAGGTGACGGCGAGGGCCTCGGGCCGCAGCCGCCTGCCCCCGCACACCGGGCACTCGGCGCTCTCCAGATACCGGGCGACGCGCCGCCTGGTCGCCGGGCTCTTCGACTCCGAGAACGCGCGCATCACATAGCGCTCGGCGCTCATGAACGTGCCCTGGTACGGCCGTTGGATACGGCCCGCCTCGCGCACGGGGTCGACGGTGACCACCGGCCGCTCGTCGCTGAAGAGGATGAAGTCGCGGTCGGCCTGCGGGAGTTCGCGCCAGGGCCGGTCGATGTCGTAGCCGAGTGCCTGGACGACGTCGCGGAGGTTCTTGCCCTGCCAGGCGCCGGGCCAGGCGGCGACCGCGTGGTCGCGGATGCTCAGCGAGGGGTCGGGCACCAGCGAGGACTCGGTGACCCGGTGGACCCGGCCGAGGCCGTGGCACTCCGGGCAGGCGCCGGTCACGGTGTTCGGCGAGAAGGCGTCGGAGTCCAGCCGTTCCGCGGTGCCCTCCGGGTACGAGCCGGCGCGCGAGAACAGCATCCGCAGGAGGTTCGAGAGCGTGGTGACGGTGCCGACGGACGACCGCGAGCCGGGCGTGCCGCGGCGCTGCTGGAGCGCGACGGCGGGCGGCAGCCCGGTGATCTCGGTGACCTTGGGCGCGCCGACCTGCTGGATCAGCCGCCTGGCGTACGGCGCGACCGACTCGAAGTAGCGGCGCTGGGCCTCGGCGTAGAGCGTCCCGAACGCGAGGGAGGACTTGCCCGAGCCCGACACACCGGTGAACACGGTCAGCGCGTCGCGCGGAATCTCCGTGTCGACGCCCCGCAGATTGTGCTCGCGCGCACCGCGCACACGCACATACGCATCGCCCCGGAGCGCGCCGGCCCCACGGGACGCACCGGCCCCGGGGGCACTGGCTCCGGGCACACCGCCACCGCCGGGCGCGCCGGCCCGGGGGGCGCCGGCACCACGAGACGTACCAGGCTCGGACGCGCCGGCCCCGCCGCGCGCACCAACACCGCTCCCACCGGCCCCGGTTCCAGCAGCCCCGGGCCCGGAGGCCCCGGTCGAGCCTTCCCCGCTCATCGCCGCCCGCTCCTCATGCCGCCTCCGCGCCGCGGCCACCCGCACCGGCCCCTCGCGGACCGCACGGAGCCGGCACGCGGCGCCCGCCACCGGCACCGCCATTCTCACCCACCCCACCCCCGCCCACCTGCCGTGACGCGGGGACGTGGTGGGGCGGCGTCCCTGGAGCACGCGTCGCCGGTCAGCTCTCGGCGAGCAGTCCTCCTGACCGGGCGGGGCCCCGGGCGGTCAGTTCTGGAGGGGGTCCTGGTCGGTGGGGGTGACGACCAGGAAGGCGTCGTCTTCGAGGTCCATGACGACCGTCGCGGGAGTGCCCTCGCCCCGGGTGCGGGCGGCGTACTCCTCGGCGGGCCAGGCGCCGCGCGGTGCGCCTGCGGCGAACCTGGCCAGGATCTTCTTCTCCATCGCACACTCCCCTGGGGTTCAGGAACGGGCCGTGGGGCCGGGGGTCTTCTTCTGCCCCGGCTGTGCCGGGACACGCCTGCGCGTGTGGTGGAAGACGAGGTTCAGGGCGAACGCGGTCAGTGTGGCGCTGGTGATCGCGCTGCCGCCGATGACCTGCACCCAGGCGGGGAACGCGTGGTAGATGGTGGGTGCGACCACCGGCAGCATGCCCACACCGATCGACACCGCGACGACGAGCAGGTTGTTCGTGCCCTCGAACTCGACGGCGCGCAGGGTCCTGATGCCGACCGCGGTCACCGTCGCGAACATCACCAGGCCCGCCGCGCCGACCACGGGTCCCGGCAGCGAGGCGACGACCTCGCCGAGCTTGGGTACCAGCCCGAGCAGCAGGAGCAGGGCGCCCGCGCAGGCGGCCACGTACCGGCTGCGGACCCTGCTCATCTCGACGAGGCCGACGTTCTGGGCGAAGACGGTGTCGGGGAAGGCGTTGAACACGCCGCCGAGCACGCTGGAGACGCCGTCGGCCGCGAGGCCGCGCGCCAGCGCCGAGGGCGTGGGGCGGCGGCCCGTCATCTCCCCCACGGCGAGCATGTCGGCGGTGGACTCGGTGAACGTCACGAGCATCACCACGCACATCGACGTGACGGCCGCGACCGGGAACGTCGGCGTCCCGAAGTGGAAGGGCGCGCTGACGCCGAGCCAGCGCGCGCCGCCCACGGACGAGAAGTCGGTGAGGCCCATCAGGGCCGCGGCCCCGGTGCCCGCGACCAGGCCGGCCAGCACCCCGATCTGCGACAGGAACCCGCGGGTGAACCGGCCGAACAGGACGATCAGCGCCACGATCCCGGCCGCGAGCGCCAGATGGGAGGGCGCCGCGTAGTCCCCGGCCGCCGGGTCGTCGCCCGCGATCAGGCCCGCGGCCACGCCGATGAGCGAGAGGCCGATGACGGTGATGACGATGCCGCTGACCAGCGGCGGGAAGAACCGTACGGCGCGGGCGAACGGCACGGCCGCCAGCAGTCCGAAGACGCCCGCGGCGATCATCGAGCCGTACACCGCGGTCAGTCCGTACTGGCCGGCGATGAGGATCATCGGGGTCACCGCGGTGAACGTCGCGCCCGCCACCACCGGCAGCCGCACCCCGAGCACCCGGGCCACGCCGAGCGACTGGACCAGGGTGATCAGCCCGGACACCAGCAGGTCCGCGTTGATCAGCAGGCCCACGGTGGAGGTGTCGAGCTTCGCCGCAGCGCCGAACACCAGGGGCACGGTGACGCATCCGGTGTACATCACCAGGACGTGCTGGAGCCCGAGCAGGCCGAGCCGGGGCAGCGGCGGCCTGGTGTCGACCGTGTCCTGGGCCGCGACGGGCGCGGGTGGCTCGGCTGTCGCCGTGGGCTTGGGTGGCACGTCGGCCTCCGGGAGATGGCGGGGAGAGGGCAGAGGGTGCACGGCGTACGGGCGCGCCGCGCCGGCGAGGACGCGTAGGTGTACGCGAGGTCGCGGGCGCGGCGCAAGGGGTGCGCTTCAACTTTCCGTTGACGTTGTTTCCTGGCGGTTTCCCCTGGCGGTCGGGGCAGTTGCGGCGCCCGGGGCGTCGAGCCCGCCGGGCCGCCGTCCGGGGCGCGTTCACCCCGCGGGCGCCCCGCCCGCGGCGTGCGCGGGGCGGCCGCGGGCGCCGGTCCTGCCCGCCGCCCGCAGGGGAAATGCTGCCGGGCGCGGGGCGCCGCGTCGCCGGGTCTGGGGCCCGGATCCCGGGTGGTGGCGGCAACACCCGGGGCGTGGTGGAGGACACCCGCATCGGACGCTGCCGCACGGGGTATGCGCGCATGGCTCATCGGCGCCACGCGGGGCCGGTCGCCGGCTTCGCTCCGGCGGGGACCCGGGTGGTGATAATGGGCGAAATCCGACGCCTACGGACAGGACGCAATGAATATCGGCCGCCCCCGTCGATCGACTCCCGCGCGACAGGGCCGCATGGCGCAGAGCCCCGACCGTTCGCTCAACGACCGGCTCCTCCGCTCGCTCCTGCGGCGGCGGAAACAGGCGCTCACCGAGGCGGACGTCACCGTCACGGACAAGGCAGAGGTCCACAGGGCGGTCTCGGCCGCGGCGCTCGGCAACATGATGGAGTGGTTCGACTTCGGCGTGTACGCCTATCTGGCGAGCACGCTCGGAAAGGTGTTCTTCCCGTCGAGCTCGCCGGGCGCCCAGGTCGTCTCGACCTTCGCGACGTTCGCCGCCGCCTTCTTCGTACGGCCGCTCGGCGGGCTGGTCTTCGGGCCGCTCGGCGACCGCATCGGCCGCAAGCGGGTGCTCGCCATCACCATGATCATGATGGCGATCAGCACCTTCGCCGTGGGCTTCCTGCCCGGCTTCTCCGCCATCGGCTTCGCCGCGCCGATCCTGCTGCTGATCTGCCGTCTGGTGCAGGGCTTCTCCACCGGCGGCGAGTACGCGGGCGCCACCACGTACATCGCCGAGTACGCCCCCGACAAGCGGCGCGGCTTCCTCGGCAGCTGGCTCGACTTCGGCACCTTCGTCGGCTACGCCTTCGGCTCGGGCATCGTCACGCTGCTGACGGCCGTCCTCGGCAGCCAGGGGATGGTCGACTGGGGCTGGCGCGTGCCGTTCTTCGTCGCGGGGCCGCTCGGCCTCGTCGGCCTCTACATGCGGCTGCGCCTCGAAGAGACGCCGGCGTTCCTGCGGGAGCAGGAGGCGGACGCCGCCGAGGCGCAGGAGAGCGGGTACGGCGCGGCGGAGGCGGCGCGCGCCGACGACGAGCTGGCGAGCGGCGCCCGGCAGTCGGGCAAGGGCCGGCTCAAGGAGATCTTCACCCGGCACTGGGAGGCCGTGCTGATCTGCATGGGCCTCGTGCTGCTCTACAACGTCACCAACTACATGGTCACGTCGTACCTGCCGACATTCATGACGGAGACCCTGCACCAGGGCGACGTCACCGCGCAGCTGCTGATCCTCGGGACGATGGTCGTGGTGGCGCTGACCATCACGACGGTCGGCCGCTCCTCCGACCGGTGGGGGCGGCGCCCGATGTTCATGGCGGGCAGCATCGCGATGGTGGTACTGGCCATCCCGGCGATCCTGCTGATCCGGCAGGGGGGCATCCTGATGCCCGCGTTCGGCTGCCTGATCCTCGGTCTGCTGCTGGTCTGCTTCGCCGGTACGTCGGCCTCGACACTGCCCGCGCTGTTCCCGACCCGCATCCGCTATGGCGCGCTGTCGATCGCCTTCAACGTCTCGGTGTCCCTCTTCGGCGGCACGACGCCGCTGATCGCCTCGGCGATCGTGGAGAGCACGGGCGACAAGATGGTTCCCGCCTACTACCTCATGATCGCCGGGCTCATCGGCCTGATCTCGACGTTCTTCCTGCACGAGACGGCGGGCAAGCCGCTGCGCGGCTCCGGCCCGATGGTGGAGACCGAGGAGCAGGCGCGCAGCCTGGTGGCGCGCAGCCGTACGGAGGCGAGCCGCCAGGCGCGCGACGTGTGGATGCGGGTGCGCCACCCCGGACATCAGCACATGAACAGCGAAGGCGGCGGCTCCGACGAGGAGTGAGGGGCCGGGGAGGCTCCCGCGTACGCGGGCGGCGGGGCCCGCGCCCCGCCGCCCGGGGCGCGCCGTCAGCCGGCGGCGGCGAGCGCGGGCACGAACCTGGCCGCGTCGACCGTGCCGACGCCCGTCGCCATGTCGTAGCCGCGCACGGCCCGGTAACCGGTCACGCCCTGGTACGAGTTGTCGGTGCCGTCCCGTACGTCGACGATGCCCGTGAGCGGGTTCCACGGCGCCTCGGCCGACAGGGTGTACAGCGCCTGGTGGATGTCGCCGAGCCGGTGCCCCGCCTGCTGGTCGGCGAGCGCGACGATGCCGGAGAACAGGGGGCTCGCCTCGCTGGTGCCGCCCGAGACGCTCCAGCCGGCCTCCTTCGGGTCGTAGCTGGTGTACGTCCAGGCGCCGCCGTCCACCGCCGCCGACATGGAGACGTCGGGCGTGCCGCGCCGCGCGCCGACGGTGCGCCACACGGTGTCCTGGTACGCGGGGCGCGGGAAGACATGGGACCTGCCGCCGCCGCTCGCGCCGTTGTCGTTGTAGACGCTGTCGGGCGCGGTGCGGCGGCCCTGCCCGTCCAGGTGCAGCTGGGTGCCGCCGACCGAGGTGACCAGCGGGTCGGCCGAGGGCCAGGAGTTGACCTGGTGGTCGTAGTGCCCGACGCCGTCCGCCGTGGAGTCGGTGGCGCCGCCGTCGCCCGAGGAGGCGAGCAGGGTCACGCCGTGGCGCTCGGCGTCGCGGAAGGCGTACCGCAGGTTCTCGATGCTGGAGAAGTCGCCCTTGGCGAAGCCGGGGAAGGTGTCCTCGGTGGCGCCGAAGCTCTGGGTGACGACGTCGCCGACGCCGCGGTCCACGAGGTCGCGCTCGGCGTCCATCATCTCGGGCAGTCCTGTGGTGCCCTCGGTCTCGGCGACGCCGGTCTCGACGAGGACGAGGTGCGCGTCGGGCGCGATCGCATGCGCCATCTGCACGTCGAGGCTGGTCTCGCCCGCCCAGCCCGCCATGGTCTCGTCGGCGGGGTCGAACGCGGGCACCTTGCCCCACTCGACCACGTCGACATGGGTGCTCCTGATGCCGAACTGCCTGCTGTAGACGTCGAGGTCGTGCTGGACGGTCGGGGAGCCGAAGGAGTCCACGACGACGATGGTGCGGCCCTTGCCCGTGACGCCCCTGCGGTAGAGGGGGGCCAGGTCGTACGCCCGCCGGTACTGGGTCGGCGTGTAGCAGGCGATGCCGTAGCGGTCCTCGCACTGCGCGGTGGTGAGCGGGCCGCTCGCGCCGCGCACGACCTGGTGTCCGGCGACGGCGGGCACGGGCGGCGGGAGCGCGGCGGCGCGGGCCAGGGGGCCGCGGGCCGCCGCGCCCGGGGCGAGGGCGCAGGCGACGAGGGCGGCGAGGGCCGCCGCCAGGGCCGCGGCTCTCGTCCTCGGCCTGGCCCTGAGGACCCTGAGGACTCTGTGCATGGGCGCTCCTCGCGTCGAGCGGGTCGGTGCGGTGTGTGGCGCGCGGCGTGCGGTGCTCCGTGCACGGCGTGCACACGCGCACATGTGCGGTGTGACGATCAGATCGTCAGGTCGCTGCGCGATACAAGGAGCCCGGCGCGGGGCGGCGCCCGATTACTCCGGCCGGCGGAACGGCGCGCCGGGTGCGCCGGGCGCCCGGGGCCCCGGAGCGCCTCGGGGTGCCCCGGGGCACCTCGGGGCACCCCGCGCGAAGAGGCCGGGTCACAAATGCATTAATCGCCTGAAAATTCCCCTCTGCCCTGATTGAGGCGGTGCGGGCAGGTGACTCGATTGCGGTCACACGCCACATCGAAGGAGGTGGCCGAGATGGCGGCACACACGTCACCCGGCACGTCACCGAACACGCATACGTCGAATACGTCGCATACGCAGAGCATCGACGAGCACCCGGACATCGTGGCCCTGCGCGCCCACTCGGAGCGCAGGACGTCCACGCCGATGGCGCAGATGGTGGAGGGCCTGGCCCTGCTGGCGGGCCTCTATCTGGCAGCGTCCGCCTGGATCACCGGGTTCAGCGGCTTCACGGCCCTGACGATCACCAATCTGATCCTCGGGATCGCCTTCGTCCTGTTCACCATGGGGTTCGTCAACTCCGCCTACGAGCGCACGCACGGCATGAGCTGGGCCGCACTCGGCGTCGGCGTGTTCACGATCATCGCGCCATGGGTGGTGCGAGGGGGCTTCGACACGACCCGCACGATCTGGAGCAACTGCGTCGTCGGCGGTGTGATGGTGTGCCTCGCGCTGGTGACAGCGGCCATGGGCGCCGGCGGGGCGCGACGGCGCTGACGGCGCCCTCGCGTGCGGTGGTTCCCCGACAGCCGGCGGCACGGACGCGTGCCGCCGGCATCGCGCACGCCCGGGCCGCGTCCGGCGGGACCGCGTACCGCAGAACCGCGTACGGGGGAGCCGGGGACCAGGACCGGGGGACCAGGCGGACCGGGCCTTCGGACGGAGTACGCGGCGCACAGCGCCGCCTACGGTGAGGGGATGAACGCCGACCGCCCCTCCCCCGCGCCCGCCTCCGACCTGCTCGACGGCTACCTCCGCAGGGTCGGGCTGCCGGGCGCCGGAGGACTCGCGGCGGACGCCGCCGGCCTCGCGGCCGTCCAGCGGGCGCACAGCTACGCGCTGCCGTTCGAGAACATCGACCCCGTGCGCGGCACCGTGCCCTCCCTGGCCGCCGCAGACCTGGAGGCGAAGCTGGTGCACGGCGGGCGCGGCGGCTACTGCTACGAGCACAACATCCTCTTCGCCGACGCGCTCACCGCGCTCGGCTTCGGTGTGACACTGCTGACCGCGCGGGTCCTGGTCGGCGCCGACACCATCGCGTCGAGGCCCCGTACGCACATGGCGCTGCTCGTCCGCACCCCGGAGGCGGAAGGCAGCGTGCCGTACCTCGCGGACGTCGGCTTCGGCGCGCCCGGCGCGCTGATCGAGCCGCTGCCGCTCGTCGCGGACGCCGAGCAGGCGGCCGAGCACCGCCGCCACCGGCTGGTGCGGGTCCCGCACGAGGGTCCCGCGCCACTGTGGGTCCTCGAGGCGCACGGTGACGGCGGCTGGGCGCGGCAGTACGCGTTCACCTGCGAGCCGTTCGAGCGGGTGGACTTCGACGGCATCAACTGGAACATCGCGACCAACCCGCGCTCCCCGTTCTCCCGGCGGCTGTTCGTGCAGCGCGCCCTGCCGGGCGGCGTCCACCGCGCGCTCGCCGACGGGCGGCTCACGGAGACCCGCGCGGGCGCGGTCGTCAGGACGGCGGACGTGCGGACCGACGGCGCGCTGCGCCGCGTGCTCGACGAGGAGTTCGGCATCGTGCCGCCCGCCGGGCTCACCCTCGCCGACGTGCGGATGGCGGCCGGCTGACGCCCGCGGGCAGGGGATCCGGCGGTCGGGCCGCCGGGCCCGTACTAGGGTGGGCGGCCATCCCGGCCCCGCGGCGCGGTCGGCACGGGGGCAGGACCGGCGGAAAGGGGCGTGACGGCGATGCGCGCCGTGGTCTTCGAGGAGTTCGGGGCGGCCCCCGCGGTGCGGGAGGTGCCCGACCCGGCGCCTGCGCCCGACGGGGTCGTCGTACGGGTCGAGGCGAGCGGCCTGTGCCGCAGCGACTGGCACGGCTGGATGGGCCACGACGACGGCATCGCGCTGCCGCACGTGCCGGGCCACGAACTGGCGGGCCGGATCGAGGCGGTGGGCGCGCAGGTCGCCAACTGGCGCCCGGGCGACCGGGTCACGGTGCCGTTCGTCTGCGCCTGCGGCCGCTGCGCCGCGTGCGCGGCCGGCGAGCAGCAGGTGTGCGAGCGGCAGGAGCAGCCCGGCTTCACACACTGGGGGTCGTTCGCCGAGCTGGTGCCGCTGCACCACGCGGACACCAACCTCGTCGCCGTGCCGGACGCCATGTCGTTCCTGACGGCCGCGTCGCTCGGCTGCCGCTTCGCGACCGCGTTCCGCGCGGTCGTGGAGCGCGCGCGGGTGCGGCCGGGCGAGTGGCTCGCCGTGCACGGCTGCGGCGGGGTGGGACTGTCCGCCGTGATGATCGCCGCGGCGGCGGGCGCGCGGGTCGTGGCGGTCGATGTGGCGCCCCGCGCCCTGGAGTTGGCCCGGTCCTTCGGCGCTGCGGCGACCGTCGACGCGGGCGCGGTCGCGGACACCGCGGCGGCGGTGCGCGACGCGACGGGCGGCGGCGCCCAGGTCTCGATCGACGCGCTCGGCTCGGCCGCGACGGCCGCGGCCTCCGTGCGGTGTCTGCGCCGCCGCGGCCGGCATGTGCAGGTGGGGCTGCTGCCGGGCGACGGCACCCCGCTGCCGATGGACCGCGTCGTGGCCCACGAGATCGACGTGCTGGGCTCGCACGGCATGGCCGCGTACGCCTATCCCGAGCTGATGCGGCAGGTCGCGGCGGGTGCGCTCCGCCCCGATCTGCTGGTCACCTCCGTGATCGGCCTCGAAGCCGCGCCCGCCGCACTGGCCGCGATGGGGCGGCGCACCGGGGCGCCGTCGCCGGGGATGACCGTCGTCACACCGCAGGCGTGAGGCCTTGCGTAGGGCCCGCACGGCGAGCCCTACGGCAACCGGATTACCCAATCTGAGTTTTGAGTTAATGGCTCGCGCCCGCCGTGTGGGACCGAGCATTCCGGGCACGGGCACCTCGTGGACCTCTCCCCTGGAACCGAGACGAGAGCGGCGGCCGGTACGACCGAGGCAGCGGCCACCGGCGGCAGACGACCGGGGCGCGCTCCCGAGACGCTCCCCGCGCGCTGGAGCGCGCCCGCGGCGCACGCGCCCGACGGCTCGGACGCCGGCGGCTCGCACCACGGCATGCCCGTCCACCCGAAGCTGGCGGCGTCCGCGCCCGGCGGCACGCGGGGCTTTCCCTCCGCGGTCCGGCGCACCGGCCGGGTGCAGGGCGTGGACGGTCTGCGCACGCTCGCCGTCGGCATCGTGATGGTCTACCACCTGGAGCCCGGGCTGCTGCCCGGCGGCTCGATCGGCGTGGACATCTTCTTCACCATCAGCGGGTTCGTCATCACCCGGCTGCTGGTCGCCGAGTACGCGCGCACCGGGGACATCGCGATGGGCGGCTTCTACTGGCGGCGGTGGCTGCGCCTCGTGCCCGCGCTGCTGACGGTGTGCGCCGTGGCGGCGGTGCTCGCGGGCGCCACCAGCCTGCCGGGCTTCGACGGGGCCTGGACGTCGGTGCTGCTCTCGGTGACGTTCCTGGTGAACATCGTGCGGGCGGCCCAGCCGGGGCCGTACTCGGACGGCACGGCGCTGCTCGCGCAGAACTGGTCCCTCGGCGTCGAGGAGCAGTTCTACCTGCTGTGGCCGCCGCTGCTGCGGGTCCTGCTGCGCCGGGTGCGGCCGCGCACGGTGCTGATCTGGGCCGGTGTGCTGTGCTTCCTGCCGGTGGTCTGGCGCTGGCTGCTGTGGGACCCCACCCAGGCGCACCGCATCTACAACGGCACCGACACCCGCGCCGACCAGCTGCTCGCCGGGGCGCTGCTGGCGATCGCGGTGGCGCGGCTGCGCGCGGACGACCCGCGGCTCGCTGCGCTGCGGCGCTGGTCGGGGCGGCTCGCGTGGCCCGCGCTCGGCGTGCTCGGGCTGATCGTCTGGCAGGTCCCGGTGACGGAGGACAGCCCGTGGACCGAGAGCTGGTACACGGTCGGCTTCCTCGCGACGGCGCTGCTGTCGGCGACGGTGGTCGCCGCGCTCGAACTGCGGTCGCGCTCCGCGCTGTCCCGGCTGCTCTCGCTCACCCCGGTCGCCTGGGTGGGCAGGAATCTGAGCTACGGGCTGTACCTGTGGCACTACCCGCTGGGCCGGCTCCTCGCCGACCTGGGCGTGCAGCGCGGGCACCTGGTGGCGACGCTCGCCGCGTCGATGGCCGCGGCGACCGCCTCGTACTACCTTCTCGAGCGGCCGCTGAACCGGCGCTGGCGGCGGCGCGGGCCGGGCGCCGGCCGCAGCAGCGGCCCGGGGGCGGGGCGCGCGGAGGCGGCGGTGGGCCGGGAGCACCGCCCCGCCACGGCCACGGCCGCGTAGGCCGGGCGTGGCCCGCGGGACCCGGGCGACCGCGTCACACCATCCGGCGCAGGTCCTTGAGGAAGTCGGAGAGCAGCCGGCGGGTGCGGGTCGCGGACTCGGCGATGGCGACCATGCGGTCCATGGCCTCCATGTGCTCGGCGACCTCGTTCTCCTCGTCCAGGTAGAGCGCCCCGGTCAGGTACTCGATGTAGACCATGTCGGGGATCTCGGGGACGTCGAAGCGGAACAGCACGAAGGGGCTGTACGTGCCGGGGTGGTGGCCGGAGGCGAGCGCAGCCACCTGGAGCGTGACGTTGGGCAGCTGGGTGATCTCCAGCAGCCGCTCGACCTGCTCGGCCATGAGCGCGGCGCCGCCGACGGGCCTGCGCAGCACCGTCTCGTCGATGACGGCCCAGAAGTTCGGCGGGTTCTCCTGTCTGGTCAGCAGGGACTGCCTGCGCATGCGCAGCGCGACCTGCCGCTCGACCCTGCCGGGGTCGGGCTGGCCGACCGCGGTGGTGGTGAGGATCTCCCGGGTGTACGCCTCGGTCTGGAGGACGCCGGGCACGAAGTGCGGCTCGTACTCGCGGATCGTCTTGGCGGACTCCTCAAGGCTCACGTAGCCGCCGAACCAGCCGGGCAGGACGTCGTGGAACCGCTGCCACCAGCCGGGCTTGTTGGCCTCCTCGGTCAGCTCGACGTACGCGGCGACGTCCTCGGGCGGCACACCGTAGGCGGGCAGCAGCACCTGGAGGTACGGGATCTTCAGCGCGACCTCGGCGGACTCCATGCGGCGGATCGTGGCGACCGTCACATGCAGCAGCTTCGCGGCCTCCTCGCGGGTGAACTCGGCGCCCTCCCGCAGGGCCCGCAGCTGTCTGCTGATGACCAGTTGGCCGATCGTCGGCGCAGAACGCGGTTCGCTCATGTCCCCACCCCAACTCCGCCCTCGGCCACCACCTGGGCAGTCTGACACAGCGGGTCCAGGGGGAGAGCTGCCCGGTGCGCATTGTTCCGCTTGTCGGCACGCGGCCTTCCCGTGCCGGTCGCGGTGTGACGGAAGGCAAGCGGTACGCGGCGGGAAAGGTGAACCTCCGGCGTCGCGGACGGTACCTTCCAGTGACCTCGCGGTGGAGGCGGCCCGATAAGCTCGAAGGACCGGGCCCGTAGTCGGAACAGAGCGGAGTGATGCGGCGTGACGCGACCACGTGTGGGGGTGGCCGTCCTGACCATGGGGACCAGGCCCGTGGAGCTGCGGGCCCTGCTTGACTCCGTGGCCAAGCAGAGCGAGCCCGCACGGCGGACCGTCGTCGTCAGCAACGGCGCGCCGCTGCCCGAGCTGCCCGAGGGCGTCGTCGGCGTGGAGCTCCCGGAGAACCTGGGCGTCGCAGGCGGGCGCAACGTGGCCATCGAGGAGCTGCGCAAGGCGGGCGACGTGGACGTCCTCGTGGACCTCGACGACGACGGCCTGCTGATCGACGCCGACGTGGTCTCCCGGGTCGCCGACCTCTACGAGGCGCACCCGAGGCTGGGCGTCGTGAGCTTCCGCATCGCGGACGAGACGGGCTTCACCGCGCGGCGGCACGTGCCGCGGCTGCGCGCCGACGACCCGATGCGCGGCGGCGAGGTCACCACGTTCCTCGGCGGCGGGCACTCGCTGTCGATGGCGATGCTGGAGGAGATCGGCGGCTGGCCCGACGCGTTCTTCTTCACCCACGAGGAGACCGACCTCGCCTGGCGCGCCCTCGACGCGGGGTGGAAGATCCGCTACGAGCCCGAGCTGGTGCTCCAGCACCCGCGCACCTCGCCCGCACGGCACGAGGTGTACTACCGGATGACCGCGCGCAACCGCGTCTGGCTGGCCAGGCGCAACCTGCCCGCGCTGCTCGTCCCCCTCTACCTGGGCACGTGGATCCTGCTGACCGTCGCGCGCACCCGCTCGGTGAAGGGGCTGCGCGCCTGGTTCGCCGGGTTCGGCGAGGGCGTGCGCACGGCGTGCGGCACGCGCCGCCCGATGCGGTGGAGCACGGTGCGCAGGATGACGGCGCTCGGCCGCCCGCCGGTGATCTGAGCCTGCGCTCACCGGGGCGAGGGGGCGCCACCGCTCTCCGGTGTCCCGCTCCCCGGTGCACTGCTCCCGGCCGCGCCGCTTACCGGGCCGCCCGGGGTGCCGGGCACCGGCTGGACGGGCAGCGGCGAGCGGCCGCGCGGCCCCGAGGGCTCGGGGGCGGGCGTGCTGGTGTGCCGCGGGCGCGTCGCCGGCTCCCTGTCCTGGTGGTGGGCGAGGGCGCCCGGCAGGGCGAGTGCCACGCCCGCCACGACGGCGGCGAGTGCGCACAGCGCGGCCGTACGGGCCCTGCGGGCGGTGCGCTGCCCGGCCGGCGGCGGCACGGCGCGGCGCAGGTCGCAGCGGTCCACGGTGGCGGCCTTCGCGGCGAGCGCCGCGCGCAGCCTGTCCTCCGTGGCGGTGCTTCGCGTGCCGGTCATCGCGGTGCCTCCAGTCGGCGGGCCAGCGCGTCGAGGGCGCGGCTCGCGGTGGACTTCACGGCGCCGCGCGACAGGCCGAGGGTGCCGGCGATCTGCGCCTCGGTCAGATTCGACCAGTAGCGCAGCACGAGCACCTCGCGCTGACGCCGGGTCAGCAGCCGCAGCGCGCCGAGGACTTCGCGGTGCTCCTCGCGCAGCAGGACGTCCTCGTCGGGCGGCGGCGCGAGTCCCGCGCGCTCCGGCACGTAGGCCCGTACGGTGCGGCGGCGGCGCAGCACGGACCTGGCGCCGTTGACGACGCTGCGCCTGACGTACGCCTCCGGGTCGTCGAGCCCGGCGAGCCGGTCGCCGTGGCGCCGGTAGAGCGCGGCGAACGCGTCCTGCACCACGTCCTCCGCCGTCGGCAGGTCGTCCACGAGCAGCAGCGCAAGCCGCACGAGGTGCAGCCTGCGGTGGTGGTACAGGGCGTCGATGCCGGTGTCCGCGAGGGGCGCGGGCGCGGGCTCGCGCCGTCCTGAGAGGCTGCGCAGCAGCAGGCCCCGCACGCCCCGGAAGAGGGGGCGTGCGGGGACCTGCCGGTACGCGGCGGACGCCGACACTCAGCGCCCGGCGGCCACGGAAGGCACCGGCCTTGGCCGGGCCTTCCCCGGCACGGACGGCACCGGCCGCGGCTGGGCCTTCCCCGGGGCCGAGGGCACGGGCCGCGGGGTCGCCGTGCCCGGGACCGAGGGCACCGGCCTCGGGACGGCCTGCCCCGGCACCGAGGGCACCGGGCTCGGCTCGGCGTTCCCCGGGGTGGAGGGCACGGGCCGCGGGGTGGCGTCGCCGGGCGCCGACGGCACGGGCCTCGGCCGGGCCGAGCCCGGGACCGAGGGCACGGGCCGCGGCGCCGAGGCGGCCGCGGGCGCGCTGTGCGCGGGGGCCGGGGCGAGCGGGGCCGCGTGGGGCGCCGGGGTCGAAGGGCCCGCGGCGAAGGCGAGCGCCGTGCCGCCGAGCGCGACGGCCGCGGCCGCGGCGCAGACACCCGCGACGCGGCGCAGTCTGGCCCGCGGTGTGCGGTGGTCTGCGGTGGGCTGCTGAGCTGACATGCGGTTTCCTCAGATCGGTCGGTCGTACCGGAATGCGGTCGGTGGAAGGCGCCTCCACCACGACAGACGTGCGGGGACCGCGGGGGTTGCAGGTGGCCCCGAGGAAAATCCGGGCGAGGCCGACGGGCCCGCCCGCCCGGCGCTACAGCTCGGCCAGCGCCGCGATCTTGGTGTCCTCGCGGGTGAACGCCACCTCGTCCACCGGGTTGCCGCGCACCGCCGCGGTCTCGGCGACCAGGTCCTGGAGCACCCGCACCTCCACCAGGGCGCGCTGCACGGACGTGAGGCCCGAGGGGACCGTCACCGCCGCCACGCCCGGCGGGACG
This sequence comes from Streptomyces sp. NPDC047002, assembly GCF_040704505.1. Lineage (NCBI taxonomy): Bacteria > Bacillati > Actinomycetota > Actinomycetes > Kitasatosporales > Streptomycetaceae > Streptomyces > Streptomyces sp. NPDC047002. The sequence goes on from NZ_JBEYWC010000013.1 coordinate 50,559, forward strand.
GGCGCATCGCCCTCGGTCACCGCGAGGACGCCGGTGGGCTTCTGCGTGAGCTGCCTGGCGAGGCCGATCTCCCGCTCGCCGCCCACCACCACATGGCTGGTGTGCTCGCTCGCGCAGTCCATCGGGCCGTGCAGATAGCCGCGGGTGCCGTAGGCGGCGGACGGCACGAGCGGGCCCTCGCGCAGCAGCAGCGCGACCGCCTCCGCGGTGGTCAGCTGCGGCGCCGAAGCCACCACGTCGGCCGAGCCGCGGGCGAGCGGGCCCGCCGCGAAGCCGGCAAGCGCCGCCGCGTTGCCCGCGGCGCACTCCTCCATCAGGTCGGGCAGCCGGCGCCAGCGGTCGTCCACCGCGCCGGTGGCCACGACGTCGGCGAGCATGCCGAGCGCCGCGTAGGTGACCGTGAAGCCGACGGTGGAGACCCGGCTGTCCGGCTGTCCACCGAGGGTGAGCGCCGCGTCGGCGGCCTCCCCGAGCGGGCTCTCCTCGGCGTTGGTCACCGCGAGCGTGTCCACGCCGGCCTCGCGGAACCGCGTCACCAGATCGGCCGTCTCCCGGCTCCGGCCGCTCTGCGAGAGCGCCACGACCACGTCGGGCCTTCCCGCGGCCGCCGGGTAGTCCGAGCAGTCCGTGCGGGCCGCGTCCACCCCCGAGGCGCGCAGCGCGTACACGGGCGAGGCGAGCGCCGCGCAGCTCGCGCCGATCCCGGCGAACAGCACGCGCCGCCAGCCGGGCCGCCAGAGCCCGTCCGCGAGCCGCGCGGGCAGGTCGGCCACGGCCGCGCGCAGCGCCGCGGCCTCGGCCGCCCGCCCCTCGTCGTACGTCCTCCCGTACACCGGTCCCGTGTCCTCTGCGGTCATGCGCGGGCCTCCTGCCCTGCGCGCGGGCGCCAGGCGCGTCGCGCGATCGCGGGGACGTAGTCGCCGAGGTCGACGGGGAAGCGCACCACGGTCTCCGTCTCGGCCGCGTAGTACGCGGCCATCAGCAGTTCGGTCACGGCGACGCCGCTCTCCAGCGATTCCAGGGGCTGCCCGCCTTCCGCGAAGGCGCGGGTGATCTGCGTGTTCTCCGCGGTGTAGCCGTACGCGGCCGGCTCGTCGGCGATCACCGGCATCAGGCCCTGCTCGGCGTTCTGCTTCTCCAGCATGTCCTCGCCCGCGGCCTGTTCCAGCGCCCGGGAGAAGAACACGTTGGCGTCGCCCGTCAGGGAGTTGGCGTTCATGGAGTACTCGGGGCCGAGCAGTTCGAAGGAGAGCCGCATGCCCGCGCCGACGTATCCCCAGGACGTCATGGCCTCCACGACGACAGGCTCGCCGTCGCCGTTGACGAAGGTGAACGTCGCGCTGGCGTAGTCCTCGGACGGGGTGTCGCGGTAGTCCTGCACGCCCGGGTAGGCCGCGGCGAGCTGCGCCGCGTACCGGTCGCGGCTCCACCGCAGCGAGGCGACGGTCGCCGTCACGGACACCGGGCGCAGCCACTGCGCCGGGTCCTTGCCGGGCGGGGTGAGCAGGAAGCGGCCGGCCTCCACCGAGTGGCACATCAGGTCGTTGAGCACGCCGCCGCCCTGTGCCTCGCTGTCCCAGAACCACGCGGAGTGCGGCCCGGAGTGCTCCTCGGTGCAGCGGGCGAGGTAGGGGGTGCCCGAGCGCTGCGCGCCGCGCGCCCACATCAGGTCGCGGGTGCGGGTCAGGCGCGGCGAGTAGACCTGGTTCTCCAGGTAGGCGTGCGGGATGCCGGCGGCGCGCACCAGCTCCGCGACCTCACGCGCCTCGGCGAGGTTGCGGCCGAGGGGCTTCTCCACGGCGATGCCGCGCAGCGTCGCGCGGCCGGCGGAAACCTCCTCGCAGATGGCCCGCACGACCTCGACGCGGGTGTGGTTGGGGGTGAGCACCCACACCGCCTCGACCCGCTCGTCACGCACGAGCGCGGCGATGTCGTCGTACGGTGTGACCTCCTCGCCGACCTTCAATTCCTCTGCGTACGAAGCGAGTTCGCGAGCCCGATCCAGGCTGCGCGACTGGGTGGCGACGATGTCGGAGCCGCGGATCGCCTGCCAGGACCTGACGTGGAAGTGGGCGATGAAGCCGGAACCGACGATGCCGATCCCGAGGGGCTTTCCGTTCATGAACTGTCCTTCATGCGTTGTTCCTTGCGGTGGCGGAAGGGGGCACGGCGCCCGCGCTCATCCCTTCACGCCGGTGAGCGTGATGCCCTCGACGAAGGTGCGCTGGGCGAAGAAGAAGACGAGGACCACCGGGAGGGTCGCGAGGGTGGTCACGGCCATGATCACGCCCCAGTCGGTGGTGTGGGAGCCGTGGAAGGAGGCGAGGCCGTACGCGATGGGCCAGCGGTCGGGGTTCTCCGAGGTGTACAGCAGCGGCCCGTAGTAGTCGTTCCAGCACTGGAAGAACATGAAGATCGAGGCCGCCGCGATGCCGGGCTTCGCCATCGGCACCATGACGCGGGTGAGGATGCCCCACTCGCCGTTGCCGTCCATCCGCGCCGCGTCGATGTACTCGGTCGGTATGGAGACGAAGAACTGCCGCAGCAGGAAGATGGAGAAGGCATTGCCGAACAGGTGCGGCAGGATCAGCGGCCAGATCGTGCCGACGACCCGCAGCTGCGCCCACATCACGTAGATCGGCACCTGCGTGACCTGCGGCGGCAGCAGCATCGCGATGATCACGACGAAGAAGATCGCTCCGGCGAAGCGGATACGGACCTTGGCGAGCACGTACGCCATGGGCACCGACGAGATCAGCATGAAGACGGTCGAGGCGCCCGCGTACAGCAGGGAGTTGCCGAACCAGCGCAGCAGCGGCGCGGTGTGGAACGCCTTGGCGTAGTTCGACCACTGCCACGGGTGCGGCCACAGTGCGCCGGTCAGGGTCTGGTGCCCGCCCATGAAGGAGGTGAGCGCGACGAAGACGACGGGCACGAGGAAGACGAGGGCGAGCGCGATGAGCAGCGCATGCTCGGCGACGTAGGCGAGTATTCTCCTGACGGGCACGGCTCTCACGCCCCCTTCTGCCGGAAGAGTCCGGCCCTGCGCAGCAGGACCGCCATGACGGCCGCCGCGACGGCGAACAGCACGACGGCCATGGCGGCCGCGTAGCCGAGCTGGAAGCTGCTGAAGCCCTGGACGTACATCCACTGGGTGTAGGTGAGCAGCGAGTCGTCGGGGTAGCCGAGCAGTTGGTCGGGACCCGCGTCGATGCCGGTCTTGCCGTTGGCGACGCTGGAGGCGACGGCCGCCTCGGTGAAGTACTGGAGCGCGGCGATCACCCCGGTGACGGCGGAGAACAGCACCACGGGCGAGATGTTGGGCAGGGTGATGTACCAGAACTTCTTGCCGCCGCCCGCGCCGTCCAGATCGGCCGCCTCGTACTGGTCCTTCGGCACGTCGAGCAGCGCGGCGAGGAAGATCACCATGATGTCGCCCATCATCCACACGCCGAGCAGCAGGAGTGAGGGCTTGGAGAGCGAGGGGTCGTTGAACCAGAGCGGGCCCTTGACGCCGAAGGTCCTCAGCAGGGTGTTGACCGGTCCCGTCCCGGGGTTGAAGAGGAACACGAAGCCGACGACAGACGCCACGGGCGGCACCAGGGCCGGGACGTAGAACAGGGTGCGCCACAGTCCCGCGGCCCGCTTGCGGCGGGTGAGCAGGACGGCGATACCCAGCGAGCAGGCCATCCGCACGGGCACCAGGATCACCACGAACCAGAGGGTGTTGAGGGCCGCCCTGCCCACCCGCGGGTCCTGCGTGAAGAGGTAGGTGTAGTTGCGCAGCCCGATCCACTTCGGCGAGCTCGCGAGGTCGTAGTTGGTGAACGAGAAGTAGAGGTTGGCGCAGAGCGGGTAGGCGAAGAACACCACGAGCCCGACGGTGGCGAGCGCCATCATCGACCAGACGGGGATCCTGCCGCGCAGTGCGCGCCCCCGCGCAGCGGCGCGGGGGGTTCGGGAGGCACGGTCGGCGGGGCGGCGCGCGGGGGCGCCGGTGCCGAGGGTCTTCACATCACTCATGGGTCACTTCGCCCGTCGCAAGCCGAGTGCGTTGTCGATGTCGGTGTCGACCTTCTTCAGGCCGCTGGTGAGGCCGGGGCCCGAGCCCTCCTGGTAGCCGGTCCAGAAGTCGTCCATGGTCGCGGTGAGCGTGGCGCCGATCTCGGTGACCGGGCTGGTGGCGCTCGCCGGACTGCGGGATGCGTCGATGAACGTCTGATACGGGGCGGGCGCCTGGAGGCCGGGGGAGGCTGCGGCGCTCTTGAGCGCGGGGATGTTCTTCACGCCGTTGGCGAGCTTCACGGCCGCGCCGGTGTCGGTGGCGAGGTACTTCACCAGCGCCCAGGCCGCCTCCTTGTGCTCGGAGCGGTTGTCGATGCCGATGTCGGCCGCGGAGACGAAGCCGCCGCCGTAGCGCTGGCCGCTGCCGTCGAGCACGGGGAAGGGCGCGGTGCCGTAGTGCAGGTGGGGCGCCTGGTCCTCGATGAAGGCGACCCGCCACTCGCCGTCGAGCGCCATGGCGATGCGGCCCGTCTGGAAGGGGTTTTCGGCCGACCACTCGTCGCCGAGCCCTGCGGTGAACGTCTTGAGCCTGTCGTAGCCGATCTTCTGCACGAACGCCCGCTGCCAGGCGATGAGCCGGTGCCACTGCCGGGAGGAGGCGACTGCGGAGTCGCCGTGCTTCATCCAGGTCACGTCGGCCGTGCCGCCGAGGGTGGCCGAGGTGTTCTGCTGGAAGCCCACCAGCGGGTCGAACCCGAGCGTCCTGAGGGAGCCGTCCTTGTTGTAGGTGGTGAGTCTGAGCGCCATGTCCTCCAGTTGGGACAGGGTGCGCGGGGGCTCGGTGTACCCGGCCTTCCTGAGCAGGTCGGTGTTGTAGTAGAGCCCGTACACGTCCGAGGTGGTGGGCAGGGAGCAGCGGCGCCCGCCGAAGGCGGTTGCCTCGGCGAAGATGCCCTGGAAGTCGGTGGTGCGCACGCCGTCGCGCCGCATGTAGGGCGCGAGGTCGGCCATGGTCTTGCAGGCCGTGCCGAGCGTGGAGTTGACGTTGGTGATCATCGCGTCGACGTCGCCGCCCGACGAGACCACCTGAGTGATCTTGGTGTCCTGCTGGCCGCTGTGGACGTCGACGTGGACGTCCGGGTACTTCTTCTCGAAGTCGTCCACGACGGACTGGATCACCTCGGCCTCGCGGCCCGAGTAGTGGTGCCAGAGCTGGACGGTGCCGGAGAGGTGGGTGGGCGCGGTGGCCGCCACGTGGTCGTCGCCGCCGGCCGAGCAGCCGGCGAGGGCGAGGGCCGCGGCGGTGGCACAGGCGGCGAGGGCGGTGCCCGCGCGGCTGCGCCGCCGTGCCGGGCGTGGTGTGTTCACCGTTTTCATCGCGGAGCCTTCCTGCTGGGGTGCGCGACGTGTCGTCGAGTGCGCTCCTTCGATACGGGCGCGGGTCGGTGGAGTGGGCGCGGACGGCCGCGGGCGCGCCGGGCCGCCCGGCGGCGCCGCGGGGTGAGCGGCGCTGACGGGGTGTCGGGGCGAGGGGCGGGGCGGCCGCCCCGGATCAGCTGATGCCGCGGAGCCTGGCCGCGATGATCCGCGATCTGTCGTCCTCGGAGACGGTGCCCGCGGCACGGGCGACGAGCGCCTCGCGGAGCCGGTCGCCGAGCACGGCGCGCGCCCCGTCGAGCACGGCGTCGCCCGCGACGCGGGTGGTGCGGACCGCCGGGTCCCAGCGGGTGTGGTTGCGGATGGCCGTACGGGTCAGCTCGGCGAGCAGCGTGCCGCCCGACCGGCCCACCGGGCCGCCGAAGACCACGAGGTCGGGGTCGAGCACGCCGAGCACGGGGATGACGCTCTGCGCGAGTCTCGGGGCGTACACCTCCAGCACGCGCTGCGGCAGGGTCTCGCCTGCGAGCACCTGCTCGAAGGTGTGGTCGGACCAGCCGGCCTCGCGGCCGATCCGGTCGAGTGCCGCGGCCCCGAGCAGCCCTTCGAGGTCGGGCGCGTCGGAGTCGGGGTCGAACACCCCGCGCGGCACGGGCAGGTTGCCGATCTCGCCCGCGCCGCCCGACGCGCCGCGCAGGACCGTGCCTGCGACGTCGACCGCGAGGCCGATGCCGTAGCCGACCCAGAGCAGGGCGACGGTGGCGCCGGGCGCGAAGTCGGCCGCCCTGCGCTCCGCGACGGCGGCGAGATTCACGTCGTTGTCGACCTGCACCTCGCAGCCGAGGGCCTCCTCGATCTGGTGCCTGATGCTCTTGCGCGACCAGCCGGGCAGCGCCTGCACGGAGCTGAGTTCGTCCGAGCGCGGGTCCACGCTGCTCGGGACGCCGACGCAGACGTGCCGGATGGCGGCGAGGTCCACGCCCGCCGACTCGCAGGCGCCGAGCACCGCGCCCGCGACGTCGCGCGCCGCGCTGCGGTCGGCCGGCATGCCGGACGCGGCCCGGCTCGCGACGGGGTGGGCGGTGCCTTTCAGGTCGACGAGCGTGGAACGCACGCCGTCCTGGTCGACGTTGACGGCGACTCCGTACGCGAGGTCGTTGCGCACGCCGTACAGCGCGGCGCTCGGGCCCCGGCCGATGGACTCCTCGCCGACGACCTCGATGAGCCCCTTCTCTTCGAGGCGGGCGATCATCTGGGCCGCGGTCGGCTTGGAGAGGCCGCTGCGCTCGCCGATGCCGTTCCTGCTGAGGGGGCCGTGGCCGAGCAGCAGGCGCAGCGCCGTGGCGGCGTTCTGGTCCCCGAGCCAGGACGGGGTTCCTCTGACGGCCATGAGCGCTCTCTCCCCCTGCGGGTTGGTTGCCAGGAACGTACCAGAAACTTTCTTTATAGAAAGGGGCCGTCCACAACGAGATGTTTTCGTTACCGAAGGCCGGGGCATCCCGTCGAATCCCCCGCAACCAGGAGCCCATAGCGGGCAATCAGGGCAACATTCCGCTCCCCCTGGCGCACCGGGGCCCCGCCTGCCTAGTATCCGAAAACAAAGTTGCCAGTAATGGAGGGTGAGATGACGGACGTCCTGCGGGTCGGCATCCTCGGCAGCGGCGGCATCGCCACCGCGCCGTACGGGGTCCTGCCGAACATCCACCACTACGCGGGGCGTGTCGCGGTCACCGCGATCGCCGACGTCGCCGAGGAGCAGGCGCGCGCGGTCGCCGACCGGTTCTCGATCCCCGCCGCCTACGGCTCACTCGACGCGATGCTCGAAGGCACCGAGCTCGACGCGGTCGTCAACCTCACCCCGATCCCGGTGCACGCCGAGACCTCACGGCGCATCCTGGAGAGCGGCAAGCACCTCGCGAGCGAGAAGCCGCTCGCCGCCACCCTCGCCGAGGCCGACGAGTTGATCGCGCTGGCCCGCGAGCGCGGCCGAGTGATCGTCTGCGCGCCGCCCGACCTGCTCTACGAGCCCTACGAGACCGCCGCCGGGCTGGTGCGCGAGGGCGCCGTGGGCAAGGTGGCCTTCGCCCGCGTCCGCAGCTCGCACGCGGGCCCCGGAGGCGGGCCCAACGGCTGGCTCTCCGACCCCAGTTGGTTCTACCGCGCCGGCTCGGGACCGCTGCTCGACATGGGTGTCTACGGCATCCACGAGATCACCGGCATCCTCGGCCCCGCGCGGCGCGTCGTCGCGTTCGCCGGGATCACCGAGGAGACCCGCACGGTGCGCGGCGGGCCGTTCCGCGGCCTCGAAATGCCGGTGACCGCGCCGGACAACTGCCTGTTCATGCTCGACTTCGGCGAGTCCACGTACGCCGTCGTCGACGGCACGTTCAACGTCCACGCGGCCAAGAGCCCCAAGGTGGAGATCTTCGGCCGGGCCGGCGTCCTCAACATCCTCCGCCCCGACGGGCCCGACCTGGAGTTCTACCGGGCCGGCATCGCGGAAGGCGTCGACGGCTGGGTCGAGCCGGCCGCCCCGCTCGCCCGCAACGACCGCAGGGCCACCTACGGCAGGGCGCTGCTCGTGGGCCACCTCGCCGACGTGGTGCTCGACGGCGCGGCCCCCGTGCTCACCGCAGAGCACGCGCGACACGCGCTGGAGATCATGATCGGCGTCGAGGTCTCCGCCCGCGAGCAGCGCTTCGTCGACCTCACCACCACCTTCTGACGACGGCGCCCCGCCCCCACCGCCCGCGGCCCCGCCACGAGGGCGCGCCGCGCACCCGACAGAACCAGGGGAACCAGCACCATGACCACGTCCATCCGCATCGGCATCATCGGCTTCGACCACTGGTACGCGGGTATCCCCTTCGCCCGCAGGGTCGCCACGGAGGAGTCCGTCTCCCTGCACGCGCTCGTGGACCGCGACCCCGGACGGGTGGCGCACGTCGCGGGGCTCACCGGCTGCGCCCGCACCTCCACGGACCCGGCGTCCGTGCTCGACGACCCGGACGTGGACGCCGTCGCCTGCTTCACCAGCGTCGACCAGAGCCCCGAGCTGTGCGTGGCGGCGGCCCGCGCGGGCAAGCACATCGTCTCGGTGAAGCCCCTCGCCAGGACGCTCGCGGAGGCCGACCGGGTGGTCGAGGCCGTGGAACGCTCGGGCGTCGTCTTCGTGCCGAGCGAGTCCCGGCACACCTCGCCGCTGGCGAAGAGGCTGACGGGGCTGCTGGAGTCCGGCAGGCTCGGAGAGCTGCGCGGCGGCACCTTCGCCATGCACAGCGGGCTGCCGACGGCCTGGCCGGGATCCACCGCGGGGCCCGGGTGGTGGGCCGACCCCGCGCGGACGGCAGGCGGCGGCTGGATCGACCACGCCGTCTACCAACTGGACCGCATGCGCGCCCTGTTCGGCTCGCCCGTCGCGGAGGTGCGCGGCACCGTGGCGAACATCGCGCACCCCGGACTGCCCGTCGAGGACTACGGGCACGCCGTGTTCACCCTGGAGAGCGGCGCGGTGGTGACCGTGGAGGACACCTGGATCGCACCCGCGGGCGCTTCGAGCACCCGGGCGCACCTCGTCGGTTCCCGGGGCGCCGTCTTCCACTCCACCGCGACCGGCACCTTCGGCTTCGCCGCGGAGGGCGGCGAGTGGACGTTCTCCGCGCTGCCCTCCGACACGTTCGACACACTGGACGTGCTGGTCGGGGCCGTACGCGACGGCGTGGCCCCGCGCTCCACCGTGCGCACGGCCCGCGAGACGCTCGCCACCTGCCTCGACTTCTACGAGGCGGCGCGGCGCGGCCGGTGAGCAGCGGGACGGCCCGGAACAACGGACGTCACGGAAGCGTGCGGACACACGTGGAAACCAAGTACATCGTCGGCGTGGACGCGGGCGGCTCGAAGACCAGGCTGCGCTTCGCGGACCGGGACGGCGCCACCGTCAAGGACGTCACCCGCCCCGCGGGCGACTGGACCAACGCGGACGCGCGGGGCAAGGCGCGGCTGGTCGCCGCGCGCATCAGGGAAGTGGACGCGGCACCGCCCGCGGCCGTCGGCATCGGCGCGCACGGCTGCGACTCGGACGCGGAGTGCGCCGAGCTGCGGCGCGCGGCCGAGGCCGAACTCGGCGTGCCGGTCGCCGTGGTGAACGACGCGTTCCTGCTCTGCGAGGCGGCGCCCGACGGCGGCCCCTGCGCGGGCCTCGTCGTCGGCACCGGCTCCATCGCGGTGGCGCGGCGCGGTGACGGCACCTCCCTGTACGCGGGCGGCTGGGGCTGGCTTGTCGGCGACCCCGGCTCGGCGTGGGGCACCGTGCGCGACGCGGTGCGGGCGCTGGCCGAGGCGGAGAACCGCACGGGCGGCGCGGGCGGCGACCCGCTGCTGCCCGCGCTCCTCGCCGCGTCGGGGACACGCTCCCTGCGGGAGGTGGTCGGGCTGATGCAGCGCACGCCCGCGCAGCGGTGGGCCGGCTGGGCGCCTGTCGTCTTCGACGCGGCGGAGTCCGGCTCGGCCGCGGGGCTCGCCGCACTGCGCACCGGCGCCGCGGAACTGGTCGCGCTCGTCGGCGACCTGGCCGCGCGCGGCGCCGAGGTGCGCCGCGTGGTCGCGGGCGGCAGCGTCATCGCGGGCAGACCCGCGCTCGCCGAGCGGGTCGCCCACGGCCTGCGCACCCGCCACGGCCTGCCCCTGACGGTCCTGGACACCGCCCCGGTGGCCGGCGCCGTCCACCTCGCCCGCAGAACGGCCCCACGGCCGCGCTGAGCCCGCGCAGGACCTGAGCGCTCCTGCGCTGAGCCCGCGCCGACCCTGAGCGCTCCGGCCCCGCCCGCGGCCCTTGGGGCCCGGCGCGGCCCTTGGGGCCCGGCGCGGGCCCGAGTACTCGCAGGGGCCGGCAGGCCGCGTGCTCGCGGAACCCGAAGGGCCTGCCGTGCGACCGGCCTCCGCATGCCCCGGATCGCCACCCGCGCCCATACGGCTGTCGGCCCCAACGGGGCACTGGCGCAAGGGTGTTCTGATCGCCCTGGGTGCTGCACGGCGAGGGCTCCCCAGAGGGCCGGACCATGTTCCGGTTCCGCTTCGTGCCACGTGCGGGCGTGCGCGGCCGACAGCGCGCGCCCGCGCGGGGCCGGTCCGGGCCGGCTCCACGGGCGCCGGGCGGATCCTCCGCCGGATCCAGGCCGGCTACAGGGGCGCGGCCGGCTCCTGAGGGCCCTCGCCGCGGCGCGCGCCCGGCCGGGGCCGCGCCGGCGCCGCGGCGGGCGGCGCGCCGAACGTCGTCCACGCCGAGCGCTCGGGCACCCGCAGCACCTCGCGGCCCGCCACGGCGTTGAGGATCGTCGCGGCGCGCCACGCGCCGAGCGTCAGGTCGGGCGCGCCCACGCCGTGCGTGTGCAGCTCCGCGTTCTGCACGTACAGCGTGCCGGGCACGCCGGGGGCGAGCGCGACCCGGTAGGAGCCGTCCACCCGGTAGCGGCCCCTGGCGTCCCAGTCGATGAGCTTCGCCACGCCGTCGAGGAACGGCGGCCGCACGGCCGCGTACCCGGTGGCCGAGACCACGGCGTCGGTGCGCACCGCGAAGGCGGCGCCCTGGTCGAGGTGGCGGCAGGCCAGCGTGTAGCCGCCGCCCGCCGCGGCCTCGATGCCGGTCACCGAGACGCCGGGGTGCAGGTCGGCCGGCGGGGGAGCGCCGCCGATCGTGCGCTCGTACAGCAGGTCGTGGATGTCGGCGAGGGTCTCGGCGCTGACGCCCTTGTAGAGCTGCCACTGCTGCTCGACGAGCTGGTCGCGGCGGTCCTCGGGCAGCCCGCGGAAGTAGCGCACGTAGTCGGGCGTGAAGTGTTCGAGCCCGATCTTGGAGTACTCCATGGGCGCGAAGGCGGGCGTGCGGGCGACCCACCGCACGCGCGGTCCTTCCGCGCCGCCGTCGCCGTGGTGCCGCAGCAGGTCGAGGACGACCTCGGCGCCCGACTGGCCGCCGCCGACGACCGTCACGTCCGCGAGCCCCGCCAGCGCGTCGCGGTGCGTGCGGTAGTCCGCGCTGTGCAGGACGCGGCCGGTGTGCGCGGCCGCGCGGACGTACGGCCGCAGCGGCTGCGGCACGACCGGCTCCGTGCCCACGCCGAGCACCACCTGCCGGGCGAGGACGCGGACCGTGGCGCCGTCGCCGCCGCTGTAGGTGACGGCGAACGCCCCTGCGCCCTCGTCGAGCGTGATGTCCGTGACGCGCGCGTCGAAGCGGCAGGACGGCAGGGACTCGGCCACCCAGCGGCAGTAGTGGTCGTACTCGCGGCGCGGTATGTGGAACCGCTCGGAGAAGAAGAACGGGAACATCCGGTCGTGGTGCCGCAGGTAGTTCAGGTACGACCAGCGGTTCGTGGGATCGGCGAGCGTCACCAGGTCGGCGAGGAAGGGCACTTGGAGGACCGTGCCGTCGAGCAGCAGCCCCGGGTGCCAGACGAAGGACTCTTTCGCGTCGAGGAAGAGGGAGCGGAGCCCCGGCGTCCGGTCGGCGAGGGCGGCGAGCGAGAGGTTGAACGGGCCGATGCCGACCCCGACGAGGTCGTGGACGAGGTGTTCTGCCATGCGGATCTCCTCCTGGGAGGGGGTGGAGAACGGCGAAACCCGCACACGGGCACGGTCGCGGTCGCGTCCCCGTACGGCGCTGCCGTCGCTCCCCTGACCCCGGCGGCGCTGCCGGTCGTGCCGCGGCCGCGGTCCCGGCCCCGGGAGGTCCGGGGCCGAAGCCGCGGCGGCGGGAAGTCACCAGGGAGTCTACGAAGACCGCTCGGCGGGGCGCCGCGCCCTATTGCGCCGAAGGGTCCAGGGCCTGACGGGTACTCAGCCACATGTGATGGGGCGTCAGTCGCGCAGCGCCCTGCCCCAGACCTCGGTGGCGGGGCCCGTGCCCACGGACGGCACGTGCGCGTCGTCCGCGCCCGACGTGCCGAGCCGCAGCCAGCCCCAGGAGGTGAGCGAGGCGGCCGCGCCCGCGTTGGCCGGGTCGACCCGGGTGACGGCGAGGGCCGCGTCCGTGCGGGCGAGGAGCGCTTCGAGCAGCCGCCCGGCCACGCCGATGCGCCGGTACGGCGGCCGCACGGTCAGCTCGGCGAGCGCGAACACCTGCCCGGACACGGTGAGTTCCTCCACATCCCAGGGCGCGTCCGCGCCAAGACCGCGCCACCAGTCGCCCGACCTGTCGATGAGGTAACCGTACGCGTGGCCCGCCGTCCTGCCGCCGGATCCCGCCACCACCATGTCGAACCCCGGGCGGCTGAAGGCCCGGTTGAACGCCTTGAGGAACGACTGGCGGTCCTCGTACTCCACGCCGTGCGCCCGGTGGTAGGTCTCCACGAACTCGTCGGCGAGAGCCTCCTGCTGCTGCTCGGCCTGCCACCTGCTCAGGTGACGCAAGAAGACTTCTGGCACGTGCGGTCGCCCCTCCCACCCGGGCCCGTGCGGACCGTGGACATCGGCGTCCATCGTCGCAGGCCGCGCGGGGCGACGGAAACAGCACAGGCGATCTTTGTGGCGCGCGCCCCCCGGCGCCGCGCCGCCGCGGTGCGCGCGCCGGTGCGGCCGGGGGCGCGGGAGCGGCCGGGCCGGCAGGACCGATTGTCGGATTGGCTTACGGTGACGGTTGGTGGCCGGTCATCACCCGGTGTGTGCGGGCGGTTATCCTGTGCCAGTGCCGACGCGTCGCCCTCCCGGCGGCGACCGCCGCGCGCGGGACAAGCGCACCGAATGTTCAACCGCCGCGTCATGCGGCCGATCGGGTGCGGGGGGACACTGGATCGGCCGAATGCCGCGCACCACCGCACCAACAGGCGCCGCCGCAGGGCCCGTACGCGATCCGCACGGGGCCGGGGGCGGCCTCGTACCGCGAAGGGTTCCGCCATGTCTCTCCCGTCCGTACGCCCCGGCCTGCTGCGCGCGCTGCGCCGCGGGCACCGGCCGGCCGCAGCGCTGCTCGTCGGCGGGCTGCTCCTCACCGGCTGCGGCACGGCGGCCACGGCGGGCGAGCACCGCGAAGCCGCGGGCGACCCGGCCGCGGGCGCGCCCGACCACCAGGCGGCGGGGGCGCAGGGCACGCAGGACGACGGCAAGGCGAACCGCTCGGAGACGCGCTCGGCGCTCAGCGCCCGCATCCCCGACCAGTCCTCGCCGACGCTGCCGGGCGTGGGGCCCGCGATGACGGCGCAGATCCCTTCCTCGACCCGGCAGGCCGTGGTGGTCACGGGCGCCGACCGGGACACGAACACGGCGACCTTCCGCCTCTACGAGCGCGCCGACAGCGGCTCGCCGTGGCGCCCCGCCACCGACGTGTGGCCCGCGCACAACGCCCTGCGCGGCTGGACGACGCACCACATGGTGGACGACCGGCGCTCACCGATCGGGGTGTTCTCGCTCACGGACGCGGGCGGCAAGGACGCCGACCCCGGCACGCGGATGCCGTACGACCACAGCTACCACTTCACCGCGTACGGGCAGGGCTTCGACGGCGAGCCGCTCGCGGGCGCCTTCGACTACGTCGTGGCCATCAACTACAACCGCGACGCCGGGAGCACCCCGCTCGACCAGCGCAAGCCGCTCGGCCCCGCGCGCGGCGGCGGCATCTGGATCCACGTCGACCACGGCGGCCCCACGCAGGGCTGCGTCTCCATCGCGAAGGACCACATCAGGCAGCTGCTGCGGATGCTGGACCCGGCGAGCCACCCCGTCGTGGTGATGGGCGACGCCAGGACGCTCGCGGGTTGACGCGCCGTCAGCCCCGCGCCCTGCCCCGGGCGGACGCGACTCATCCCTTCCGACGTGATCTGTAACACTTCTCACGAACAAAGTATGGCTAGGCTTACCTAACCCTCGCTAATCTGTGCGCACCTTCGGAACGAGGAGTGCGACCCAGTGAGCCCACGTCCCAGATCCCTGTCCCGCCGGGGCTTCCTGCTCGGCACCGGTGCCGCGGCGGGCGCCGCGCTCCTCACCGCCTGCGGCTCGGACGGCGGCTCGGACAAGAGCCCCGGCAAGAGCGGCACGGCAGCGGCCGGCGGCTCTGGCACCGACGCGGCGGCCTTCCCCGTCACCGTGCCGGGCAAGCCGGGCAGCACGACGGTGAAGTCGGCGCCCAAGCGCGTCGCCGCCTGCGGCTACCTGCGCGACGTCGACCTCGCGGTCGCCCTCGGCGCCCCCCTCGTCGCCGCCACGTCCAATTCGGCGTTCACGAGCGGCCTCGCGCCCTGGCAGAAGCCCACGGGCAAGGTCCAGCTCATCGACCAGACCTCCGGCATCCCGGTCGAGAAGGTCGCGGCCGCCGCGCCCGACCTGATCCTCGCGAGCGACGACTACTCCATCAAGGACGACTTCCCCAAGCTCAGCAGGATCGCGCCGACCCTCGGCTACCAGGACGGCCCCGGCAGCGACCAGTGGGACGTGATGATCCGCCGCGCGGGCAAGGCACTCGGCCGCGCCGACGAGGCGGAGAAGCTCATCAAGGGCGTGCAGGACAAGGTCGCCAAGGCCGTCGCCTCGCACCCCCAGTTCAAGGGCCGCACCTACACGTTCGGGCCCGCGGGCTCCGACGGCTCGGTCTTCACCATCAGCCGGGAGGCGGACGCGTCCGCGCAGTTCTTCTCGCGGCTCGGCTTCCACCTCTCCCCCAAGGTCACCTCCCTGCCGCAGTCCAGCACGCCCAACCGCTCCCAGATCGCGGCGGAACGCCTCGACCTGCTCGACGCCGACGTGCTGATCCTCGCCTACCCCGACGACAAGACCCGGGCGAAGTTCGAGGCGAAGCCGCTGTTCAAGGGGTTGTCGGCGGTCAAGCGCGGCGCGTACATCGCGATCGACCTGCCCACCGCGCTCTCCCTCGCCTTCCCTTCCGTCCTCTCGATCCCCTACGGGCTCGACCTGATGCTCCCGAAGCTGACCACGGCGGTGGCGAAGCTTGGCTGAGGCCGCCAGGGCGGCGGGCGCCGCCGCTGCTTCAGGCACGGCGACGCCCGCGGCCCCCGCACCGGCCGACGACCTCGCCGCGCTCCAGGCGCCCGTCGTCGGCCAGGTGACGCTCGCCGCCGTGTTCGAGGGGATCGCGGCGGCGCTGTCCTGCGCGCCGATGGTCGCCATCGTCGAGATCGGCCGCAGGCTGCTGCACCACGACACCGCGCACGTGTGGGCCATCGCCTGGGCCGCCGTGGGCGTGCTCGCGCTGCGCCTCGCCCTGCACCTGGCGTCCGGCGTGCTCAGCCACCTCGCCGACGTCACCCTCGCGGGCTCGCTGCGCCACCGGCTCGCCGACCAGCTCGCCGCGCTGCCGCTGCGCTGGTACGCGGGCGGGGTGTCGGCGCGCGTCAAGACCACCGTGCAGGACGACGTGGGCCGGCTGCACCACGCCGTCGCGCACGCGCGCGGCGACCTGGCGGCCGCCGTCGCGGGACCCGCCGTCATCGCCGCCTACCTGCTGTGGGCCGACTGGCGGCTCGCCCTGATCACCCTCGCGCTGATCGCGGGCGGGCAGACGGTGCGGATGCGGATCGCGGGCCGGGCCGGAGGCGACGTGCGGCGCATCGCCGAGGCCACCACCGAACTCTCCGCCGCCTCCATCGAGTTGGTCCGCGGCATCACGGTCGCCAAGGCGTTCGGCGGCGCCGGGGGCGGCGCGCCCGCCCGGTTCAGGGCCGCGGCGGCCGCCTACGCCGACGCGAGCGACGCCGCGCAGCGCGCCTTCGTGCGCAAGCGCAGCCTCACCCGCTCCACGGTCGCGCCCGCGACGGTGCTGCTGGTGACGGTCGCCTTCGGGACCTGGTTCGCCGCGCTCGGCTGGAGCGACCCGGTCGACCTGGTCGCCTTCGTGCTGCTCGGGCTCGGCCTCTTCGACCTGCTGACACCGGTCTACTCGGCGCGCGACCAGGCGCGTACGGCACGCGACGCGGCCGCGCGGGTCGGCGCGCTGCTGCGGGAGGACCGGGAAGACCAGAAGGACCGGGAAGACCGTAAGGACCGGAAGGACCAGGGGGGCCAGGGGGGCGCGGGCCCTGCGTCCGCCGCGCTGCCGGCCACGCCGCCCGGCACCCCGCTGCCGCTCGAACTGCGCGGCGTCGGCTTCTCGTACGACGGCGAGCGGCCCGTGCTCCAGGACGTCACCGCGACCCTGCGGCCCGGCACGGTCACCGCGCTCGTCGGCCCCTCGGGTGCGGGCAAGTCGACGCTCGGCATGCTGCTCGCCCGCTTCTACGACCCGACCGCGGGCGCCATCACGCTCGGCGGCACCGACCTGCGTGACCTGGACCGCGCCGAGCTGTACCGGCACATCGGCTTCCTCTTCCAGGACACCGTGCTGCTGCGGCGCTCCGTGCGCGACAACATCGCGCTGCCCGACCCCGACGCGCCCTTCGAGACGGTGCGCGCCGCGGCGCTGGCCGCGGCGATCCACGACCGGATCACCGAACTCCCGCAGGGCTACGACACGGTGGTGGGTGTCGACGCCCGGTTCTCCGGCGGCGAGGCGCAGCGCGTCGCCATCGCCCGCACCCTGATCGCGGACACGCCCGTGCTCGTGCTCGACGAGGCGACGGCGGCCGCCGACCCGGAGTCGGAGGCCGCCGTGCAGGACGCACTCGCCGAACTCACCGCGGGCCGCACCCTCCTGGTCGTCGCGCACCGGCTGCGCACCGTCGTGGAGGCCGACCAGATCCTCGTCCTCGACGAGGGGCGCGTCGTGGAGCGCGGCACGCACCCGGAACTGCTGGCCGCGGACGGCGCGTACGCCCGGCTGTGGCGGGCCCAGCAGGGCGAGTCCGGTGGGGCCGGTGCGGCCGGTGGGAGCGCTGAGGCCGGTGCGGCCGGTAGGACCGCTGAGCCCGCCGTGAACAGCGAGAGCGCGGCCGCGCGCGGAAAGGGTACGGCGTGATCACGGGACTGCTGCGCATCACCGGGGGCGCGGGCCGCCCGCTGCTGGTCAGGCACCTGCTGGCGACCGTCGCCAACGCGGTCTGCGAGGGCGTCGCGTTCGGCCTGCTCGTACCGCTGCTCACCGCGCTGCTCGGCGGGCACACCGGCCGGGCCGCGCATTGGCTCGCGCCGCTCGCCGCCGCTGTCGCGGTCGGCTGGGCCGCGCACTACGTGATGGAGACGGCCGCGCTCGCCCTCTCCTCCGCCTGGCGCAGGGCGCTGTACGAGCGGCTCGGCGACCATGTCGTACGGCTGCCGCTCGGCTGGTTCGACGAGACGCGCACGGCGCAGCTGGAGCGGCTGCTCGGCCGCGGCGTCAACACCGCGGTGCGCGGCGTCTCCCTGACGCAGACCCTGGTGACCGCCGCGGTGCGGCCCGCGACCGTGCTGGTCTTCCTGCTCTGCTACGACGCGTGGCTCGCGCTCGCCGTGCTGGTGGCGGTGCCCGTCGTGCTCGCGGTGTTCTCGGTCGCCCGCCGGACGACCGAGCGCACCGACGCGGCGCACGACGCGGCGGCGGCCGAAGCCAGCGCCCGTCTTGTCGAGTTCGCAGGCGCCCAGCCCGTGCTGCGGGCCGCGGGCGGCGCCCGCAGCGGGCGCAGGGAGCTCGACGCGGCGCTCGACGGGCAGCACGAGGCGGCGCGCCGCCAGGTGTTCGGCGCGCTGCCCGGCCTCCACCTCGGCGAACTCGTCACCCAACTCGCCTTCACCGCCCTGCTGGTGGTGGGCCTCCTGCTCGCCACGCACGGCGGCGTGGACGCGCCGCGGATCATCGCGCTGCTGGTGCTCGGCACGCACTTCCTCCAGCCGTTCGCCGTCGTCGCGGGCGCGGCCGCCGGGCTGACCACCGTGCGGGCGGCCATCGGCAGGATCGACGCGCTGCTGCGCACCGAGCCGCTGCCGGAGCCGCCGCACCCGCGCCCGCTGCGGGTCTCCCCCGACGACGGGCCGCCGGACGTCGCACTCGACGAGGTGGTCTTCGGCTACGGGCCCGGGCCCGACGGCGCCCCCGCGCCCGTGCTCGACGGCTTCTCGCTCACCATCCCCGCGGGCCGCACGGTGGCCCTCGTCGGCGCCTCGGGCTCGGGCAAGACGACGGTGACGAAGCTCGTCGCGCGCTTCCACGACGTGGACGCGGGAACGGTGCGGGTCGGCGGCGTCGACGTGCGGCAGGCGGCGACCGCCGACCTGATGGACACCGTCTCGCTGGTCTTCCAGGACGTGCGGCTGGTGGACGGCACCATCGAGGAGAACATCCGCATGGGCCGCCCCGACGCCACCGGCGCCGAGGTGCGCGAGGCCGCGCGGCGCGCCCGGGTCGACCGGATCGTGGAGCGGCTGCCCGCGGGCTGGGCGAGCCCGGTCGGCGAGGGCGGCTCCCTGCTCTCGGGCGGCGAGCGCCAGCGCGTCGCGATCGCCCGCACCCTCCTCAAGGACACCCCGGTCGTCCTCCTCGACGAGGCCACCTCGGCGCTCGACGCGGAGAACGAGGTCGCCGTCCACGAGGCCCTGCGCGAGCTGGCCCGCGGCCGCACCCTCCTGATCATCGCCCACCAGCCGGCCACCATCGCCGACGCGGACGCCATCGCCGTGCTCGAAGGCGGCCGCGTGGTCGAACACGGCACCCACACGGCCCTCCTCGCGGCGGGCGGCCGCTATGCCGACCTCTTCGGCAGCTACGAGCGCGCCCACGGCTGGCGCCTGCGCAACCGCTGATCCGCCCGCCGCCGGGGCCGCCGTGGACCGGGCGCGGGCCGAGGGCCAACGCGCTCTCACCGTCATTTTCTGTAGAGTGCCGGTCACGGAGAGCGCGCTTTCGGGGGCGATAGTGACTGATCTGAACGTGGCACCAGACGAGTTGAGAGCGTCTGCACACGGCGTGGACGCCATCAACGGCGCGATCATGGCAGACCGGATCGACGGGGCACTCAGCTGCATGGGGGCGGCCGCAGCCTCGCTGGAAGGCTGGTCGGTCGCTGCCGAGATCCACGACCTCTCTGACAGCTGGCGCCCCGCTCTGAAGGGGCTCCAGGAGCGTCTGTCGGCTGCCGCCGAAGCTCTCCGCGGGTGCGCCGCGTCCCACGAGTGGAACGAAACACTCACCGTTCGCGATTTCGAGGGTGTCTAGCGAATGCCGTCCCCCTTCGAACTCCTCTGGCGTCTCGACTTGACCAGCATCTCGGATGCGGCCAAGAAGTGGCGCGACCTCTCAGAAGAGCTGGAGAGCGCGCACACCCGATACCAGCGGCAGGTGACCGTCCCGCTGCGTAAGGCAGGCTGGGCAGGCGAGGCCGCCACCTCCGCCTTCGCGTTCCTCACTGGCGTCGAGAACCGTCTGGACATCGGGCGGGTGGAGGCAGAGGCAATCGGCACGGTCCTCACCACGGTCCATGAGCGCATGGAGAGGGCCAGGAACGACCTCAAGAACGTGGTCAGAGACGCGGAGGCCGCCGGCTACTCGGTGGACGACAGCGGCACAGTCAACCCGCCGCGTTTTCCTTCCCGTTACGAGGCAGAAGAAGCCGCCGGCACACTCAACGGCTATCGTCGGCGGATGGACTCCGCTCTCACCGAGGCGCACCAGGCGTCCGAGGACGGGAAGAGGGCGTTGTCCCTGCTCCACGGCGATGTCATGGGCCAGTACCGGCAGCACGCGTACAACGAGGCGGGTTCCGACGCACAGGCCGCCATGCAACTCCTCGGCATCAACGAGCCTAAGCCGCCGAAGGATCCTGAAGCCGCAGCCCGCTGGTGGAGCGGACTCACCGCTGATCAGCGACGCGATTACATGCTGTTCTACCCGCAGTTCATCGGGGGCGTCGACGGACTTCCGGCGGCAGTACGCGATGGCGCGAACCGCCTCTCGCTCAACGAGCAGCTCGACGACCCGGACTTTCTGACCGGTCACGACTACGGGGTCGGCACCTCTGCCGTCCTGGACCCGCGTCACGAGACATTGATGCAGCTGAAGAACGCCTTGGACGCACACGCCGGGGCCCCCGAAGGCGAGGAGCTCTACCTTCTGGATTTCAACGCGACGGGCGACGGGAAGGCGGTCATCGCCATGGGCAATCCCGACACGGCCACAGACACAGGCGTATACGTACCTGGTACGACCACCACAATGAGCAGCCTGCCGGGATCGCTGAACCGCATCGGCCTGCTGCAGCAGGCCGCCGAGGACGCTCGTCCGAAGGGGCCTGTCTCGACCGTGTTCTGGCTGGGCTACGACGCCCCGGAGCTCGACCCCAGTGTTGTGACAACCTGGCGTGCGGAAAGCGGGGCAGCCGACCTCCGTCGGTTCGTTGACGGGACACGCGCCGCTCAGGGCGCGATGCACCACCACATCACGGTAATAGGGCACAGTTACGGCTCGACTCTGGTGGGCACTGCCGCACGAGGCGGGCAACTGGGCGCCGACGACATCGTGGCCGTGGGTAGTCCCGGCATGAACGGTTACAGCGATTCGTTCGGCATCCCACGCGACCACGTGTACGCGGGCGCGTCACCCAACGACCCCGTCGCCCAGTACCTCTCCGGACTCTCCCTGGGCGAGAATCCAACCTCGGACAGGTTCGGCGGCAGCGTCTTCGAGGTCGAACCCGGCGGCCACAGCAGTTACTTCGACAACGGCAGCATCGGTCTGGAGAACATGGGGAGGATCATCGCGGGAAAGACACCGAGTCTCGTGCGTGCTGCCCCGCACGACGACCCCATGACCCCCATAGTTCCTTGATCCTGCCGGAGACACGAAAGCAGGTGTCCCCCTCATGAGGGGAACGCATTGGCCGGTGCCCGTTCTGACGCTCGTCTCACTCCTGCTCCTGGGAGGCTGCATGTCCTCAAAGAACGCAGACAAGAACGCTCCGTTGCCGCGGATGAGCCGGGAGGACGCCCAGTCCTGGGCTGCCCACTTCGCTCAGTCCATAGCGCGAAGCGCCAACGCCGAGGTCGACGCGAAGAGCGTCAGGCCCCAGTTCTCCGACTGCGTCGGCCGGAACGACGAGATGGCCGGTGACGGCCGCTTCACACTCACTTACCGGGCCCACGCACCGCTGGCCGCACAGCGGCACGGTAGTGCTGCCGCAAAGATCAAGGACGATCTCGAACAGCGCGGATTGGAGATCATGAGTTTCCGCAACGACGCGTCCCTCGATCCCGCGGTCGTTCTGGAGGCGAGGAGTCAGGACAAGCACTTTTCCATCGATGTCTCCGGCTACAGAAGCCCCGACGAACTTCATCTGGTCGTCTTCACGCCATGTCTGCTCCCTCCGGGCGCGAAGCAGCAACAACTCTGATTCAGCGCCCGCCCGCCGCCGGGCACGGGCGGGCCCGGGCTGCGATGCTGGCGGGATGGAGAGTCCCACCTGCGGCAGGGGCGGCACAGGCGGCGGGCACGGCGGGTACGGGCGTCCCGAGCCGGTCGCGCCCGAGCCGCCGCGCGCCCAGCCCCGCCCGCTGCTCACCCAGGAGTGGCGCGACCTCGCGATGCTGCACTGGGCGGTGGACCCGGCGCGGGTCGCGCCGCTGCTGCCCCCGGGGACCGTGCCCGACCTGCACGAGGGCGCCGCGTATGTGGGGCTCATCGCGTTCCGGATGGAGCGGGTGGGCTGGTTCCGGCTGCCCGGGGTGCCGTACCTGGGGACGTTCCCCGAGACCAACGTGCGGCTGTACTCGGTCGACGCGCGCGGCCGCAGGGCCGTCGTCTTCCGCTCCCTCGACGCGTCCCGGCTCGTGCCGGTGCTGGTGGCGCGCGCGGCGCTGCGCCTGCCGTACATGTGGGCGCGGATGCGGGTGCGGCGGGCGGGCGACGTCCTCACCTACACCAGCGGGCGGCGCTGGCCGGGGCCGGTCGGCGCCGCGGCCAGGATCAGCGTCAGGGCGGGCGGGCCGATCGCGGAGCCGACCCCGCTCGAACACTTCCTGACCGCGCGCTGGGCGCTCCACACGACGCTCGGGGGCCGTCTCGCCCACCTGCCGAACACGCACGCGCGCTGGCCGCTGCACCGCGCCGAGCTGCTCGACTGCCGGGAGACGCTGGTCGAGGCCGCGGGCCTGCCGGCGCCCTCGGGCGCACCGGCGAGCGTCCTCTGCTCGCCGGGCGTCGCGGTGCGCTTCGGCCGCCCGGAGCGCTGAGCCGACCGGCCACGGGACGCGAAGGAGACCGGGGCAGGTCACGGGATACGGCGGAGGCCGGGGCCGTGTCCCCGTGACACGGCCCCGGCCTCCGGGGGCGGCGCGAGCCCGCCTCAGACCGCCGTGGCAGGCTCCTCAAGGCGGGGGAAGAGGGCCTCGCCCTTGGTGACCGTGGTGCCCTCGGGCAGCAGGCCCCAGCGGGCGGCTTCGCCGATGCGCTGGTCCGCGAGGGCGCCGAGCGACTCGGCGGCGCCCAGCGACTGCCAGAGCTTCTCGCTGCTCGCGGGCATCACCGGGTGCAGCAGGACCGCGAGAGCGCGCAGCGACTCGGCCGCCGTGTAGAGGATCGTCGCGAGGCGCGCCCGGCCCTCGTCCGAGGCGTCCTTGGCGACCTTCCAGGGCTCCTGCTCGGTGAGGTAGCCGTTGACCTGCTTCACGAAGTCGAAGACGGCCGCGATGCCGCCCGCGAAGTCCAGCTCCTCGCCGATGCGCCGGTCCGCCTCGGCGACCGCCGTCGCGAGGCCCTCGTGCACCGCGCGCTCCGCCTCGCCGTCCGCGGCGGCCGCGGGCAGCTTCCCGTCGAAGTACTTCCCGACCATGGCGGCGACGCGGGAGGCGAGGTTGCCGTAGTCGTTGGCCAGCTCGGAGGTGTAGCGGGCGCTCAGGTCCTCCCAGGAGAACGAGCCGTCCTGGCCGAACGCGATCGCGCGCAGGAAGTACCAGCGGTACGCGTCGACGCCGAAGTGCGAGGTGAGGTCCTGCGGCTTGATGCCGGTGAGGTTGGACTTCGACATCTTCTCGCCGCCGACGAGCAGCCAGCCGTTGGCCGCGACCTTGCCGGGCAGCGGCAGGCCGTTCGCCATCAGCATCGCGGGCCAGATGATCGCGTGGAAGCGGAGGATGTCCTTGCCCACCAGGTGCACGTCCGCGGGGAAGGTCGCATCGAACTTCGCCTGGTCGGAGCCGTAGCCGACGGCCGTCGCGTAGTTGAGCAGCGCGTCCACCCACACGTAGATCACGTGCTTGGGGTCCCACGGGACCGGGACGCCCCAGTCGAAGGTGGAGCGGGAGATCGACAGGTCCTGTAGGCCCTGCTTGACGAAGTTCACGACCTCGTTGCGCGCGGACTCCGGCTGGATGAAGCCGGGGTTCGCCTCGTAGTGCGCGAGCAGCTTCGGGCCGTACTCGCTGAGCTTGAAGAAGTAGTTCTCCTCTTCGAGGATGTCCACCGGCTTCTTGTGGATGGCGCACAGCGGCGTGCCGTCCTCGGCCTCGATCAGGTCGCCGGGGAGCTTGTACTCCTCGCAGCTGACGCAGTACGGGCCCTCGTAGCCGCCCTTGTAGATCTCGCCCTTGTCGTACAGGTCCTGCACGAACTCCTGGACGCGGTCCGTGTGGCGCTTCTCCGTGGTGCGGATGAAGTCGTCGTTGGCCACGTCGAGGTGGGTCCACAGGGGCCGCCACGACTCCTCGACGAGCTTGTCGCACCACTCCTGCGGGGTGACCCCGTGCGCCTCGGCGGTGCGCAGGATCTTCTGACCGTGCTCGTCCGTGCCGGTGAGGTACCACACCTTCTCGCCGCGCTGGCGGTGCCAGCGGGTGAGCACGTCGCCTGCGACGGTCGTATAGGCGTGGCCCAGATGGGGGGCGTCGTTGACGTAGTAGATGGGGGTGGAGACGTAGTACGTCTTCCCGCCCCGCGCTTCGGGTTCTGTGGCCGCCATGGACGAAATGGTATCCGCCGCGTTCGCGTGCCTCCGAACGGTTTCCCCCGGGGCGGGGGCGGGCGCGACCATGGTGGGGACGCGTGCGCGGCGGGCGGGATCCCGGCCGCCGCCGCGGGCGGGATCTTCGGGGCCCGGCCGATCGTTCCCCCTCGTGGGCAGGGCGTGCGCGGCGGGCGGCGCAGGGGCCGCACGGCAGGCGGCAGAAGGCAGGAGGTGCGGTCCTGTGGCAGGTGGCACGGGCGGTGCGGGCGCCGTCGGCGGCGCGGAGGGCGCGGGCGCGTGGAGCGGCGCGGGGCTGCCGCCGGCCGCCCGCGAGCGGCTCGCGGACGCGCGGCAGAGCGGCACCTGGACGTCGGCGCTCTCGACCGGCGCGTTCGCCGCGGTGCGCTCGGTCGGCTTCGAGCCGGTCGGGCAGGTCATGGGCTCGGCCGTCTACCAGATCTGGAACGTCTACGACTGCGGCTACTCCGGCACCGACCTGCTGAACCGCTCGGCCCCGAGCCGCACGGTCCTGCACCGCCTCGAAGGCTACGACGGCGCGCGCAGGGCCGCCCTCGGCCGGCTCTCCGCGGAGTGCGCGGCCCTCGGCGGCGACGGCGTGGTCTCCGCCGAGCTGACCGTCGCGCCGTTCCCCACGGACCCCTCCTATCTGGAGTTCAAGGTCATCGGCACCGCCGTGCGGGCGCGCGGCGCGGTCCGCCCGCCGCGGCCCTTCACCTGCCACCTCGACGGCCAGGGCTTCGCGAAGCTCGTCTCGAACGGCTGGGTCCCCGTGGAGCTGCTCGTCGGCATGGCCAGGGGCGTCACGCACGACAACTTCCTCACCACCGTGCAGGCGTCGAGCTGGAACAACGCCGAGGTGGACGGGTGGTCCGAGGTCGTCACCGAGGCGCGGGCCGCCTCACGCCGCGGCCTCGAACGGCAGGCGCGCGCCAGGGGCGCCGAGGGCGTGATCCTCGCGCAGGGCTCGCTCGTGGTGCGGGAGTTCTCCTGCTGGCGGCTGCCCGACCGGCGGGACCACGTGGCGGACTCCACCATGATCGGCACGTCCGTCGCGGCGTTCCACCGCGCGCCCGCCGAGCCGCGCACCCTGGCCGTGCTGCCGCTCGGCCGCCGCGGGGACCGGCTGCGGGCGCGGCTCGCCGCCGTCGAGTCGTCGCCGTACGGGGACTCGCTGGAGCGGACGCGGATCGTGCGGGAGCTGCGCGACCTGGGGGAGCAGGGATGAGCGGGGATGAGCGGTGACAGAGTGGACCAGGCAGGCGCACACGACAGGGGTGACGAAGTGAGCGGTACGGAATCCGGGGCGGCAGGGGAGCAGGGCGCCGGGCCCTCGGCCGCGCAGGAGGGTGTTCCCGCCGACGCCATGCGCCGGCTCGCGGAGCTGACCCCGGGCAAGGCCGGGTCGATCTTCACGAGCGACCTGTCGGTCAACGAGTTCCTGCTGGTCAGGGAGGCCGGCTTCCGGCCCATCGGCCTGGTGCTCGGCAGTTCGATCTACCACGTCGGCATCCAGATCGGCCGCTGGAGCAAGAACCAGGAACTGGAGACGCTCAGCCAGGCGATGTACCACGCGCGCGAGCTGGCCATGACCCGCATGGAGGCGGAGGCGGCGCAGCTCGGCGCCGACGGCATCGTCGGCGTGCGCCTCAGCGTGGAGGCGCGCGACTTCGGCAACGACATCGCCGAGTTCATCGCCATCGGCACGGCGGTGAAGGCGGACGAGCCCGCGCCCGGCGGCACGTCCTGGCGCAACAACAAGGGCCAGCCGTTCACCTCCGACCTGTCGGGCCAGGACTTCTGGACGCTGATCAGGGCGGGGTACGCGCCGCTCGGCATGGTCATGGGGACCTGCGTGTACCACGTGGCGCACCAGCGGATGGGCGCCGCGCTGTCGAACTTCGGCAAGAACGTGGAGATCGAGCGCTTCACCCAGGCCCTGTACGACGCCCGCGAGCTGGCGATGGCCCGGATGCAGGCGGAGGCCGAGGAGCTGCACGCGGAAGGCGTCGTCGGCGTCCAGCTGAACGCGCACAACCACCGCTGGGGCGGCCACACCACGGAGTTCTTCTCCATCGGCACGGCGGTGCGGCCGCTGCGCGACGACCATGAGATCGCCCGGCCGACGATGGTGCTCAGCCTCGACGGCTGACGGCCGCGGTGCTCAGCCTCGACGGCCGAAGGCCGGGCGAGGGCGGAGAAGGGGAAGGGACGACGCGGATGAACGACGACGCCACGGGCGGCACGGGGCCAGGTACCTCCGTCGAGCTGCTCGCCGCGGCGCTGCGCAGGGACGCCGCCGACCTCGACGTGTACGCGCAGGTGCTCGGCGGCTCCCTCGCCGAGGCGCTGCCGCCGGGCTCCGTCGCGCTGGAGCGCAGGCGGTCGATGGCGGACCGGATGGCCGGGCGCGACGGCCGCGTCGAGCGCGCCGAGGTCTTTCTGGGCGACGAGCGGCTCGTGCTGACGATGACGCGCGGCCGCCTCGTCGCCGAGGTCATGAAGGTCGTACGGGGCGTGGTGCTGTCCCGTACGCCCGTGGAGATGGACGAGTGGGCGCGGCGGCTCGCCGAGGCGATCGCGGCCCGCGGGCGCTCGGACGCGCGGGCGCGCGCCGCGCTCGAACGGCTGCTGGTCGACGGCGAGTAGCCGGCGGCCGCGCCGGCGCGGAGAGCTTTGCGAAACACCCGGTGCGGTAGGACTGCCTGCCAGGACCGTCACAACTCAGGGTGAAACCAGCGAAACCGCTCCGACTCCCCGAGGGCGCGGCACGGGGACAGGCAGGAACGGGGCGAGAGGCAGGGACGTCGGGCATGCGGGTGCTGGTCGCCGAGGACGAGGAGATCCTGGCCGAGCTGATCGCGACGGGGCTGCGCCGCGCGGGCTTCGCCGTCGACACGGTCTACAGCGGCGACGCCGCGCTCGCCTACCTCGGCCTGCACGACTACGACGTCGTCGTCCTCGACCGCGACCTGCCGCGCGTGCACGGCGACGACGTGGCGCGCAAGCTCGTCGCCGACGCGTCGCGCACCCGCATCCTGATGCTGACCGCTTCCGCGTCGATGGAGGAGAGGGTCGCGGGGCTCGACCTGGGGGCCGACGACTACCTGGGCAAGCCCTTCGAGTTCCCCGAACTGGTCTCGCGGGTGCGGGCGCTGCGCCGCCGCAGCGCGAGACCCGTGCCGCCCCAGCTGGAGCGCGCGGGGCTACGGCTCGACTCGGTGCGGCGCGAGGCGTACCGCGACGGGCGGCTGCTCGACCTGTCGCCCAAGGAGTTCTCCGTGCTCCAGATACTGCTGGAGGCGGACGGCGCGCCCGTCTCGGCCGAGGAGCTGCTGGAACGCGCCTGGGACGCGCACGCCGACCCGTTCACCGGGGCCGTGCGGGTGTGCCTGAGCAAGCTGCGCGGCAAGCTCGGCGAACCGCCGCTGATCAAGACGGTGCAGGGAGTGGGGTACACGCTGTGAGCGCGACGGCGGCCGGGGAGGCCCCGGGGGATGCTGGAGGCCTGAGGGGTCCTGCGGGCCCGGGGGCGCGGCAGGGGCGCGGGCGCGGGCGCGGGCGGGCCACGGTGCTCGGCCCCGGCTCGACGATCAGGACGCGGATCGCCCTCGTCTACGGCGGGGTCTTCGTCGTGCTCGGCGCCTGCCTGCTCGGGATCGTCAACCTGTTCTCCAGCGCGAGCACCCACGAGGAGGCCGCCGAGATCGCGGCGCGCGCCGACGTCGTCCCGGTGTGGAGCGCCGTTCCCGGGCAGGGGGCGCGGGAGCCGCTGTTCGCGGCGCGCACGGCGGGGCGCCCGGCGCGGGTCACGCTGTTCCAGCTCACCGACCACGTCAGCGACGCGGCCCGCAACGAGCTGCTGTTCTGGTCGCTGGTCGCCCTGCTCGCGATGGCGCTGCTCGCCGTCGTCGTCGGCTGGTGGACCGCCGGCCGGGTGCTGCGCCCGGTACGCGCGATGACCGAGAAGGCGCGGGGCCTCTCGGAGCGCAACCTGTACGAGCGGATCGCGGCCCGCGGCCCCGACGACGAGCTGAAGG
The DNA here is from genome assembly GCF_040704505.1 of Streptomyces sp. NPDC047002. Classification (NCBI taxonomy): domain Bacteria; kingdom Bacillati; phylum Actinomycetota; class Actinomycetes; order Kitasatosporales; family Streptomycetaceae; genus Streptomyces; species Streptomyces sp. NPDC047002. The sequence continues at coordinate 78,784 of NZ_JBEYWC010000013.1, forward strand.
AGCTCGGCGACACCCTCGACGCGCTGCTCGCCCGGCTGGAGCGCGCCTTCGACAGCCAACGGCGGTTCATCGCCAACGCCTCGCACGAGCTGCGCACGCCGCTCGCCACCCAGCGCGCGGCGATCCAGGTGGGCCTCGACGAGGCTTCGGGCCCCGACGAGCTGGCCCGTACGCGGGCGATGCTGCTCGACAACAACCGCAGGAGCGAGCAGCTCATCGAGGGGCTGCTCGTCCTCGCCCGCAGCGAGCGCGGCCTCGCCGACGAGGAGCTCGACGACGTCGACCTGCGGGAGTTGGTCGCCGAGGAGGCGGCGCGGCACGGCCTCGCACCGCCTGCGGCCCCGCGGTGCGAGGACGCGGCCGAGGGCGTGCGGGGCCGCCCGGTGCGCGGGAACCGGCTGCTGCTGTCCAGGCTGGTGGCGAACCTGCTGGCCAACGCCACGAAGTACAACGTGCCCGGCGGCACGGTCGAGGTCGCCGTGGAGAACGGCACCCTGCGGATCGCCAACACCGGGCCCGATGTGCCACCCGCGGACATCCCCGCCCTGTTCGAGCCGTTCCGCAGGGGCGAGGGCCGCGACCGCCTCGGCGCGGGGGCCGGGGCGGGCCTGGGCCTCTCCATCGTCCGGTCCATCGCCCAGGCACACGGCGGGGGCGTCTCGGCCGTGGCCGGCCGACGCGGCGTCGGCGGCCTCGTGGTGACCGTCGCCCTGCCCACGAAGGCGGCCGCGCCTGCGCTGCCCGGACGGTGAGCGGGGCGGGGGCCGCCGGACTCCGCTCCCGAGCGGCCCCGCCCCGCCTCGGGGCCGTCGCTCAGCGGCCGCCCGCCGCGTCCCAGGCCGCGACGATGCCCGCGTACAGCTCGGCGTCGGGCAGCGTGTGCGGCGCGGGGCCCGCGTGGAAGAACCCGACGTGCGCCATCTCCTGCTCGCTCTTGCGCAGGAAGTCGAACGCCTTCGACTCGTACGGGCCGAAGGCGACGAACGCCCAGGCCAGCGACTTGCCCGCGACATCGCTCAGCGCCTGGCGCGCGACGAGCCGTGCGTCGGGTGCGCCGTCCGTCTGGAACACGACGAGCGCGGGACGCCCCTCGGACGCCGCCTGCGACTTCTCGTAGTGCTCCACGACCTCCTCGACCGCGCGGTGGTAGCTGGTCCTGCCGAGCCGCCCGAGCCCGGCGTGCGTCTTGTCGATGACGTCCTCGTACGCGTCGAGCGAGAGGTCGGCGGAGCCGTCGATGTCGGTCGAGAAGAACACGGTGTGCACGACGGCGTCCTCGCCGCCGAGGTGCGCGGCCAGCGCGAGGACCCGCTCCCCGAGCCGCTGCGCGCTGCCTTCCTTGTAGAACGACCGCATCGACCCGGACCTGTCGAGCACGAGATACACGGCCCGCTCCGGCGCCCGCCCGTCCAGCGCCGCCCCAGCAGCCCCATAAGCCCCCGCCAACCCCCCGGGCACAGCCCCCGCGCCCTCAGCCGCGGGCACCGGCTCCGCGGCGGACGCCTCACCCGCAGCCGCAGCCGCAGCCGCGGGCTCCGGCTCCGGCTCCGGCTCCGGCTCCGGCTCCGGCTCCGGCTCCGGCTCCGGCTCCGGCTCCGGCGCAGCCTCTGCCACGGGCTCAGCCCCGGCAGCGGCCTCGGCCTCTGCGGCCGACGCAGCCACGCTCCCGGCGGCCTGCTCGGGCCCGGACTCCCCCTCGGCCTCCGGCTCGACGTGGGCGGGGGCCGCGGCCTCCGCGGCCGGTTCGGCCTCGGCAGCGGTCACGCTCCCGGCCGCGGGCCGTGCGTCCTCCGCAGCCGGCTCCTCGGCGGCGAGGGCCGCCTCTCCACCGGCTTCGGGTTCCACAGCGGGCTCGGCCCCGGCGACAGGCTCGGACTCGGCCCCAGCGGCGTCCCCAGCCGCAGACGCGCTCCCGGCGGCCGCCTCCGGCTCGACCTCCCCGGAGGGCGCGTCCTCGGCGGGCGCGGCGGGCGCGGCCTCCGCGGCGGGCTCGACGGGCGCGGGCCCGTGGTCCGCGGCCTCCTCACTCCCCGCGGCCCGCGCAGCGGACCCCGCGGGACGCGGGTTGTCGAAGGCCGCGGCCACCAGGTCGGCGGCCGCCTCCTCGGGGGCGGGGCGGGACGGCCCGGGAACGGTCGGCGCGGCAGCGGCCTGCGCCGCGGACTCCTCGGGGGCCGGCCGCGCGGCCGAAGAGGCGCGGTCCGCCTGCGACGGAATCGTCGCCGCGGCGGACTCGTCGCCCTTGCGCTCCGCAGGGCCGCGCGTGTCGGCTCCGTCGCGTCCGAACACCTTGCGCAACAAGCTCCGAATGCCCATGGGGAGCCCTTTCAGCTGAGTTGGGGGTGCCGGGGAGCGACCAAGGGCCCGCGGAGCGGCCCAGGGTGCCCCACATTTCTGGCCAGGGCGGATACGTAAGGTTAGCCGCCACTCCCGCCGGGCCCCAGCCTCGCCCTGTGCCGCATACCGAACCGCCCCTCCGCGCCGCCCCCTTGCGCCCACCGCGCACACACCGCCCACACGCTCCGCTCCGGCGCTACGCTCGGTCGCATGCCCGCCGAAGAACCGACCGACCAGGACCCGCGGCCGGAGACCGCCCCCGCCGCCCCGCCGCAGGTGCCGGGCGGCGGCCCGTCCGTACGGGTGGACAGCTGGGTCTGGTCCGTACGCCTGACCAAGACGCGCTCCCAGGCGGCGTCCGCCTGCAAGGGCGGGCACGTCCGCGTGAACGGCGAACGCGTCAAACCGTCGCAGCCGGTGAAGGAGGGCGACGAGGTACGGGTCTGGCACTCGGGGCGCGAACGCCGCGTGGTCGTCACGAAGTTGATCAAGAAGCGCGTGGGCGCCCCCGTGGCCACGACGTGCTACGTCGACAACAGCCCGCCGCCCCCTCCCCGCGAGTTCGCCGCCCCGGTCTCCGTACGTCCCCGCGGCGCCGGCCGCCCCACCAAGCGCGACCGCCGCGAACTCGACCGCCTCCAGGGCGGCACCTGACCCGGTCGACGGGCCCTCGACGGCCGGGGCGCGGGCCCGGGGTCAGCCCTGGTAGTTCTCCACCTCGGCGGGCGGGCGGACCTTTGCGGATGCGGGGTCCTCGCCGTATTCGGACTTGGCGCGGCGCTGCCGCAGCAGGTCCCAGCACTGGTCGAGTTCGATCTCGACCGCGCGCAGCCGCTCGCGTTCCTCGGCCGCCGGCCCCTGGGCGGCCGAGGAGCGCTCGCGCAGGGCGTGCTCCTCGTCCACGAGGCCGTTGATGGTGTGGAGGATGCCCTTGTCGTCGCTGGGTGCGCTCATCGCACGCCTGCCTCTCTGGCGTTCCGGGCCGCGGGTGCGGCCCGCCGGTCGCGTACGTACCGATCCTGGTCCCTTCACCCGTGCAGGTCGAGTCGTACGAGCAGGGCGCGGTGGTCGGTGTGCGGCAGATCGGGGAACCGGGCACCGCGAACTCGCCGCTGACCAGGAACGCCGGCCTCCCAGGCGGACGGACAAGGTCCCCGGCACGCGGGCGGGGGTGCGGTCGGCGCGGCGTGGGTCCGCGCCGCCCCCCTCCCTACCCCTCGCGGCCCGGTGGGCCGCGGGGCTCAGCCGGCCCGGTGTCCCCCGCGGTCCCAGGCCAGCGACCAGATCACGAAGACCGAGACGCCGAGCGCCAGGATCGCCCAGACCGGCGCGTACGGCAGGAACATGAACTGCGCGAAGACGTTCAGCGCGGCCAGCGCGATGCCGGTCAGCCTGGCCCAGGTCGCGCCCCTGAGGACGCCGAGTCCCACGAGCGCCGTCAGGACGCCGAGCGCCAGGTGGATCCAGCCCCAGCTGGTGATGTTGAACGCGTACACGTAGTTGTTCACCTGCGCGTACACGCTGTCCTTCGCGATCGCGACGATCCCCTGGAGGATGTCCATGATCCCGGAGACGAGGAGCAGCGTGCCCGCGAAGAGGGCGCCGCCGGCTGCCCAGACGGCAGCGCGGTCGTGGTCGTCGTGCCTGCCGTGCCCCGCGCCGGGCCCCCGGCCCGCGGTGGCGCCGGCGCCAGGAGGTGTGTGTGCGGTGTTCTGGCTCATGAGTCCATGGTGCGCCCGGATGAACAAAAGGGATATTCATCTATATTCCACCCGGTCTCGCCGCGGGCGTCGCGGCCGGGTTGCCGGTGCCCTGCGCCGGGTGTGCCCTGGAAGGGGGCCGCCGGGGCGCCGAGCCGCCCCGGCCCGACGACGTGACGACGTAGGGAGTTGCCCGACATGGCCGCTCACGCAGCACCGACTCCACGCAGGGCCGCAGCGGGACGCGACGGCATGTTCCACGGCGGCCACTCGCCGCTCGCCATGGGCATCCCGATGCTCATGGGAATCGGCTACGGCGCGTACGCGGCCTTCATGGCCCGCGCCGGCGGCCCCGCCGACTACACGCAGCTGTGGCTCGCCGTCGCCTCCGGGGTCGGCTTCGCCGCCGTCATGTACGTCATCCTCTTCACCCAGCACAGGCTGAGCCGCGAGCAGCGCGCGCCGCTCTGGGGCGTCTTCCTGGGCTCCGCCGTCGGATTCCTGCGCGGGCTCGGCGACTTCAGCATCTACCGGTCCGTGGGCTTCGGCCTGGTGATCGGGGCTGCGGTCACCGTGGTCCTCTCCTACTGGTGGTACACCCACGAGCAGCCGTCCGACACCACATCGGCCTGAGCCCGCGCGCCCGTTGACCTTGCCGCTGGGGGAAGCCCCAGCATCGGTCGTGCCGGGCGGAAAGGACCGCGCGGCACGAGGAAGAAACGGGGGCGGCCGCTGTGGAGCGGACCCGGGGCGAGCACGGGCAGGACGGCCAGGGCAGGCAGGACGGCCAGAACGGCCGCGAGGGCCAGGGCAGTCGGCGTACGGCACGGCTGACGATCGGCGCGTTCGCGCGGGCGAGCGGCCTGTCGGCGAAGGCGCTACGGCACTACGACGAGCTCGGCCTGCTCAGACCGGCGCGGGTGGACGCCCTGAGCGGCTACCGCTACTACGAGCCCGCGCAGGCGGACCACGCGCGCCTCGTCGTGTGGCTGCGCCGCATCGGCATGCCACTCTCCCGTATCCGCCGGGTGTGCGAGCTGTTCGCCACCGATCCGGTGGCGGCGGGCCGGGAGGTCGAGTCCTACTGGGCTGCCGTCGAGGCCGAGACCGCGGCCAGGCGCGACCTCGCCGCCTTCCTCGTCGGACATCTGACGGCGGGCCCCAGGGGCGCGCCAGACAGGGACGTGACGGCGATGGACACGAAGGACACCGGGAATCCGCGGCTCGCGGTGCGGTACGCGTCGCACACGGCGCGCGGCCGGGTCAGGGAGACCAACCAGGACGCGGTGTACGCGGGCGACCGGCTGTTCGCGGTCGCCGACGGCTACGGACGGCTCGGCGCCCCGGCGGGCGAGGCGGCGATCGGGGCGCTGCGGGCCCGGCTGCCCGAGGTGCTCGGCAGCGCTGACCTGCTGAACGCACTGGCGGGTTCCGCGGAGGCCGCGGGCCTGGCGGTCGAGCCGTTCGAGGAGTCGGGTACGACGCTGACCGCGCTCGCCTGGACAGGCTCGCAGCTGGCCCTGGTGCACATCGGGGACACCCGCGCCTACCTGCTGCGCGACGGCGAGTTGTTCCTGATCACGCACGACCACACGGTGGTGCAGGCGATGGTCGACGCGGGCGAGCTCGACCCGTCGGAGGCCGCGTCGCACCCCCAGCGCGCGATGCTGGTCCGCGCCCTCATCGGCAGGGCCACCGAGGGATCCGACGCCGGTCCCGGCGCCGGCACATGCACCGCCACCACCACCGCCGACGTGGGGCTGCGCGACGCGCGGCCGGGGGACCGCTATCTGCTGTGCACGGACGGCCTTTCGGCGGTCGTACCGCAGGAGGCGGTACGGGCGGCCCTCGCGCCCTCGTCCGCGCCCTCCCCCGAGTCGGCGGTGGCCGCCCTGATGGCCCTCGTGGACGCGGCGGGCGCGCCGGACAACGCGGGGTGCGTGGTGGCCGACGTGGTCGCGGTGCCGGGGCCCGCCCCGGTCAGCTCCCCGAGAGCAGCCGCTCGAAGGGGATGACCTCCAGGTCGGATTCCGCTTCGGCGCCGGGTTCCGTTTCGTGGTGCTGTTCCGTTTCGGCCCCCGGGCCGGCGGTCGGCCCGGGGGCGCCGGGGTCCGACGGGGTGAGCAGCGCCGCGAACTCCCTGCCCGCGCGGTCGATCCGGGCCGGGAGGCCGCCCGCGTGGGTGTCGGCGGCCGCGCCCCAGTCGTCCGTGGCGGCGAACACGGCGGTGGGCAGCGTCAGCGCGTGCAGGTACGAGAAGAGGGGACGCAGCGCGTGCTCCACGACGAGGGAGTGGCGCGCGGTGCCGCCGGTCGCGGCGAGCAGGACCGGCGTGCCAGTGAGCGCCTCGGGGTCGAGCAGGTCGAAGAAGGACTTGAACAGCCCGCTGTACGACCCGGCGAACACCGGGGTCACCGCGATCAGCGCGTCCGCGTCCGACACCGCTTCCAGCGCCTCGCCGAGCGCCTTCGACGGCCAGCCGGAGACCAGGTTGTTCGCGATGTCGACGGCGAGGTCGCGCAGTTCGACCACGCGCACGCGGGCCGGGGCCGCGGCCCCGAGGTGCCCGGTCACGCCCGCGACCAGCCGGTCGGTGAGCAGCCGCGTCGACGACGGCTTGCCGAGCCCCGCCGTGACGGCCACGAGCTTCAGCTCGCCCATGATGGTCCTTCCCCGGGCCGCAGGCGCCCCGGCCGCCGGCCCTGGTCCTCGGTGACCCGTGGTCCGTGTGCTGTGTTCCGTCCCCACGGGGGCCTCACACCCGCGGGATCGCGGGGTGCGCGGGCGGCGCGTCCGGCACGTGGGCCGGGCGCCCCACCGCGAACTCCTTGCGCAGCACGGGGACGACCTCCTCGCCGAGCAGGTCGAGCTGTTCGAGGACGGTCTTCAGCGGCAGGCCCGCGTGGTCCATCAGGAACAGCTGCCGCTGGTAGTCGCCGAAGGTCTCGCGGAAGCCCAGCGTCTTCTCGATGACCTCCTGCGGGCTGCCGACGGTGAGCGGGGTCTGCTCGGTGAACTCCTCGAGCGAAGGGCCGTGCCCGTAGACGGGTGCGTTGTCGAAGTACGGGCGGAACTCCCGCACCGCGTCCTGCGACCTCGCCCGCATGAAAACCTGGCCGCCGAGGCCGACGACGGCCTGCTCGGGCGCGCCGTGCCCGTAGTGGGCGTAGCGGCGCCGGTAGAGGTCGATCAGCTTCTGGAAGTGGCCCTTCGGCCAGAAGATGTTGTTCGCGAAGAAGCCGTCGCCGTAGTACGCGGCCTGCTCGGCGATCTCGGGCGAGCGGATGGAGCCGTGCCAGACGAAGGGCGGCACGCCGTCCAGCGGGCGCGGCGTGGAGGTGAAGCCCTGCAGCGGCGTGCGGAACCTCCCCGACCAGTCCACGACGTCCTCGCGCCACAGCTTGTGCAGGAGCGCATAGTTCTCCACGGCCAGCGGGATGCCCTGCCTGATGTCCTTGCCGAACCACGGGTAGACGGGGCCCGTATTGCCGCGGCCCATCATCAGGTCGACCCGGCCGCCCGCGAGGTGCTGGAGCATCGCGAAGTCCTCGGCGATCTTCACCGGGTCGTTCGTCGTGATCAGCGTGGTCGAGGTGGACAGCACGAGCCGCTCGGTCGACGCCGCGATGTACCCGAGCAGGGTGGTGGGGGAGGAGGGGACGAAGGGCGGGTTGTGGTGCTCGCCCGTCGCGAAGACGTCGAGCCCGACCTCCTCGGCCTTCCGCGCGATGGCGACCATCGCCTTGATCCGCTCGTGCTCACTCGGGGTCCTTCCGGTGGTCGGATCCGCGGTGACGTCACCGACGGTGAAGATCCCGAACTCCATCGCCCTCACCCTTCCTGCCGTTGGTTGAATATTGAACTAGCCACTCCAACGGGGACACCCCGCCCGCTATTCCCGGGACTCCCGAGCCCTCGACTCCGCCTGCGGCCGCCCGCGCGACCGCGCGGGGCACGCGGAGCCGTACGGCCGTGGCCTCCGGCCGAAAAACCGCGGTGTCTACACTTGCCCCCCTGCGATCGCCCAGCGACCGCCCGATGATCGCCATCACACCGCCGGAATTCCGGACCGAAGGGTAATCGGTGCCTTGATATCCATCGAAGCTGTCAGCAAGAGGTATCCCGACGGCACCGTCGCCGTCGACGGGCTCTCCCTGGAGATACCCGACCGATCCATCACCGTGCTCGTCGGCCCGTCCGGCTGCGGCAAGACCACGACCCTCCGCATGATCAACCGCATGATCGAACTGAGCGGCGGGCGCATCGCCATCGACGGCGAGGACATCCGGCAGAAGCCGGTCAACGCCCTGCGCAGGTCCATGGGGTACGTGATCCAGAACGCGGGCCTCTTCCAGCACCGCACCATCGTCGACAACATCGGCACCGTGCCGCGCATGCTGGGCTGGTCGAAGGCGAAGGCCCGCGCGCGCTCCATGGAGTTGATGGAGCGCGTCGGGCTCGACCCGGCCATGGCCAAGCGCTACCCCTACCAGCTCTCCGGCGGCCAGCAGCAGCGCGTCGGCGTCGCCCGCGCGCTCGCCGCCGACCCGCCCGTGCTGCTGATGGACGAGCCCTTCTCTGCCGTCGACCCGGTCGTGCGGCGCGGCCTCCAGGAGGAGCTGCTGCGCATCCAGGCGGAGCTGGGCAAGACCATCGTGTTCGTCACCCACGACATCGACGAGGCGATACGCGTCGGCGACATGATCGCGGTGCTGCGCACGGGCGGGAAGCTCGCCCAGTACGCGCCGCCTGACGAACTGCTCTCGGCACCCGCGGACGCGGCCGTCGAGGACTTCCTCGGCGCGGACCGCGGCATCAGGGGCCTGTCCTTCTTCGGCACGGACGCCCTGCCCCTGGAGCGCGGCGCCGTCGTCGCCGTCGACGCGACGCCCCAGCAGATCGCGGCGCGCGCCCCCGAGCACCTGCCGTACCTGCTCGTCGTCGGCGTCGACGGCCGGCCGCTCGGCTGGGCGGACGCCGGGGCCCTGCGCGCCTCAGGCGGCCGCGGCGACACCCCCGGCCTGCTCCCGCACGGCCAGACGTTCCGCGCGGGCACGGACTCGCTGCGCGTCGCGCTCGACTGCGCGGTCCTCTCGCCCACCGGCTGGGCCGTCGCCGTGGACGGCGAGGGCCGGGCCGTCGGCGTCGCCTCCCAGGAGACGGTCGCCGCCGCGGTCCGCGAGGCGCACGCCCGCCGCGGCACGGCCCCCGTCGACGTGGGAGCCGCGCGGTGAACGGTTTCTTCGACATGCCGAGCGACCTCCAGCACAGCTATCTGGGGTTGATCGGCGTCCACCTCCAGGAGGCGCTGCTGCCGGTCGCGATCGGCCTGGTGCTCGCCCTGCCCGTCGCGCAGCTCTGCGTCCGCTTCACCTGGCTCTACCCGCCGGTGCTGTGGGCCACGACCATTCTCTACGCGGTCCCCTCGCTCGCGTTCTTCGTGGTCCTCATCGACTACACGGGCCAGAGCGAGACGACGGTCGTCGTCCCGCTCGCCCTCTACAGCCTCGTGGTGCTCGTCCCCGCGATCGTGGACGGCGTGCGGTCCGTGTCCCCCGAGACCAACGCGGCGGCCGTCGCGATGGGCATCGGCCCCGTGCGCCGCTACCTCACGGTCGAGCTGCCGATCGCCGTGCCCGCCATCTTCGCGGGCCTGCGGGTCGCCACCGTCTCCAGCATCAGCCTGGTCAGCGTCGGCGCGCTCATCGGCAACCAGGGCGCCCTCGGCAACCTCCTCGCCGACGCGATGTTCTACCACCGGCCGATCCTCGCGGTCAGCTCCGTCGTCACGACCGCCGTCCTCGCGATCCTCGCGGACGCCGCGCTCGTCCTCATCCGCATGCTGCTGACGCCGTGGCTGCCCAAGAGCGCCCGCAGGGCGCGCCGCGGCGGGCCGACGACACCGGTGGCCGACGAGGCGGCGGACGCCTCGGCCGCGGGACCGGTCGCCGGCGGCGCGGCCGACGCAAGGACCACCGCGGGGAGCACGCTGTGACGATCTTCCACTTCATGAGCGCGTTCTTCTCCGACAGCGCGCACTGGCACGGCTACGACGGCATCCCGACCCGCCTGGTCGAGCACGTCGAGTACTCGCTCATCGCCCTCGCCGTCGCCGCGGCCGTCGGCCTGCCCGTCGGCCTCGTCACCGGCCACTTCGGGCGCGGCGGCAACGCCCTCGCCCTGCTGGCGACCGCGGCGCGCGCCCTGCCCAGCTTCGGCCTGCTGGTGCTGCTGTTCGTGCTGATGGGGCTGAGCAAACTGCCGGTGCTGATCCCGCTGGTGGTGCTGGCGATCCCGCCGATCCTCGTCACCACGTACGAGGCGGTGCGCACGGTCGACCCTGCGCCGGTGGACGCGGCCAAGGGCATGGGCATGCACCGCGCGAAGGTGCTGTTCCAGGTGGAGCTGCCGGTGGCGCTCCCGCTGATCCTCAGCGGCCTGCGCTCGGCCGCGATCCAGGTGGTGTCCACGGCGACCATCGCCGCGTACGTGAGCTTCGGCGGGGTCGGCCGCTACATCGTGGACGGCCTCTACCAGCGCAACTACGAGAAGGTGGTGGGCGGCGCCGCCCTCGTCGCCGCGCTCGCGCTCGCCACGCTCGGCCTGTTCTGGCTGGTGTCGCGGTTCGCCGTCTCCCGGGGCGTGCGGGGCGTGCGGCAGTCCTGAGCGCGCGCCAGAGAGGGCCGGGTCCCTTGCGGGGCCCGGCCCTCTGCGCTGTCTGCCCGGTCGGGGACTGTCCGCCAGGTCAGGCCCGCCCCTGCGGCGTCACGGCTCGGTCGCCGCGCGCGCCTCCGCCTCCTCGACGCGGGCCAGGGCGAGTTCGAGCACCACGAGCAGCGTGTCCCGCACGGAGCCGCGCTCGCGCGCGTCGAAGACCGTGACCGGCACATGGTCGGAGACGTCCAGCGCCCAGCGCACCTCGTCGAGTTCGTACTCGACCTTCCCGTCGAAGGCGTTGAGCGCGACGGCGAAGGGGATGTCCCGGTGCTCGAAGTAGTCGACGGCCGCGTAGCAGTCGTCGAGGCGCCGGGTGTCCACGATCACCAGGCCGCCGAGCGCGCCCTCCACGATGTCGTCCCACATGAAGCCGAACCGCTCCTGCCCCGGCGTGCCGAACAGGTACAGCTTCAGCGTCGGGTCGATGGTGATGCAGCCGAAGTCCATGGCGACGGTCGTGGTCGTCTTCTCCGGTGTGTGGCTGAGGTCGTCCACCCCCGCGGCGACCGTCGTGATGGAGGCCTCCGTGGTGAGCGGCTCGATCTCGGAGATGGACGCGACGGTCGTGGTCTTGCCCACGCCGAAGCCGCCCGCGATCACCATCTTCACGGGCAGCGGCGGCTGGAACTCGTCGTCCCCTTCGGCCACCGTGCCCGGCGGGTCAGCCTTCACGGAGGAACCCCCTGGAGTCGGGGACGGTGCGCAGACCATCGATCACCCTTCGGAGAACAGAGGCGTCCTGGGCGGTGTTCGCCCGGGGCACGTAGACCCGGAGCCGCCCTTGGGCCCGCAGGTCGTCGGCGAGTACACGGACCACGTTCAGATGCAGGCGCAGCTTCGCCGCCAGCTCCGCGAGGGACTGCGGGCGGCGGCACGCCGCGATGATGTCGCGGTGCTCCGAGGCGAAGCTGTCCAGGACGGCGAGGCCGCCGGACGTCGCCACGACCTGCGTCTCGATCGGAATGGGCGGACCGGCGCCGGGACCCGCGGTCCCCGCCACCCGGCCCGCCGTCAGCAGGAAGGGCCGCACGGGGGACGGGCGGCCGTCCGCCGCCTCCGGCAGCTCGTCGTCCCCTCCGACCGCTGCGTCACCAGCCACCTTCGCGATCCTTCCCGGTGCGTACGGCCCGCCGGCTCCGCCCGGCCCCGCGGGCACCGGCGGGGGCCGGTCACCTCGACGGTGAAACGCCCACATTGTTCTTCAGTTCCAGCACCAGCTGGGGGCTGAGTGCCGCGCCGACCCGGTTGGCGAAGAGGGTCATCTCGTAGGCGATGTTGCCGAGCTTGGCCTCCTTCGACGCGACCACGCCGAGCACGGCGCCGTTGCCTATGGAGGACACCAGGACGTGCCCGCTCTCCAGGTCGATGATCACCTTGTTGAGGCCGCCGAGGCCGTAGTTGCCCGACGCGCCCATGGCGAGGCTGGTGATGCCGGAGACGATCGCGGCGAGCCGCTCGGAGTCGGCCGGGGCGTCGCGGCGCGACACCGCGATCAGCAGGCCGTCCGACGAGACCGCGATCGCGTCGACGACGCCCGCGGTCTCGGTCGCGAACCGGTTGAGCAGCCAGGTGAAGTCCGCCGCTGCGGCACGTACGTCGCTGGTCTCCGGCGGATTCTGCCCCGCGTCACCTGTCCACATCGTCACTGGCCTTTCTTGTCGTACCTGTCGGTCCTACGGGTCTGCCGGGGGTGTCGCCGGGACCGCTGTCGCGGTGGGCACGCTCCACTCCGGCCTCGAACTCGTCGATGGCGTCGCGCGCCGCCTGCGCGTCCGCGGGCCGCCAGGCCCTGGGCACGGGGCGCGGCAGGTCCTCGGCGTAGGGGCCGCGGCCCTGGAGCGTGGCCCCGCGCACCCGCCGCCGCAGCGGCCGCGGCGCGTCGGCCGCCCCTTGCGCCCCGGCCCCGGAGCGCTGGGGCCCGGGCGCAAGGGGCGGCCCCTGATACGGCCGCTGCGGCGGCTGCGCCTGCGGGCCATACCCCTGAGGCGGCTGCGCCTGCGGGGGCTGGGCGTACTGCTGGGGCGACTGCGCCTGCGGGGGCGCGGGCTGGGCGTACCGCCGGGGCGGCTGGGGCTGCTGGGGCAGCTGGGCGCGTACGGGGGGCAGCGGCGGCCCCGAGGGTGGCTGGTGGGGTGGCTGGTTCACACGGCCGTCCGGGGCGGGTCGTCGGGAATCGGGTTCGGCCCGCCGGGGCACCCGGCGCGGCAGCGGCGGCACACCGCCCCCGGCCCCCGACCGCTCGGCGCCGGACGCTCCGGACCCGCCGGCACCGGGCGCCGCAGGCCCGCCGGGACCACGCGCCGCGGGCCCGCCGGCACCGGGCGCCGCAGGCCCGCCGGGGCCCTGTGCTGCGCGCGGCAGCGGCGATCGGCCGAAGGCGGAGAACGGCGAGCCCGCCGCCCCGTCACGCGCGCGGGGCGCACCGCCGGTACGAGGCGCGCCGCCGGGCCCGCGCCCGTACGGCTCACTCGGCCGCGGGCCGCCACCGGTACCCCGTCCGTACGGCTCACCGGGCCGCGCGCCGCCACCGGGGCCGTACGGCTGCTCGGGGTGCGCACCGGGGCCGTACGGCGCGCCGCCGCGTGCAGCCGGGACGGTACCGGGGGCGGCGCCGCCGGGGCCGTAGGCGCGGTCCTGGCGCTCGCCGGGGCCGGGCCCGTGCGGCCGGTCCTGGCGGGGGCCGGGCCCGTGCGGCTGCTCCGGGCGTGCGCCCGCGGCGGGCCCGTGCGGGTGCGGGGTGTCGGGGTGCCGCGGGAGGACGCCGGGGGGCTGCGCGCCGGCGTGCTCGGGTCGTTCCGCGTCCGGGCGCGCGGATCCGGGGGCGTACGCGCCGGGGGCCGGTGCGCCCGCGCGCCGGCCGAGGCGCGCGGCGAGGTTCGCCGCCGTGGCCCCGGGCGCGGCGGCGCCGTCGCGCCGGGGCGGGCGCGGGGCCGTCATGGCGATCGGCGGGGCGCCGCCCACGGCGCGGCGGTCCGGCACGGCGGCGAGCGCGCGCGGCCCGACCTTGGGCACCGGGCCCGCGAGCAGCAGCGACGGCGGGACGAGCACGGACGCGGTGGTGCCGCCGCCCGGCGTGCGGGAGAGCGTGACGCGGACGCCCCAGCGGCGCGAGAGGCCGCCGACCACGAAGAGGCCGAGCACCTTGGTCGGCACCAGGTCGAGGCGCTCGCGGCGCACCAGGCGCGCGTTCTCCTCCTCCAGGCGCGCGGGGCTCATCCCCAGGCCGTGGTCGACGATCTCGACCAGCGCGCCGTCCTCGTCGTCGCCCTCGGCGCGCGAGCGCACCACGACCTCGACGCGGCTGCCGGACGGCGAGAACGCCACCGCGTTCTCCAGGAGTTCGGCCAGCATCAGCGTCAGGTCGCCGACGATGTCGGGGATGACGCTGACGTCGTTCTCGGCGCGCGGCGCGACCCGCTGGTACCCCTCGATCTGGCCGAGCGCGGCCCGTACGACGTCGGTGAGCGCGGTCGGACCGGTCTCCGGGCTGTCGTCGCGCACGCCGGCGAGCAGCAGCAGGCTCTCCGCGTTGCGCTGCAGGCGCACCGCGATGTGGTCGATGCGGTAGAGGCGTTCCAGCACGTCGGGGCTGGTCTCGCCGCGCTCGATCGCGTCGATCAGGGTGAGCTGTCGCACCGTCAGGTTGGAGACGCGGCGGCCGATGTTGCCGAACATCTCGGCGATGTTGCGGCGGCCGAGCACCTGCCGTTCGAGCAGCGCGGTCGCCGTGGCCTGCACCTGGTTGAACGCGGAGGCGAGGTCGCCGATCTCGTCCTGCACGGGCACCGGCACCGCTTCGAGCCGGGGCGGCGCGGTGTCCACCGAGTCGTCGTCCGCGACTCGCGAGAGCTCGCGCTCGGCGAGCCCCGCCACGCGCTTGGCCGCGGCCGTCAGCGCCTGCACCGGCCGGATCACGGAGCGCCGCGCCAGCACGGAGAACGCGAGCCAGATCAGGAATCCGACGAGCGCGGCGGCCACCAGGACCACCGCGCGCCACCAGGCGGCGTCGGAAGCGGCGCTCGCCTCGCGCGCGATCTGGTCGATCAGCGAGCGGGTGATCTGGAGCCGGTGGTCGGCCTGGCGCAGGTAGACGGGCTCGGAGGCGAGCGCGGTGCTCAGGGCGGCCTGGACGTCGGCGGGCTTGTCGGCCACCAGCGACCCGGGGTCGACCTGGAGCGCCGCGTAGTGCTGGCCGATGATGTTCTGCGGCTCGCTGCGCTCGATGCCGGCGAGCTCCGTGCCCTGGCGGGTCGTCGCATACCGGGTGAACCGGTCGGCCTGATAGCTGTATGAGGCGTACTCGCCGACCGCGCCGGTGAACTCGATGAGGGCGTTCGGATCGCCGGTGCGGGCCGCGAACACGCTGGTCTCGAAGGACGCGTGCGCGGTGTCGGCGCGCAGCAGCGCGTCCAGCACGTTCGCCGACGACGTCGCCGACTGGTTGGCCGAGGCGCCGAGCCCGAGTCCGTCGATGAGGTCGTCGACCGCGGCGCTGTACGCGGGGTCGATGTTGTCGGCGGGCAGCGGCCCGCTCTCGACGGTCTCGCGCAGCGCGGACAGGCCGCCGATCTCCTTGAGCGCCTCCGCCTCGTCGGACGGCAGGTCGTCGCCGAACGCGGAGGAGACGGCGCGCGCCTGCGCGTCCACGGCCTCCTGCGCCTCCCGGTAGCCGGCGGTCGCGGGCGTCTGGTCGCCGCTGACCCGCGCCTCGTAGTGCAGGGAGAGCAGGAGCGCCTCGCGGTGCTCGTTCTGGAGGCCGTCGATGAGTTCGGCGACGGCCTGGCTGCTGCGGACGAGCCGCGAGGTCGCGGCGGCCGACTGCGCCTGGTCGACCTGCTGGTAGGTGACGTAAGCGAGCATCGCGGCGATCGCGGCGACGGGCACGACGACCATGGCGTTCAACTTGCGGCGGAAGGGCCAGCGCTCCAGGGTGCCCGCGGCGCGGCGCCGCACCCGCGGCACCAGCCGCGCGCGCCGTGCGCCACCCGCAAAACCGGCCGCGCCTGCGCCCGCAGAACCGTCCCTGCCGGCGGTGGCGCCCGGGCGGGCGGGCCCGCCCCTGCCCCCGGTGCCGGCGGCGCCCTCCGCGGTGTCCGTACGGGCGGCCTCGTCGGCGCGGGCACCCGGGCCGCCGAAACGGTTCCCGGGCTCCCTGGCGTCCTTCTTGGCCCTCCTGTGCGTGGGCACCAAGCCTCCTCGGCTGTACGCCCGTTCTGACTGGTCAGGGCGCGTCGACCGGAAATTCCGGCCGGATCGGCGGGCGGAAACTAACGCAGTCGGACCACGCAGGGCGGACCCGGTCCGAGGAATGAAGATTATCTAGTCGGGTCACGGTGGCGTCTACGACCCCAGGGAAGAATTGACCAGACCGAGTTGGCTGCGCGTGACAACAATTTCCCTCTGCGCGCCTGTCAATGGGAGCGCGAATCCCCGGAGCCGGTCGAGACCGACCGGACGGTTTCCCTCCGGGTTCCGCACAGGACCCGGAATCGCTTCCCCTGAGGCATTCCCGCGCCCGCGCCGCGACCGTTCCCGGGGCGACGCCTGACGCCCCCCGCCGATGTCAATCAGTGACATGAAAAGCTTGACGCACGGGGCGCCCGCTGGCTTGGATCGACACCATGTGCGTGCAGAGGTTGTCAAGCACCCGTGCGGGTGGCGTGCTCCCCCGCTCCGCTGCCGCACCCGACGCACCACTCCCCGCACCTCCGATCCGAAGCTCAGGTTGGCAAACGTGACCGTAATCGGAAACAGCCGCAGACGCGCCCTCACAGCCGCGGCCGTCCTGGCCGCCGCCACCACAGCGCTGGCGGGCTGTTCGTCCTCCTCGTCCGACAAGGGCTCAGGCGACCCGCTCCAGAAGCCCGCGGGAGGCGGCGACACCGTGGTCGTCGGTTCCAACAACTTCGCCGAGTCGATCCTCCTCGGCGACCTCTACGGCGAGGCGCTCAAGGCCAAGGGCTTCAAGGTCAGTTACAAGCCGAACATCGGCAGCCGCGAGACCACGTACGGCCTGATGAAGAACGGCACGCTGACCGTCCTCCCGGAGTACAACGGCGCCCTGCTCGCCTATCTCGACTCCAAGGCGGCGCCGAAGACCATCGAGACCACGCAGGCGGCCGTCACCGCCAAGCTGGATCCCAAGCTCGCCGTGCTGAAGCCGGCGCCCGCGCAGAACAAGGACGCCGTCGTCCTGAATGCGCAGACCGCGAAGAAGTACGGCCTGACTAAGAAGTCGACGATCGCCGACCTCACCAAGGCGGCGCCGAATCTCGTCATCGGCGGCTCGCCCGAGTTCCAGACCCGCCACCAGGGCCTCAGCGGCCTCAAGCAGGAGTACGGCCAGACGTACAAGTCCTTCAAGGCGCTCGACGCGGGCGGCCCGCTGACGATCGCCGCGCTGAAGGCGGACAACATCCAGGCGGGCGACGTGTTCACCACGGACCCGAGCATCCCGAAGGACAAGTTCGTCGTCCTCCAGGACCCGAAGAACCTGTTCGGCTTCGAGAACGTCGTGCCGCTCGTCTACAAGTCGAAGCTCTCGCAGAAGGGCGTCGACGCGCTCAACGCGGTCTCCGCGAAGCTGGACACGCAGTCGCTGCTGGAGATGGACACCAAGGTCCAGTCGCAGAACGCGGACCCGCTGGCCGTCGCCAAGGAGTGGCTCGGCAAGGCCGGCCTGAGCTGACGGCGCGGGCCGCACAGGCCCCCGCGCGCCGCGGCGCCGCCGCACCACCCGCAACCGCCGTCCGGGCTGCCCCGGGCGGCGGTGCCGTGTGTCGGGGGGCGTACGCGTCCGTATCCCGGACGCCCGTACCGCATGCGTCCATGTTGTATCTAAGGTGTGCGCATGACATCCACGTCCGTCCGCAGGCCGCCCGCGGCCGACCGCGTCTACAGCCATGTCAAGGAAGGGGTGCTCGGGCGCCGTTACGAGGGCGGGACGCTCCTGACGGAGGGCGAGCTCGCCGAGGCGGTCGGGGTCTCCCGCACGCCCGTGCGCGAGGCGCTGCTGAAGCTGGAGGTCGAGGGGCTGATCAAGCTCTACCCGAAGAAGGGCGCCCTCGTGCTCGCCGTGTCGGCACAGGAGATCTCCGACGTGGTGGAGACCCGGCTGCTGGTCGAGGAGTTCGCCGTGCGCAAGGTGCTCGGCGCGGCGCCCGCACCCGCCGCGCTGGTGTCCCGGCTCGAAGGGCTCCTCGCCGCGCAGCGCGCGTGCGCGGTCACCGGCGACCTCGCCGCCGCCGCGGCCGCCGACCGCTCCTTCCACGCCGAGATCGTCCGCACGGCGGGCAACGAGATCCTCTCCCAGCTCTACGACCGGCTGCGGGACCGCCAGTTGCGGATGGGCGTCGCCGTGCTTGAGGCGCACCCCGACCGGATCGCCGCGAACATCGCCGAGCACGCCGAGCTGCTCGACGCCGTCAGATCCGGCGACGCCGAGCTCGCGGCGAGCCGGGTGCGCGGCCATCTCGACCGGGTGTCCACGCTGGTGCGCGGGGAGGGCCGGTGAGCGAGCCGCCCGCGACCTCCCCCGTGCCTCCGCAGCCGGGGCCGCGCCGCGGGGCCGCCGCGCTCAGCCTGCCGGGCGACCCGCCGGGCGGCCGCCGCGCCGCCTGGGTGTGGGGCATCGGCGTCGCCGTCTACTTCGTCGCGGTGATCTTCCGCACCAGCCTCGGCGTCGCCGGGCTCGACGCGCAGGAGCGCTTCCACGTGGACGCGTCCGCGCTCTCCACGTTCTCGATCCTCCAGCTCCTCGTCTACGCCGGCATGCAGATACCCGTCGGCCTGCTCGTCGACCACCTCGGCACGAAGAAGGTCCTGGTGCTGGGGACCGTGCTGTTCACCCTCGGCCAGGCCGGCTTCGCCTTCTCCCCCTCGTACGCCGCGGCGCTCGCCTCCCGCGCCCTGCTGGGCTGCGGCGACGCGATGACGTTCATCAGCGTGCTGCGGCTCGGCACCCGCTGGTTCCCCGCGCGGCGCGCGCCGATGATCGCGCAGATCGCGGCGCTGTTCGGCATGGCGGGCAACCTCGTCTCGACGGTCGTGATCGCCCGCACCCTGCACGGCCTCGGCTGGTCGGCGACGTTCGCGGGCAGCGCGCTCGCCGGGGTCGCCGTGCTGGTCCTGCTGCTGCTGTTCCTCAAGGACCACCCGGAGGGCCACGAGCCGCCGCCGCGCACCGAGCGCGGCGGGCTCGGCATCCGGCACGTGCGGCGGCAGATCGCCGCGACCTGGCGCGAGCCGGGCACCCGGCTCGGCATGTGGGTCCACTTCACCACCCAGTTCCCCGGCATGGTCTTCCTGCTGCTGTGGGGGCTGCCGTTCCTGGTCGAGGCGCAGGGCCGCTCGCGCGCGGAGGCCGGCGAACTGCTCACCCTGGTCGTGCTCTCGAACATGGTGGTCGGCCTGGTCTTCGGGCAGGTCATCGCTCGCCACCACGCGGCGAGGCTGCCGCTCGCGCTCGGCACCGCGGGCGCCACGGCGCTGCTGTGGGCAGCGGCGATCGCCTGGCCCGGGGCCCACGACCCGACCTGGCTGCTCGTCACGCTCTGCGCGGTGCTCGGCGCGTGCGGGCCCGCCTCGATGGTCGGCTTCGACTTCGCCCGCCCCGCCAACCCGCCGGCCCGCCAGGGCACCGCGTCCGGCATCGTCAACATCGGCGGCTTCACCGCCTCGATGGCGACGCTGCTCGCCGTGGGCGTCCTGCTGGACGCGACAGGCGACAACTACCGCATCGCGTTCGCCTCGGTCTTCGTCCTCGAAGCCCTGGGCGTCACGCAGATCCTCCGGCTGCGGGCCCGTACGGCGCAGCGCGAGCGCGACCACGTGGTCGCGAGCAAGGTGGAGGCGGTGCACGTCCCCGTCTGACGCGCCCGCACCGCCGCGGACCCTGGCGCCGCGCCCGCCGCGCCCGGTGGCGCGGGCAGGCCCGGGGCCGCTACGGCGTGACCGCGAACTCGCGCAGGATCGCGTCCGCCAGCTCCTGGTCCCCGTCGACCTTGACGCGGTCGGCGACCGCGGCGGCGCGCACCCTGCCGCAGGCCAGGCGCACATAGGTCTCCCAGTCGAGCGCCAGCGTGACGGCGGGCCCGAGCGAGGGCGCGCCGTCGACGGTGCCGCGGCCCTCCGCGTCGACCCGCACCGTCCGCATGAACTCCACCGGGCCGTGCACGTCGAAGACGACGGCCGAGTTGCGCGGGGCGCCCGCCTTCTTCGCGACGACCTTGGGCAGCGCGGCGAGCAGCGTGTCCCTGGCGACCTGGGCGCCCAGGGAGTCGAGGTCGCCTGGCTCGCCGAGCGCCGTGCGCAGGTCCTGCTCGTGCGCCCAGACGTCGAACGCCCGCATCCGCATCGCCACTTCGAGGGTCTGCTCCTTGCCCAGAGGGGCGCGGACGACCGCGTCGGGGGCGCGGTTCTCGTTGCGCAGCTGCCGGTTGCGGCGGATGATCGTGTACTCGAGCTCGGCCGTCATCTCGGGCGACGTGTGGTGGCGGCGCACGTCCACCTGCATCTCCATGTAGCGGGAGAACTCGTCCTTCACGTGGTACAGGTCGCGCGGGAGGGTGTGGATCGGCCGGGGGTCGCCGAGCATCTCGCACTCCATGCCGATCACATGCGAGACCACGTCGCGGACGGACCAGCCTGGGCAGGGCGTTCGCCTGTTCCAGTCGCCCTCGGCGAGCGGCCCGACCAGGGCGGCTATCGCTTCGATGGAGTGGGTCCAGGCATCTGCGTAGTTCTGAAGGCTGGGATGGACGGTCACGGGACCCCTCGGCGGTTCTGCGGTTCGCGGGCTGTCTTGCTTGCGGGTGGCGGACGTGGCTGGCACCGGGCTGCGCGGGCTGCGTGGGAGGTTCGGCGCCTAAGTTACGCTGCCCGCAGGCACCCCGGCAGTGCTTTCGTGTGACGATCGTAGGCCCGTGTTGACGGATCGAATGCCAGGACGGTGGTAGTGTGCGCGCCTCCCTCATCCAGATCGCAGCAGACCCGGACGAACCGGTCGATTCCCGCCGCGCCAGGGTGGCTTCGCTGGTACGGGAGCAGCGCGGCGCCGACCTCGTGGTCCTGCCCGAGCTGTGGCCCACGGGCGCATTCGCATACGAATCTTTTGCCGACGAGGCCGAGCCGGTGGACGGCCCGACCCTCGCGGCCCTCGCCCCCGCGGCGCGCGACGCGGGCGTCTTCCTGCACGGCGGATCCGTCGTCGAGCGGGTGCCCGGGGGCCCTGAGGGCGAAGCGCTCTACAACACCTCGCTGGTGATCTCGCCCGAGGGCAGGCTGGTGCGCACGTACCGCAAGATCCACCGCTTCGGCTTCGACAAGGGCGAGGCGACGCTGATGGCCGCGGGCTCCGAGGTCACCACGGTCGCCGCAGCGGGCGCCGTGCTCGGCCTCGCGACCTGCTACGACCTCCGCTTCCCCGAGCTGTTCCGCGGCCTGGTCGACGCGGGCGCCGACGTGCTGGTCGTCCCCGCGGGCTGGCCGGAGCGGCGGCGCGCGCACTGGACGCTGCTCGCGCGGGCGCGTGCCGTCGAGAACCAGTCGTACGTGCTGGCCTGCGGCACGGCGGGCACCCACGCGGGCGTCCCGCAGGCGGGGCACAGCATCGCCGTGGACCCCTGGGGCGAGGTGCTCGCCGAGGCGGGCGCCGACGAGGAAGTCCTCACGGTCGACCTCGACCTCACGGAGGTCGCACGGACCAGGGAGCGCTTCCCCGCGCTCAAGGACCGCCGTCTCGGCCTCACGCCCCCGCAGCAGGGGGCCTGAGTCGGGCCGGTCCGGACCGGACCGCCGGGCCGTGGCGGGCGCGTCCGGTCCGCACCACCGGCGGCGCGGTTGCACCCCCGCGCCACGGCGGTCGGGGCGCCGGCGCGGGGCGGGCGTCAGGCGCGGCGGAAGAGCGCCTCGATCGCCACGTCCGTGTGCGGCCTCATCATGCCCATCGGACTCCACACGATCCCGAACTCCCGGTGGTCCACGACCGTGCGCACGGTCAGGCGCACCGCGTCGGTCCCGCTCCCCTCGGGGGTGACCGTGGCCGTCACCGGCAGCACCCGCGTCGCGCCCTTCACGGTGGCCTCCGCGCTCAGCGGCAGCCCGTCCGCCGTGGCGCCGTCCACGCTGCCGCCCACCCGCACCACGATCTCGGGGTGGTTGTCCACGTCGAAGAAGTCGGCCGACCGCAGGTGCTTGTCGCGCTTGGCGTTCGCGGTGTCGAGCGACCCGGCGCCGAGGGTCAGCCGGCCCTCGACCGCGCCGTCCGCGCCCAGCGTGCCCTCGCCCGCCACCTCGCCGAACGTCCCGTGCGCGGTGACGAGGCCCCACATGGACTTGCTGGTGATCCGCACGGTGGTGGCCGCGGGGTCGAGCTGCCACGCGCCGGCGGCCGCGCCGTCCGCGAGGAGGCGCTGCACCGCCGCGGGAGGTGTCTGGGGGGACTGGGGCATGGCGGCTTCTCCTTCGGGCGGAACCCGGCTGGTTAGTTCGGTCAGCATAACTGTTTGATGCTCCGAACTAAAAGGTTCACTACAATCGGCCAGGTGAAGGCGAACCGCGCGCAGGGCACGCACCCCGCGGCGACGGCACCGGACGCGGACCCGGCCCCCGCGCAGACCGGCTGCTCGGCGCACGAGGGCATGCGCAAGATCATCCAGCTGCTGCCCCGCATCACCCGCGGTCTGCGCCGCAGGCCCTCGGGGCCGATCGTCCTGGACGGCGTGCCCCTCGGCCCCACCCACGGCTCCGCGCTCGCGCTGATCCAGGAGAACAAGGGCGTCACCGCCGGCGCGCTCGCCACCGCGCTCGACCTGAGCGCGGCCACGGTCAGCGGCCTCGTCGCCGACCTCGAACGCGTCGGCTTCGCCGAGCGCTCCCCCGACCCCGCGGACCGCCGCCGCACCCTGCTGCGGATCGTGCCGGGCAGCGAATCGCTGGTGGCGGCCTGGCTCGAGGGGGCCACGGCACCCATCATGCGGGCGCTCCAGCAACTCAGCCCCGACGAGCGCGCCACCTTCGTCAAGGCCATGGGCCTGCTCGAACACGAGCTGAACGCCTCCGCCTGACGCCCCGGCCGCCCCGGCGCACTGCGACACAGGTCACTCGGACCGGCCGCGGACGGCAGGAATGCCGGGCCGCCCGCAGGCGCTGCACTCACCAGGGGCCGCAGGCCGGCCCTCCTTCTGGTGTGCGCGGGCGACGAGGCCCCGCCCGCCCCGCACAACGACAACCGCGGCGCCACGGCGCCGCCCCGCGCCGCCGCCCGCGCACCGACTGCGTGGCGCGCGGACCGACCCGACCACCGCACCTCCTCCCGGAAGGCTCCCCTGCGCCATGCCACTGGCTCTGCTGGCCCTGGCTGTCGTCGCGTTCGGCATCGGCACGACCGAGTTCGTCACGATGGGGCTGCTGCCCCAGATCGCTGACGGGGTCGGCGTCTCCGTGCCGCACGCGGGCAACCTCGTCTCCGCCTACGCGCTCGGCGTCGTCGTCGGCGCACCGCTGCTGACCGGCATCGGTGCGCGCATCCCCCACAAGCGGCTGCTGCTGCTCCTGTCCGCCCTGTTCATCGTCGGCAACACGGCCTCCGCGCTCGCGCCCAACTTCGGCCTGCTGTTCGCCGCGCGGGTCCTCGCGGGGCTGCCGCACGGCGCGCTGTTCGGCGTCGGCGCGGTCGTCGCCTCCCGGCTCGTCGCGCCCGAGCGCGCGGCCCGCGCGGTCTCCACCATGTTCCTCGGCCTGGCGGTCGCCAATATCGTCGGCGTGCCCGCGGGCACCGCGCTCGGCCAGCAGTTCGGCTGGCGCTACGCCTATGTCGCGGTCGCCGTCATCGGGCTCCTCGCGTTCGCCGCGCTGGCGTTCCTCGTCCCGCACCAGCCGCGCGGGCAGCACTCGGGCATCCGGCACGAGCTGCGCGCCATGGGCAACAAGCAGGTCGCGATCGGCCTGCTCACGGCGGTCGTCGGCTTCGGCGGCTTCTTCGCCGTCTACAGCTACCTGGTGCCGATGCTCACCCACCTCACGGGCATCTCCGACTCGTCCACCACACTGGTCCTCGCGCTGTTCGGCGTCGGCATGACGCTCGGCACCCTCGTCGCGGGCCCGCTCACCGACCGGGCGCTGCGGCCCACGCTGTACGCGGGGCTCGTCCTGCTCGCCGCGGCGCTCATCGCCTTCTACTTCGCCGTCCACAGCACGGTGCCCGCGCTGGTGACCATCACCGTCGTCGGCGCCCTGAGCGCCCTGATCACCACGCCCGTGCAGATGCTGCTCATGGCCAAGGCGGACAAGGCCCCGACCATGGCGGCCGCGTCCAACCACTCCGCGTTCAACCTCGCCAACGCGGGCGGCGCCTGGCTCGGCGGCCTCGTCATCTCGGCGGGCTGGGGCTGGGCCTCGCCCACCCTGGTCGGCGCCGCCCTCGCGCTGGCCGGTCTCGGCCTCGCGTTCACCGGCGGCCTGATGGACCGCACCTCGCGCCGCTCCGAGGTGGTCGCCTCGTCCGTGCCGGACCGCGCCCACGCCGGGGGCGAGGCGGCCGCGGCGCCCGCGCCCGCCCAGGAGGGCTCGACGGCGCCCTGAGCCCGGCCCCGGCCCCGGGGCGCGCCCCGGGGCCGGGGCACCGCACGCGGCGCCGCCGGGACCGAACCGATCGGACCGGCGGGCCAGGGCCGGGGCGCCTCCGCAGCGCTCCTCAGTGGTCCTCGCGCTCCTTCTCCGCCATGCGGATCACGCACACCGCGACCGCGAGCAGCAGCGCGTGGTCCGCGTCCTCGCGGACCACGTTCACGCCGTACGTCTCCCGCACCGACAGCCAGCGGCGGGAGACCTCCACCAGCAGCTCGCCGTCGTACTCGACGGCGAACTCGCGGTCGAGGATCTTCCCGCTGACGTCCAGCTCCGTGCCCTCGACGAGGCTCACGCGGTAGTGGTTGCGCAGCAGGGACAGCCGCTTCCTGCGGATCGTCGCCAGCGCCTCTCCGTCGCGCTCGATCGTCATCGCGTCCCGGAGGCTGAACATCTTCTCCCGGAGCGTGATCAGCACCTGCCCCGACGCGTCCTTGATCTCCAGGGTGTCGCGCAGCCGCAGCGCCTTGCCGTCCACCAGGAACGCCTTGCGGCCGTGCTCGTCCGTGATCCAGTAGTCGTCGCCGATCCCGAAGATCCGGTCCCTCACCTGATATTTCATAGCTCCATCGCTACCCTGCCGGGTTCGGTTTCACGTGAAACGTCCGGCCCCGCCCGCCCCTTGGGGGCATCAGGGCACGCGATCCCGGCCGCACCGGCCGACATGGCACCCTTGACGTCATGGACAACCCGACCTCCGCACCCGCCCCCCGGCGGGCCCGTCTGCGTGCGCCCGAGCTGACCGGCAAGGGCGGCTGGCTGAACACGGGCGGCGTCTCGTACACCCTCGCCGACCTGCGGGGGCGCATCGTCGTCCTCGACTTCTGGACGTTCTGCTGTGTGAACTGCCTGCACGCCATGGACGCCCTGCGGGAGCTGGAGGAGAAGCACAGGGACACCGTCGTGGTCGTCGGGGTGCACTCGCCGAAGTTCGTGCACGAGGCGGACCACGCGGCCGTGGTGGACGCCGTCGAGCGCTACGAGGTGCGCCACCCCGTGCTGGACGACCCGGAGCTCGTCACGTGGAAGCAGTACGCGGTGCACGCGTGGCCCACGCTCGTGGTGATCGACCCCGAGGGCTACATCGTGGCCCAGCACGCGGGCGAGGGACACACCCACGCCATCGAGCGGCTGGTGGCGGAGCTGGAGGCGGAGCACGAGGCGAAGGGCACGCTGCGGCGCGGCGACGGCCCGTATGTCGAGCCCGAGCCGGTCGCGACCGATCTGCGCTTCCCCGGCAAGGCCCTGGTCCTGCCGGGCAGCGGCACCTTCCTCGTCTCCGACACCACCCGCCACCAGCTGGTCGAGCTGGCGGCGGACGGCGAGACCGTGCTGCGGCGCGTCGGCAGCGGCGAGCGCGGCTTCGGGCCCGGCTCCTTCTGCGAGCCGCAGGGTCTCGCGCTGCTGCCGGACGGCACGGTCGCCGTCGCCGACACCGTGAACCACGCGCTGCGCTCGTACGACCCGGCGACCGGGGAGGTCGCGACGATCGCGGGCACCGGCAAGCAGTGGTGGTGGCACGAGTCCCCGACCTCGGGCCCGGCGACCGAGGTCCCGCTGTCGTCGCCGTGGGACGTCGCCTGGTGGCAGGACCGGCTGTGGATCGCGATGGCCGGGGTGCACCAGCTGTGGACGTACGACCCGGCGACGGCCACCGTCGAGGCGGTGGCGGGTACGACCGGCGAGGGCCTGGTGGACGGCCCGGCGGACGAGGCGCTGTTCGCCCAGCCGTCCGGGCTCGCGGTGGCCGGGGACCGGCTGTGGGTCGCGGACTCCGAGAACAGCGCCCTGCGGTACGTGGAGCGCGCCGAGGACGGCTCGTACCGCGTCGGCACGGCGGTCGGGCTCGGCCTGTTCGACTTCGGGCACCGCGACGGACCGGCCGTGCAGGCGCTGCTCCAGCACCCGCTGGGCGTCACCGCGCTGCCGGACGGCTCGCTCGCGCTCAGCGACACGTACAACCACGCGGTGCGCCGCTACGACCCGGCGACCGGCGAGGTCAGCACGCTCGCCACGGACCTGCGGGAGCCCTCGGGCGCGGTGCTCGCCGGTGCGGACATCGTGGTGGTCGAGTCGGGCAGGCACCGGCTGACCCGGCTGCGCCTGCCCGAGGAGGCGGTGCGGGTCGAGTCCGTCGCGCACCGCACCCGGCGGGCCGCCACCGACGTGGCGCCCGGCACGGTCCGGCTCGACGTGGTCTTCACCGCGCCGACGGGCCAGAAGCTGGACACCCGCTACGGCCCCTCGACCCGGCTGCTGGTCTCGTCGACCCCGCCTGAGCTGCTGGCGAAGGGCGAGGGCGCGGGCACGGACCTCACCCGCGACCTGGTGCTCGCCGAGGGGATCACCGAGGGCGTGCTGCACGTGTCCGCGATGGCCGCGTCCTGCGACGACGCGCCGGACATCGAGTACCCGGCGTGCCACGTCCACCAGCAGGACTGGGGCGTCCCCGTCCGCGTCGTGCCCGGCGGCACCGGCCGCCTGGGCCTGGTGCTCGCCGGGATGGACAGCGCGCCCGACGGGACCGCGGACGGCGGACCTGCCGATCGGGCCGCCGGCGGCGGCCCTGACGCATGAGAAAACCTGACGCATGAGAAAAGCCGCCGCGCGGCCCGCGGGTCAGAGGATCGGGCCGTGGTGGTGGTCGCGGTCCACCACGGTCTCCTCCACGATGGCCCCGCGCCTGCGGCGCGCGATGCTGGTGAAGGTGGCGATGCCGATGACGCCCACGGCCATGAGGATCACCCCGACCAGGTCGAGGTTGACACCCTTCATGTGCCAGTCGGTCGCGAAGGTCAGGATCGCGCCGATCGCGATCAGTGCGATGCATCCGCCGATGCCCATGAGTACCGCCTCCTGATGCCGAGTGGTGGCCTTTCAGGGCCTTGACGTCGGGTACCCAGGGGGCGAACAGGCATGCGGGCGGGGGGCTCTGCCGTCGCGTCAGCCCCGTCCGCCACCGGCGGGCGGGCCTGCGGACTCAGCCTTCGAGGAACGCCGTCAGGGCGTTGGCCAGGTGGAACGGGTCGTCGGCGCCGCACAGTTCGCGGGCGCTGTGCATCGAGAGGATCGCCACGCCGATGTCGACGGTGGTGATGCCGTGCCGGGCCGCGGTGATCGGGCCGATGGTCGTGCCGCAGGGCATCGCGTTGTGGGAGACGAAGGCCTGCCAGGGCACGCCGGCGCGCTCGCACACCTCGGCGAAGACGGCGCGGCCCGAACCGTCCGTCGCGTAGCGCATGTTGACGTTGACCTTGAGGATGGGGCCGCCGTTGGCGCGCGGCTGGTGCGTCGGGTCGTGCCGCTCGGCGTAGTTGGGGTGGACGGCGTGGCCGGTGTCGGAGGAGAGGCAGACCGTGCCGGCGAAGGCGCGCGAGCGGTCCTCGAAGGTGCCGCCGCGGGCCAGCACGGAGCGTTCGAGCACGGTGCCGAGCAGCGGCCCGTCCGCGCCGGTGTCGGACTGCGAGCCGTTCTCCTCGTGGTCGAAGGCGGCGAGCACGGGGATGTACGGCAGGTCCTTGCCGGTCGTCGTCACGGCGGAGGCGAGGGCGGCGGTCGCCGCGTGCACGGAGAGCAGGTTGTCCATCCGGGGCCCGGCGACGAGTTCGCGGTCGCGGCCCAGGTAGGCGGGCGGCTCGACGGGGTGCGGCATCAGGTCCCAGCCGACGATGTCGGCGGCGTCGACGTCCAGTTCGTCGGCGACGAAGCTGATCAGGTCGCCCTCGTGCGCTTCGCCGAGGCCCCAGACGGGCTGCATATGGCGCTGGCGGTCCAGCTTCAGCCCGTCGGTGTTGACGGATCTGTCGAGGTGGACGGCGAGTTGGGGGACCCGGAGCAGCGGCCGGTCGACGGTGACGAGGCGGGTGCTGCCGTCGCGCAGGGTGATCCGCCCGGAGAGGCCGAGGTCGCGGTCGAGCCAGGTGTTGAGCAGCGCGCCGCCGTAGATCTCCACGGCCACCTGCCGCCAGCCGTGCGCGCCGGTGTCCGGGAGGGGTTTGACCCGCAGGTTCGGGGAGTCGGTGTGGGCGCCCACGATCCGGAACGGGGTGTGCGCCCCCGCGCCCTCCGGCACGTACCAGGCGATGAGCGCGCCGCCGCGCACCACGTACCTGCCGCCCGCGGCCGCGTCCCAGGCGTCGGTCTCCGCCACCTGGCGGAAGCCGGCCTTCTCCAGCCGTGCCGCGGCGTTCGCCACCGCGTGGTACGGGGACGGCGAGGCACCGAGGTAGGCCATCAGATCGTCGGTGTGGCCGCGGTCGAACCGGGGCTGCGGGCGGTGGGCGGGAGTGCTCATGTGGTTCACCATAACGACGCGTGACGGCCGTACCGCCGCCCTCGCGGTTTCATGTGGCGGCGGTGCAGCTTCCGGAGGGGGTGACGAATCCGTCAAAACACGGCGATACAGAGGAAGGTTGCATATTCCCGAGTACCGCGGGGCCGAACGGTCGCACGCCAGGGGTGCCCCTCCCTGCGCGGGAGAGGCACCCCTGGCGGCGGGTGCGGTGGCGCGACCGTCAGAACGCCGCCTCGTCCAGCTCCATCAGCCCGAGGTCGACGCTCTCCGCGAGGCGCCGCTCCACGCCGACGCCCGGCAGGACGTTCGCCGCGAAGAACTTCGCCGCGGCGATCTTGCCCTGATAGAAGGGCACGTCCTTGGCGGACGCCGTCTCCAGCTTCTCGGTGGCGACCGCGGCGCCGCGCAGCAGCAGGTAGCCGACGATCACGTCGCCCGCGGCCATCAGCAGCCGGGTGGTGTTGAGGCCGACCTTGTAGATGTTCTTCACGTCCTCGCCGGTCGCGGTGAGGTCGGTGAGCATCGTGCCGACGATGGCCTCCAGGTCGGACGCCGCCCGGGCGAGCGACTCGCGGGCCGTGGCGAGGTCGGTGCCGCCGGTGGAGACCGCGAGGAACTGCTTGATCTCCTCGGCCAGCGTGTTCAGCGCCGTGCCCTGGTCCCGGACGATCTTGCGGAAGAAGAAGTCCTGGCCCTGGATGGCCGTGGTGCCCTCGTAGAGGGTGTCGATCTTCGCGTCCCTGATGTACTGCTCGACCGGGTACTCCTGGAGGTAGCCGGAGCCGCCGAAGGTCTGGAGCGACTGCGCGAGCTGCTCGTACGACTTCTCGGAGCCGTAGCCCTTGACGACGGGGAGCAGCAGGTCGTTGATGCCGTGCAGCGCGGTGGCGTCCTCCTCCTCGGCCTCCTTCTGCGCGATCTCGTCCTGCACGGCGGCCGTGTAGAGGACGAGGGCGCGCATGCCCTCCGCGTACGCCTTCTGCGTCATCAGCGAGCGGCGCACATCGGGGTGGTGGGTGATGGTGACCTTCGGCGCCGCCTTGTTGGTGAACTGCGCGAGGTCGGGGCCCTGCACGCGCTCCTTGGCGTACTCCAGCGCGTTCAGGTAGCCGGTGGAGAGGGTGGCGATGGCCTTCGTGCCGACCATCATCCGGGCGAACTCGATGACGCGGAACATCTGCCGGATGCCGTCGTGCTTCCCGCCGACCAGCCAGCCCTTGGCGGGCACGTCGCCGCCGAAGGTCATCTCGCAGGTGTTGGAGACCTTGAGGCCCATCTTGTGCTCGACGTTGGTGGCGCGGACGCCGTTGGGCTCGCCCAGCTCGCCGGTCTCCGGGTCGAAGTGGTGCTTCGGCACGAGGAAGAGGGAGAGGCCCTTGGTGCCGGGTCCCGCACCCTCGGGGCGGGCGAGCACGTAGTGGAGGATGTTGTCGGAGAGGTCGTGCTCACCGGACGTGATGAACCGCTTCACGCCCTCGATGTGCCAGGAGCCGTCCTCCTGCTCGACGGCCTTCGTGCGGCCGGCGCCGACGTCGGAGCCCGCGTCGGGCTCGGTCAGCACCATCGTGGAGCCCCACTGCTTCTCGACGGCGAGCGCGGCGATCTTCTTCTGCTCCTCGGTGCCCTCCTCGAAGAGGACCCCGGCGAAGGCGGGGCCCGAGGAGTACATCCACACGGCCGGGTTGGCGCCGAGCACCAGCTCCGCGTAGGCCCAGATCAGAGAGCGCGGCGCGGTGGTGCCGCCGATCTCCTCGGGCAGGCCGAGCCGCCAGTACTCGGACCGCATGAAGGCGTCGTAGGACTTCTTGAAGGCGGCGGGCAGCGGCGCCGTGCCCTTCTCGGGGTCGTAGACCGGCGGCGTGCGGTCGGCGTCGGCGTAGGACGCGGCGATCTCGTGCTCGGAGAGGCGGGTGACCTCGGAGAGGATGCTCCGCGCGGTCTCCACGTCCATCTCGGCGAAGGGACCGCTGCCGTACAGCTTCTCCCGGCCGAGCACCTCGAAGAGGTTGAACTCGATGTCGCGGAGGTTGGACTTGTAGTGCCCCATGGCCATGGCTCCGTAAAGACTCACGAGGAGGCCCGGAGTGGGGAGGGCTCCTCAGACATGTATGCCGGTTCTGCGTGCTCCGGCTTCCAGCGTCGGGTCCAGCACCTCCGATGATGCTACCCGCGAGTAATAAGGGCAACCCCGGGCGGCGAGGTGTGACACGGCTCCCCCGCACCCCCGGGAACGGGCCCGCCCCACGGGCCCACGGGGGCGCCGCCCTCAGTATTCTTGCGGCCATGTACGGCTACGAGCAGACGCCTGGCGCCCAGCAGCAGTACGCCCAGCCGCCCCACCAGCAGCAGCCGATGGGCGGCGGCTACGGCGAGCAGCCGCTGTACCCGGAGCCGTCCCCGCCGTCCCTCGCGGACGCGGTCAAGGCGTTCACCACGGGCGTGCTGTCGGCCGAGGACTTCCAGCAGGTCTTCGCCACGTCCAAGGTGTACTGCCCCCGCGGCGAGGGCCCCGGGTTCCTCGCCCTGCACAACACGCAGCAGCCGGTGATCCCCATGTTCACCACGCTCAAGGAGCTGCGCAGGTACGCGGGCAAGGACTCCAAGTACTTCGTGATCACCGGCGCCGAGGTGATCGACCTGCTGCCCACGGGCTACGGCTTCGTCCTCGACATGGAGGGCGAGCACCGGATGGTCTTCGACGCGAAGGCCGTCGAGCAGATGGTCGACTACGCGATGCGCCGGATGTACGGCTGACCTGCGCACACCCCGCGAAAGGGGCGGCGCACCCGCGGGGGTGCGCCGCCCCTTTCGCCTGCGCCCCGCACCCCCGGAATACCGGCACCCTTGCGGGATGTTCACGCTTCAACTAAATTGAGGCGCGACGAACCGAGGAGGGCTCCCATGCCTGCTGTGACCGTGGAAAACCCGCTGACCCTGCCGCGCGTGGCCGCGCCCGCCGACGCCGTCGCCCGGCCCGTCCTCGCCGTCACCACGGCGCCCGGCGGCTTCGAGGGCGAGGGCTTCCCGGTGCGCCGCGCCTTCGCCGGGATCAACTACCAGTACCTCGACCCGTTCATCATGATGGACCAGATGGGCGAGGTGGAGTACGCGCCGGGCGAGCCCAAGGGCACCCCCTGGCACCCGCACCGCGGCTTCGAGACCGTCACCTACATCATCGACGGCGTCTTCGACCACCAGGACTCCAACGGGGGCGGCGGCACCATCACCAACGGCGACACCCAGTGGATGACGGCAGGCTCCGGGCTGCTGCACATCGAGGCGCCGCCGGAGTCGCTCGTGGTGTCCGGCGGCCTCTTCCACGGCCTCCAGCTGTGGGTGAACCTGCCGGCCAAGGACAAGATGATGAACCCCCGCTACCAGGACATCCGCAGCGGGCAGGTCCAGCTCCTCACCTCGCCCGACGGCGGCGCGCTGCTGCGGGTGATCGCGGGCGGGCTCGACGGCCACCAGGGCCCCGGCATCACCCACACCCCGATCACCATGATCCACGCCTCGCTGCGGCCCGGTGCCGAGATCACACTGCCCTGGCGCGAGGACTTCAACGGCCTCGCGTACGTGCTGGCCGGGCGCGGCACCGCGGGCACCGACCGGCGCCCCGTGCACACGGGCCAGACCGCGGTCTTCGGGGCCGGGGCCTCGCTGACCGTGCGCGCCGACGAGACGCAGGACGCGCACACGCCCGACCTGGAGGTCGTCCTGCTCGGCGGGCAGCCGATCCGCGAGCCGATGGCGCACTACGGGCCGTTCGTGATGAACACGCAGGCCGAACTCCGGCAGGCTTTCGAGGACTTCCAGGCGGGCCGCCTCGGCACCGCGCCGGTCCCGCACGCCTGACCAGGCTGCGGGAGGCACCCGCACCGGGAGACACCCGCACCCGGGACCGCATACGGCTCCGCCCCGCGACGGCAACCGTCACGGGGCGGAGCCGTGCGTGCGGGCTACTTCCCCTGCGGCTTGCGCAGCGCGATGTGCAGCTCGCGCAGCCGGGCTTCTGTCAGCTCGCTCGGCGCGCCCATCAGCAGGTCCTGCGCGTTCTGGCTGAGCGGGAAGGCGATCGTCTCGCGGATGTTGGGCTCATCGGCGAGCAGCATCACCATGCGGTCGATGCCCGGCGCGATGCCGCCGTGCGGCGGGGCGCCGAAGCGGAGCGCGCGCAGCATGCCCGCGAAGTCGCGCTCGACGTCGTCGCGCTCGTACCCGGCGATCTCGAACGCCTTGATCATGATCTCGGGCTCGTGGTTCCTGATCGCGCCGGACGACAGCTCGATGCCGTTGCAGACGATGTCGTACTGCCAGGCAAGGATGTCCAGCGGGTCCTTCGTCTCCAGCGCCTCAAGGCCGCCCTGGGGCATCGAGAAGGGGTTGTGCGAGAAGTCGACCCGGCCGGTCTCCTCGTCCTTCTCGTACATCGGGAAGTCGACGATCCAGCAGAAGCGGAAGACGCCCTCCTCGAAGTGCCCCGCGCGCTTCGCGGCCTCGACGCGCACCGCGCCCATGATCTTCGAGACCTCGTCGTACTCGCCGGCGCCGAAGAAGACCGCGTGGCCGGGGGCGAGCGCGAGGCGCTCGGTGAGGACCTTGACGTCCTCCTCGGTGAGGAACTTCGCGATCGGGCCGCTCAGCGCGCCCTCGTCGCCCACCCGCACCCAGGCGAGGCCCTTCGCGCCCTGCTCGACGGCGTACTCGCCGAGCTGGTCGAAGAACTTGCGCGGCCGGCCCGCCGTGTCCGGCACCGGCAGCGCGCGCACGTGCTTGCCCGCGAACGCCTTGAACTCGGACGACGCGAAGACGTCCGAGATGTCGTGCAGCTCCAGCTTGGCGCGCAGGTCGGGCTTGTCGTTGCCGTACTTGCGCATCGACTCGCGGAACGGGATGCGCGGGAAGGGCGAGGTGACCTCGCGGCCCTGCCCGAACTCCGTGAACAGCTCGGTCATCAGCTTCTCGACCGGCTGGAACACGTCCTCCTGCTCGACGAAGCTCATCTCCAGGTCGAGCTGGTAGAACTCGCCGGGCGAGCGGTCGGCGCGGGCGTCCTCGTCGCGGAAGCAGGGCGCGATCTGGAAGTACCGGTCGAAGCCGGAGACCATCAGCAGCTGCTTGAACTGCTGCGGCGCCTGCGGCAGCGCATAGAACTTGCCGGGGTTGAGCCGGGACGGCACCACGAAGTCGCGGGCGCCCTCGGGGGACGTCGCGGTGAGGATCGGGGTGGCCATCTCGTTGAAGCCGAGCGCCGTCATCTTGTGCCGGATCGCGGAGATCACGGCCGTGCGCAGCATGATGTTGCGGTGCATGCGCTCGCGGCGCAGGTCGAGGAAGCGGTACTCGAGGCGGCGCTCCTCGCCCACGCCGTCGTCGGTGTTGATCGTGAAGGGCAGCGGGGCCGCGGCGCCCAGCACCTCGACCTCGGTGACCTCGATCTCGATCTCGCCTGTCGGCAGCTCCGGGTTGACGTTCTCCGCGCCGCGCGCCGAGACCGTGCCGTCGACGCGTACGACGGTCTCCTTGGTGAGGTGCGACAGCGCCTCCACGGCCGGGGTGCCCGGCCGCGCCACCAGCTGCACGAGACCGTGGTGGTCGCGCAGATCGATGAAGAGGATGCCGCCCAGGTCTCGGCGATTGTGCAGCCAGCCGCTCAGCCGGACGTCGGTGCCGACGTCAGAGGCGCGGAGCTCGCCGCAGGTGTGGGACCTGTACCGATGCATCGTCGTTCATCCAGTCCTGGGGTGGGTCGGGTGGGAGAAGCGGGGGTGGGTCGGGTGGGAGAAGCGGGGGTGGGTCGGGTGGGAGAAGCGGGGGTGGGTCGGGTGGGAGAAGCGGGGGTGGGTCGGGTGGGAGAAGCGGGGGTGGGTCGGGTGGTGAACCGTACGGCATCGGGCCGGCACGGTTCGGACGGCCATCCGCAACTCTATCCTCCGGCGCACGGCCCCCATACGGCCGATTCCGCGGCAGGACCGGGCCGCGGGCCCGCCCCCGCCGGCCGCCAGGGGAGCCCCGGGTGCGGGCGGGCACCCGGCGGACGCTCGGTGGCAGGGATGCGGAACGTGTCCATACAGTGGAAAAATGCGCACCGAGGACGTTCTGTCGGCGATCGCGACGGGGCTGTGGCGCTGGGACACCGCCTCGCACACGGTGTCGCTCGACGCCGACGCGGCCCGGATGCTCGGCTTCGAGGCCACGCCGGCCGTCGTCGCGGTCTCCGACGTGCGCGCCCGGGTGCACCCCGTCGACTGGAACGAGATGGGCGGGATCGTCGGCCTCGCCGTCGCGGAGGAGAGCCTCGCCGAGATCCGGCTGCGCGTCGTGGACGAGCACGGCCGGGTGCTGCGGACCCTCAGGTCGCGCTCGAAGCCGTACGCGTACACCACGGGGGACGGCGCGCGGGCCGACCTGGGCGGGCTCGGCCGGATGCACCGCCTGGTCGGCACGGTGCAGGAGGTCGTGGAGCCGCGTCCGGGCACCGCCGTGGACGGCACGTACGTCACCGGCGACTGGCGGCGCTCGCGCGAGGCGTTCCTGCTGGACGCGGGGCGCGCGCTGGCGGAGGCGCACTCCACGGAGGACGTGCTGCGGGTGACCGCCTCGCTGTCGATGCCGGGCTTCTCGCCCGACGCGCTCGCCGTCTTCAGCGCGGTCGGCGACCGGGTCAAGATCATCGGGATCCACGGGGACATGCGGGCTCCGCAGGAGTTCGACAGGTTCCTCGGCCTCGGCGGGAACTACGCCCCGGCCGAGGTGATGCGCACGGGCCGCGCCATCTACCTCTCCTCGCCCGAGGAGTACGCGCGGCGCTACCCGGAGATCTGGCCGTTCGTGCGGCCGATGGACCGCACATCCTGGGCGTATCTGCCGCTCGTCGTCGCGGGGCGCACGATCGGCGCGTGGATGGCGGCGTTCAAGCACCCGGTGGTGTTCTCGCCCGACGAGCGCTCGGTGCTGACGACGGTGGCGCGGATGCTGGCGCAGGCGCTGGCCCGCACCGAGGTGGCCGAGACGGAGCGCGCGCTGTCGCAGGGCCTCCAGCGGGCGATGATGCCGCGCCTCGCACCCGACCTGCCGGGGATGTCGGTGGCCGCGCGGTACGTGCCCACCGGCGGCGGCCTGGTCATCGGCGGCGACTGGTACGACATGATCCCGCTGCCCGGCGCGGCGAGCGAGGGGCGGTTCGCGCTGGTCATCGGGGACGTGCAGGGCCATGACGTGCGCGCGGCGAGCCTGATGGGGCAGCTGCGGATCGCGCTGCGCGCGTACGCGGCCGAGGGGCACAGGCCCGACGCCGTCCTGTCGCGGGCCTCCCGCTTCCTCTCCGGGCTCCAGCAGCACCCGATCGTGGGCAGCGACGGACTGCCGTACGAGGAGGAGGACGAGGAGGCGGGGCCACGCTTCGCGACCTGCCTCTACCTGGAGGTGGACCCGCTCGCCGGCACCCTCGACATCGCCCGCGCCGGCCACCCCGACCCGGTGGTCAGGATGGCCGACGGCACGGCGATCATCCGCCCGACGCAGGGCGGCCTGCCGCTCGGCATCGACAGCGACTCCGACTACCCGACGACGCGGCTCACGCTCGGCCACGGCGAGGTGATCATGCTCTGCACCGACGGACTCATCGAGACCGGCGGGCACGACATGTTCACCGGCTGGGACCGGCTGCGGCCGATCATCGAGCAGCACACGGAGAGCGCGCTCGACAAGGAGGGCCTGGAGAAGCTGGCGGACGCGCTGATCCAGTCCGTCCACGGGCCGATCTCCCACTACACGACGGGCCCGCTCGCCGAGCGCAGGGAGGACGACATCGCGCTCGTGCTGCTCTCCCGCGACCCGTCCCCGGTCGGCAGCGGCTTCCTCGCGCCGCGCCGCGCCGCCCTCACCGTCGCGCAGGCTGACCCGGAGCGCATCGCGGACGCCCGCCACCAGCTGCGGGCGCTGCTGCACGACTGGCCCGACGAGGACCAGGTCGACTCCGCGGTCCTGATGGTCTCGGAGATGGTCACGAACGTGCTGGTGCACACCGACGGGGACGCGCTGGTCTCGGCGGAGACCGCGGGCGGTTCGGACGGGCGCACCCTGCGGGTGGAGGTCGCCGACACCAGCGACGAGCTGCCGCACCGCCGCAGCCCCGGCGAGATGGCGTCGAGCGGCCGCGGCCTGGTACTGATGGAGGTGCTCGCGGACGAGTGGGGCGTCGACCCGCGCGGCGACGGCAAGATGATCTGGTTCGAGCTGCGCGAGGGCGCGGACGGCGCGGAACCCGACCTCTCGGCGTTCGACCTGGACGAATGAGCCCCGCGGGCCGCGCGCCTGGGCGGACGGCTCCCGCAGGCCGCCGATGCGCCCGCTCACTGCGGCAGGTCCACCCCCGCGCGGTGGGTGCCCGGCACGACCTCGTAGGGGGCGAGGCCCGGGAGGCGGACCTCGGCCGTGGTGCCGTGCGGGACGGTGAACTCGACGTCGAGGCGGCGTCCGCCGGACAGCCGCCACCGGATGTCCGCCGTGCCGTACGGCGTCTCATGGCGGGCGCGCGCCCAGGTCAGGCCCCCGCCGGGGCGCGGTGCCACCAGGATGCGGCGCCAGCCGGGGGCCGCGGGCGACAGCCCGGCGACCCGGGTGTGCAGCCAGTCGGCGACGGCGCCGAGCGCGTAGTGGTTGAACGACGTCATCTCGCCGGGGTTGACCGTGCCGTCGGGCAGCAGACTGTCCCACCGCTCCCAGACGGTGGTGGCGCCCCGGGTCACCGGGTAGAGCCAGGACGGGCACTCGCGCTGCCGCAGCAGCCGGTAGGCGTCGTCGAGCGCGCCGGCGCGCGTCAGCGCCTCGCAGATCACCGGGGTGCCCGCGAAGCCGGTCGCGATGTGGTGACCGTCCGCGGCGACCAGTTCGGCGAGGCGGCGGCCCGCGCGCTCCGCGCGGTCCTCTGGCAGCAGGCCGAAGACGAGGGCGAGCGCGTACGCGGTCTGACTGTCGCTGGTCAGCCGCCCGTCGCCGGTGGTGTACCGCTCGGTGAAGCGCCCGCGCGCCCCCGCGGCCGCGGCGCGGTAGCGCTCCGCGTCGGCGCGCTCCCCGAGGACCCCGGCGGTGTCCGCGAGCACCTGCGCGGAGCGCGCCGCGTACGCCGCCGCGACCAGCCCCGCGTCGGTGCGGGCCGCCCACGGGTCGTCGGGCGGCGCGGCCGGGTCGAGCCAGTCGCCGAGCTGACGCCCGGTGGAGCCGTCGGTGCCGCCGGCCAGCACCCGGTCGACCCAGGCGCGCGCGCTCGCGTACCGGTCGCGCAGCAGGCCCTCGTCGCCGTACGCCCGGTACAGCTCCCACGGCATCAGCACCGCCGCGTCGCCCCACACGGCCATCGGCCAGGCGGGCAGCCACTCGGGCGTGGGGATCTCGGGGACGATCAGCGGCACGGTGCCGTCCGCATACTGGTCGGCCGCCAGGTCGGCCAGCCACGAGGCGAGCATCCCCGAGCAGTCGTACAGGAACGCGGCCGTGGGCGTGAACACCTGGATGTCGCCGGTCCAGCCGAGCCGCTCGTCGCGCTGCGGGCAGTCGGTCGGCACGTCGACGAAGTTGCCGCGCATGCTCCACACCACGTTCTCGTGGAGCCGGTTCACGTCCTCGTCCGAGCAGCCGAACCAGCCGGTGCGCCGCAGGTCGCTGCCGATCACCCGGGCCGTCACGTCCGCCGGGTCGAGCGGGCCGGGCCAGCCGTCGACCTCGGCGTACCGGAAGCCGTGGAAGGTGAACCGGGGCTCCCAGACCTCCTCGGGCCGGCCCGCGAGCACATACCGGTCGGTGGCCTCGGCCTGCCGCAGCGGCCTGGTGCACAGCTCGCCGCCCTGGAGCACCTCGGCGTGCCGCACCGTGACCGCGGTGCCGCGCGCCGCGCGGCCGCCGCGCAGCCGCAGCCTGAGCCGGCCCACGAGGTTCTGCCCGAAGTCGAGGACCGTGCGGCCCGAGGGGGAGACGGTGACGGCGACGGGCGCGACGTCCTGCGTGTGCCGCACGGCGGGCCCGGTGGGCGCGCGCAGCGTCCGCGGGTCGAAGTCCGCGGCGGACCGCACGGCCCGCCAGATCCCGGCGTCCCGCGGCCCGCAGGGCAAGGCCCCGTCCTGCGGCAGCGACCAGCCGGGCGGTTCCAGGCGGGCGTCGTGGTGCTCCCCGTCGTACAGACTCGCCCGCGGCTCGGGGCCCGGCGCCCACCGCCAGTCCCCTCCGGTGCAGAAGCGGACCGCGGTGCCGTCGGAGCAGACCGCTTCGAGCTGGGCGAGCAGGCCGGTGCGGTCGCCGTACACGTCGCGGGTGCCGCCGCCGTAGCCGATCCGGCCGCGGAACCAGCCGTCGGCGAGGCGCGCGCCGAGCAGATTGGGCCCGGCCCGCAGCAGGTCGGTGACGTCGTACGTCTGGTACCTCAGCCGCCTGCGGTAGCTGGTCCAGCCGGGCGCGAGCACGTCGTCGCCGACGCGGGCGCCGTTCAGCTCCAGCTCGTACAGGCCGCGCGCCGTCGCGTAGAGCCGGGCGTACGCGGGCGGCGCGGGCAGCTCGAACGCGCCGCGCAGCAGCGCCGTGCGCTCCGGGGCCGCCGGGTCGCGGCCGCCGTCGGGGCCCACCATGCGGGCCGTCCAGTCGGCGGGGGAGAGCAGCCCGGCCTCCACGGTCAGCGGCGGGCTCCACGGCGAGGGCCCTTCGTCCGGCCCGTCGGCGCCCCACACCCGCACCCGCACGGCGCGCCGGTCCCGGGAGGCGAGCGGCGGCGCGGGCCAGGGCACGAGCACCGAGTCGGCGCCCTCGGTCCGGCCGCTCAGCCACACCGCGGGAGCGCCGCCCTGCGCGGCGGGCCCCTCCGGGTCGACGCGCACCTCGTACGCGCCCTGCCGCCACCCGTACGGCGCGTCGAGGACGGTCCACGACAGCCGGGGCCGCGGCTCCCCGGTCCCGATCCGGTCCCCCGGATGGTGCTCGGCACGCGGCGCCCCAAGGACGGTGGAAGCCACCGGGCCCTCCTGATGTCGGTCGTGGTGCCCTGCGGGCCCGGCGCGGGCCCCGCTCCGATCGTGCCGAGAACGGGCCCGGCGGGGAAGTGCGCCACGGCCCAGCGGCGGCCCCGACCACTCCGCTGCGCGCCCCTGGCGCCGGTGCGCTGCCCCGGCGCCGCGGAGTCTTCGTCACGGTCAGGCCCGGCGTGCACGATATTCATAGGAATGTTCGGGTCGGTTCTGGAGAGGTGCAGGAGCAAACATGTCCGGAGAGGCCACCAGATGACGACAACCGCACAGGACCACCGAGAAGCGGCGCAGCCGGCACCGGGGACGCGCCGCTTTCTGCGGCGCCTGACCGTCGCCACCGGCGGCGGCATGTTCATCGACGGCTTCGTCTTCGCCTCCGTGGCGGCGGCGCTCGCCGGCACCGCCATGGCGCGTGACATCGGTGTCACGTCGACCTGGAACTCGCTGATCTCGTCCTCGACGCTGATCGGCACGTTCTTCGGCGGGCTCCTCCTCGGCTATGTGACGGACCGGCTCGGCCGCCGCCCGATGTTCACCATCGACCTCTCGGTCTTCCTTGCGTGCGCCGTCCTGATGTTCTTCGTGACCGCGCCCTGGCAGGTCTTCGCACTCGGCCTGGTGATGGGCCTCGCCGTCGGCGCCGACTACTCGATCGGCTCGCCGCTGCTCGCCGAGTTCGCGCCGGCGCGCAAGCGCGGCAACTACCTCGGGATCCTGGAGATCCTCTGGAACGTCGGCTACGTCGTCGCGTACCTCCTCGGCTACCTGGTCAACACCAACTGGCCGGGCGCCTGGCACTACACGCTCGCCGCGAGCGCGGTGCCCGCCGTGATCTGCCTGCTGGTGCGGCACGGCCTGCCCGAGTCGCCGCGCTGGCTGATCTCCAAGGGCCGCTCGCGGGAGGCCGCGCGGATCGTCGAGGAGGACCTCGGGGTCTCCATGGACACCGAGGACTGGCGCGCCGAGGTCTTGGAGGAGACCCGCTACCGCGAGCTGTTCTCCCCCGACTACCTGCGCCGCACGGTCTTCACCTGCGTCTTCTGGATCTGCATCGTCCTGCCGTACTTCGCGCTCACGTTCTTCCAGCCGACCGTGCTGAAGGCGATCGGACTCGGCGGCTCCGCGCTCGCGGGCGCCCTGCTCGGCACGGTCGTCGCGCTGGTCGGCGCGGCGACCGGCTGGTGGCTCGTGGACCGCGTCGGGCGGCGGACGATCCTGGTGTGGCCGATGTTCGGCTGCGCGCTGATGCTGTTCGTCGTGGCGCTCGACACGCTGCTGCCGGTGTGGCTCGCGACCGTCTGCTTCTTCGGCTACCTGTTCAGCTACGGGATCATGAGCATCCTGCCGGGCATCTACCCGGACGAGCTGTTCCCCACGTCGATCCGCACCTCGGGCGTCGGCCTCTCCTCCGCGGCGAGCCGGATCGGCGCGGCCATGGGCACGTTCCTGCTGCCGCTCTCCCTCGACCACCTGGGTCTGAGCTGGTCGATGGTGTTCATGGGGGTGGTGTCGCTGATCGGCGGCGTGACCTCGCTGATGTGGGCGCCCGAGACCAACAACCTGCTGCTCACCGAGACCGGCCACCGCACCGCCGACGCGGGCAGGGGCTGGTTCGTGAAGGAGGCGCTGGCCGCCCAGCGGTAGTCCGGCCCCGCGGGAGGGCCGGCCCGCCCCGGCCGGCCTACTCCTCGCCCGTCGGCGTCAGCGACCGCAGCCTGCGCCCTGCGTACCAGGTGGCGAGGCAGGTGATCACGACGAGCAGCACGACCGCGGCAGGCAGGCC
Organism: Streptomyces sp. NPDC047002; assembly: GCF_040704505.1. Classification (NCBI taxonomy): domain Bacteria; kingdom Bacillati; phylum Actinomycetota; class Actinomycetes; order Kitasatosporales; family Streptomycetaceae; genus Streptomyces; species Streptomyces sp. NPDC047002. The sequence goes on from NZ_JBEYWC010000013.1 coordinate 120,253, forward strand.
CACGTCCGACGAGACGGCGTCCTCGCCCGCGACCCGCTGCGCGAGCGCCAGCGCCCACTGCTGCACGCTGAGCGTCCGCGCGCCCGGCACCAGGCTGCCGAACAGCGCCTCCCACACCAGCGCGTACACCAGGCCGATGACGACCGCGTGCCTGCTGACCGTGCCGAGCAGCAGGAACAGCGCGCTGTACGCGATCGAGGCGACCAGCGCCGCGACGGTGTAGGCGACGGCGATCTGCCCGCCGTTGCCGTTGAGGACGAACCCGGCGATCAGCGTCGGGATCGCGGAGAACGCCATCGTCACGGCGATCGCGACGGTCAGCTTCGTGAGGATGATCGTGGGCCGCTTCACCGGCTTCGACAGCAGGTAGACGATCGAGCCGTCGTCGATCTCCGGGCCGATCGCGCCGGTGCCCGCGATGACGCCGATCAGCGGCACCATCGTGGCGATGGCGAAGCCGCCGAGCAGGTCGGACGCGGTCCCGTCGTCGGCGCCGCGCACCAGCCGCACGGCCAGCGAGATGACGATCAGCAGGGCGGGCAGCAGGAAGAGGATCGCCGCCCGGCGCCTGCCCAGCAGGGCGCGGTAGGTGAGCCGCGCGACGGTGGGGTTGTACATGGTGGCGTGCACGCTCCTTCAGGCGGTGACGAGGTACGAGAAGACGGATTCCAGCGACTCGTCGGACGGCGACACCGTCAGCAGCCGGATGGAGTGCGCGCGTGCGACCTGCGGGAGCAGCGCGGTGAACCGCCCGAAGTCGACGGCCTGCACGCGCAGCGCGCCCTCGGCGAGGTCCACCTCGATCCCCGCGGTCGACGGGTCGGCGATCAGCGCGGCGGCGAGCGCCCTGTCGTCGCTGGAGCGCACCAGGTAGCGGTGCGGCCGGTCCGTCATCAGCCGCCTGATGCGGCGGAAGTCGCCGCTGGCCGCGTGCCGCCCCGCCACGATCACCTCGATGTGCGAGGCGAGCTGCTCGACCTCTTCGAGGATGTGCGAGGAGAACAGCACCGTGCGGCCCTGCTGCCCCATCTGCCGCAGCAGCTCCATGAGCTGCATGCGCTGGCGCGGGTCCATGCCGTTGAACGGCTCGTCGAGCAGCAGCACCGAGGGCTCGTGCACCAGCGCGGACGCCATCTTCACCCGCTGCCGCATGCCCTTGCTGTACGTGGAGATGGCGCGGTCCTGCGCGTACTCCATCTCGACCGTGGCCAGCGCGGCGCGCGCCTCGCGCCTGCCGAGGCCGTGCAGCTCCGCGTTGGCGACGACGAATTCGAGCCCGGTGAGGAAGTCGTACATGGCCTCGCGCTCGGGCACGATGCCGAGCTGCCGGTACGCCTCCTCGTCGCGCCAGATCGGCCGGCCGTCCAGGGTGACGGCGCCGGTCGAGGGGGCGAGGAAGCCGCCCATCATGTTGATCAGAGTGGACTTGCCCGCGCCGTTGGGGCCGAGGAGCCCGGTGACGCCGGGGCCGATCGTCATCGTGACGTCGTTGACGGCGACGACGTTCCCGAACCAGCGGGAGGCGTGGTCGATCTCGATCGTGGTCACAGCCCGACCTTCCCGTAGCGGCGCATGAGGACTCCGTAGGAACCGGCGACGAGGCCGAGGACGACGAGCAGATAGACCACGCCGAGCCCGCCGCCCGGTCCTGAGCCGCCGGGGAAGGACGTGTGCGCGCCGAGGAACGCGGTCTGGAGGCCGTCGATGAGGGTGACGGGCGAGAAGAGACCGATCCAGTCGACGGCCGAACTGCCCTGCCCCGTCCAGAGGATGGCCTGCAGCGTGGAGACCGCGCCGTACGAGATGACGAGCGTCGCGATCACCGCGGCGACGCCGAACCCGCGCCGCGGGGTGAGCGCGGCCAGCACGAGACCGATGCCGCCGAACAGCAGCGACAGCAGGGCCACCGAGACGAGGCCCTGGCCGAACCCCTTGGTCTGGTCGGCGAAGTCCAGCTTCGCGAGCAGCGCGCCGATGTAGAGGATCACGACGGGCGCGCCGGTCAGCACGAACAGGGCGCTGCTCATCGCGCCGAACTTCGCGAGCACGTAGTCCCGGCGCTCGATGGGGCGCGAGAAGTACAGCGGGACCGTGCGGAAGCGCAGGTCGCGCGAGACCGACTGGGGCGCCTGCGCGGCGAGGAACAGCCCGATGACGGCCTGGAGCAGGATCGCGTAGCGGGTGTAGGCGACCGGCAGGCTCTTGGCGTGCGTCACCACGGCGACCGCGACGATCAGCGCCGCCGGCAGGCACATCACGGCGAACAGGATCATCGGCAGCACCTTCGACTTGCCCGACCTGCCGAGGCCGAACGCGCCGCGCAACGACTGCGTGTAGAGGGACCTGCGGGCGTACGAGCGGCCGAGGCGCGCGCCGTCGTACTTCCGGTAGCCGATGTTGTGGATGCGGGTCGCGTCCTGGCCGGGGCCGCCGGGCGGCGGGACCGTGCCGCTTGGGGTGGTCATGCGGTGACTCCCTCCTCCTTCTGCTGCCGGAAGACCTCGGCGATGTGGTGGCGCCGCTGCTCCATGCGGACGAGGCCGAGACCGAGGTCGGCGACCGTGTCCCGCACGATGTCGTGGGTGTCGGGCCCTGCCGCCTCGACGAGCAGGATGTGCCCGGCGCCCGGCAGCCCCGGCTCGCCCGCGGCGAGCAGCGTCACGCCGGCGGCCGCCAGCGCGTCGCGCAGGGCGCCGGTGCCGTCGGGGTGCGCGTCGGAGTCGGTGACCTCGACCGCGAGCGTCGTGGTGGTCTGGGTGAAGTCGCTGGTGGAGCTGGAGCGCAGCAGCTTGCCGCCGTCGATGACGACGACGTGGTCGCAGGTGCGCTCCAACTCGCCCAGCAGGTGCGAGGTGACGAGCACGGAGATCCCGAACTCCGTGTGGACACGGCGGATCAGCCCGAGCATGTCGTCCCTGCCGACGGGGTCGAGGCCGTTCGTCGGCTCGTCGAGCAGCACGAGCTGCGGGTCGTGCACCAGGGCCTGCGCGAGCTTGACGCGCTGCTTCATGCCCGTCGAGTAGCCGCCCATGGGGCGGTAGCGCTCCTCGTACAGGCCGACGTGGCGCAGCGTGTCCGCCGTGCGCTCGCGCGCGGCGGTGGGCGGCAGCCCCGACATCCGCGCCATGTGGACGACGAACTCGGTCGCCGACACGTCGGGCGGCAGGCAGTCGTGCTCCGGCATGTAGCCGACCCGCTCGCGGATGGCGGCCCCGCTGGTCGCCACGTCGAGGCCGAGCACGGCCGCACGGCCCTCCGTCGCGGGCGAGAGGCCGAGGAGGATCTTGATCATCGTGGACTTGCCGGCGCCGTTGGCGCCGACGAGCCCGGTCACCCCGGCCCCGATGTCCAGGGTGAGCCGGTCGAGCGCGGTCACCCGCGGGAACCGTTTGCTCAGACCTTCGGTCGCAATCACAGCAGTCACCTCACAGACGCTATGGGGGCACCGCGCCCCGGTCGTCAGCCCTGACGCCTGTCCCGGCATCAGCCTCGGGTCGTACACGCAGGGCCGCACCCGACCCATAAGGGGGACATAAGCGGTCCGGGGGAGCGGGCGCGGGATGCGGGGCGCCCTCCGCGAGGGCGCCGGATGCGGAGCGCTCCGGCGCTCGGGAGCCGGATGCGGGGCGCTCCGGCGATCGGGCCCGGTCCCGGTCTTGACGCTCCCGGGCTGCCGCGTGAGGCTACCTGCGCGTAGCGCAACCCTGGAGGCGAACGCCACCCCATGACCACCAGCAGCCCGCGGCCCACCCGGCGGACGGTCGCCACCGGCCGGCTCACCCTCGACGTGGCGGAGTACGGCACGCCGGGCCCCGGCCGCCCCACCGTCCTCCTCGTCCACGGCTACCCCGACAGCAAGGAGGTGTGGACGCCGGTGGCCAGGCGCCTCGCGTCCCGCATCCACGTCGTCCTCTACGACGTGCGCGGACACGGCCGCTCCACGGCGCCGCACCCGCTGCGCGGCGGCTTCACCCTCGACCGCCTCACCGACGACTTCCTCGCCGTGGCCGACGCGGTCAGCCCGGAGCGGCCCGTGCACCTCGTGGGCCACGACTGGGGGTCGGTGCAGGGCTGGGAGTTCGCCACCAGCGGGCGGACCCGGGGCCGCGTCGCCTCCTTCACCTCCCTCTCGGGCCCCAGCCTCGACCACCTCGGGCACTGGCTGCGGGACCGGGCCGCGGAACGCACGCCCAGGGCCGCGGCCCGCCTCCTCGCCCAGGGCTTCAGGTCCTGGTACGTCTACGCGCTGCACACTCCCGCCCTCCCCGAACTCGCCTGGCGCGGCCCCCTCGGCCGCCGCTGGCCCGCCCTGCTGGCCCGCGCCGAGCACCTGCCCGCGCGCGGCACCGACGGCGACGACGGGACGTATCCGGCGCCGACCCTGCCCGACGACGCCGCCAACGGCGCCTGGCTCTACCGCGACAACGTCCGTGCCCGCGTGCGCCACCCGCGCCCCGACGCCCACGCCCACGTCCCCGTGCAGCTCGTCGTGCCCACCGGCGATCCGTACCTCTCGCCCGCGCTCTACGACGACCTGGACCGCTGGGTCCCCCGCCTGACCCGCAGGACCGTACGGGCCGGGCACTGGCTCCCCCGCACCCGCCCCGACCAACTCGCCACCTGGATCGCCGACTTCGTCACGGACCACGAGCCGCCCGACCGCTCGGGCCCCGCACACGCGCCCACCGGGGAGCCCACGCCCCCACAGGACGCCGACGGCGCCGCGCACCGTCAGACCCGTCAGACCCGTCAGACCCGTCAGGCCGCAGACGGCCCTGCCCCGGACGCCGCGGACCCGGACGCCGCCCCGGAGGCCCCGGGCCCGGGTGGTGGGCGCGCGGGCCGGCGGTCCGCCGCGCGGGAGGCGGCAGCCGCTGCCCACTTCGGCGGCCGGCTCGTCCTCGTGACCGGCGCGGCGAGCGGCATCGGGCGGGCCACCGCGCTGGCCTTCGCCCGCGCCGGCGCCCGCGTGCTCGCCGTCGACATCGACGGCGACGGCGCCGCACGCACCGTCCGTGAGGCCCGCCTCGCGGGCGCCCGCGAAGCATGGTCCGAGGCGGTCGACGTCGGCGACGAGCAGGCCATGGAGCGGCTCGCCGCCCGGGTCGCGGGCGACCGCGGCGTGCCCGACGTGCTCGTCAACAACGCGGGTGTCGGCCTGTCCGGCTCCTTTCTCGACACCACGGCCGAGGACTGGCGCACGGTCCTCGACGCCAACCTGTGGGGCGTGATCCACGGCTGCCGGCTCTTCGGGCGGCTGATGGCCGACCGCGGGCAGGGCGGCCACATCGTCAACACCGCGTCCGCCGCTGCCTTCCAGCCCTCACGTGCCCTGCCCGCGTACAGCGCGTCCAAGGCGGCCGTGCTGATGCTCAGCGAGTGCCTGCGGGCCGAGCTCGCCGGGCGGGGGATCGGCGTGACCGCCGTCTGCCCGGGGTTCGTCAGCACCGGCATCACCGCCTCCGCGCGCTTCACCGGGGTGAGCGCAGAGGAGGAGGAGCGCCGCAGGCGCCGGGCCACCCGGCTCTACGGCCTGCGCGGCTATCCGCCGGAGCGCGTCGCCGATGCGGTCCTGCGCGCGGTCGTGCGGAACGAGGCCGTCGTGCCCGTCACCCCGGAGGCGCACGGACTGCGCGCGCTCGCCCGGCTGTCCCGCGGCGCGCGGGCCGCGATCGCGCGGACGGAGCCGCCCCTGTGACGTGCGGCGCACCTGCCGGGGGCGCAGGATCCGACCGCCGCCCCCTCGCCCCGCGGAAGGTCGCCTTCGACTGGCGCGGCACGCCACCGCACTGGATACCCGGCGAGCCCCTGGCCTCCCATGTGGTCAACGTCCTCCATCTGCTGCTGCCCGCGGGCGAACGCTGGTTCGTGCAGGTCTTCAGGGAGGCGCTGCCCCGCGTGCGCGACCCGGAGCTGCTGGCCCGGGTGAAGGGCTTCATGGGACAGGAGGCCACCCACAGCGTCCAGCACGCCCACGTACTCGACCACTTGGGCGCGCGGCACCTGGACACCTCCGCCTTCACCTCGCGGGTCGAAGGACTCTTCGAGCGGCTGCTCGGCGAGGCCCCGCCGTGGTGGGTGCCGCTGCCCAAGAGCCGCTGGATCCTGTACCGGTTGGCGTTCGTCGCGGCCATAGAGCAGTTCACCGCCGTGCTCGGCGACTGGGTGCTCGCGGCCGACGGCCTCGACCGCGCGGGTGCCGACCCGGTCATGCTCGACCTGCTCCGCTGGCACGGCGCCGAGGAGGTCGAACACCGCTCCGTGGCCTTCGACATGTACGAGCACTGCGGGGGCGGCGAGCCCCTCCGATATGTGCGCAGGGCGGGCACCATGTGCGTCACCGTGCCCGTACTGCTGTGGTTCTGGATCCGCGGTACGGCCCATCTGCTCGACGGCGACCCCGAACTCCCCGAAGGCCGCTCGGCCTACTCCCTTCCCGGCCACAACAGGGCGATAGGGAAGGGACTGCTGCCGTCGTGGCGGCTCCTCGGGGCCGCGGTGCCGCGGTACTTCCGCCGCTCGTACCACCCCTCCCGGGAAGGCTCGACAGTGGCGGCACTGCGCTACCTCTCCCGTACCCCCCTGCACAGGCAGCCCCCTGACGCCCCTTCACCCGAGGCGTAGCAAAGACCCGTTGGCGAACGCACTTCTCCTGCATGGCCCTTGTCCCCCGAATCCCCAAGCCGGTTCCGTACCACCCCAGTTTCTCAAATCCTGCGACACCGCGACTGGTTATCCACAGGCATTCCAACAGCCCTGTGGATAACCCGCTTTGACTGTGGATCAAACCTCTTGCCCACCAACACTTTTATGAACACCGGAAAAGCAATGGCGGCCTTTCGGCCGCCGAGCCGCCCGCGTACCCGTACGCACGGGACGGTGGCCGCCCACCTCCCCGCCATCCGCGCCGAGGGCTTCCGGCGCGGGCGCCCCGCACGCCGCGGGGCACGTCCTCCACCGCGCCCCCGGCGGCCCGGCGGCCTCAGGCCGTCTGCCCCACCGGCGCCACCAGGGCGAACAGCGCGTGCTGCGGGTCCTCAAGCACGGCGAGCCTGCCGACCTTGTCCAGGTCGAGCGCCGGCACCCGCAGCGTGCCGCCCGCGCGCACCGCCGCGTCGACCGTGCTGTCGACGTCGTCCACCGCGAAGTGCACGAGCCAGTGCGGAGGCGTGCCCTCCGGCATGTTGTGCATGTCCTGGACCCCGCCGATCACGCGGCCCTTGACCTGGAACCCCGTGAAGCCCGGCATCCCGGGCATCGGCTCGCAGTCGAGCCCGAGCGCCCGGTAGAACTCGCCCGCGCCCTGGATGTCCGTGGTGATGAGCTGGTTCCAGAGCAGCGCGCCGTGCTCGTTGGCGATGCCCGCACCGGGGAACCCCTCGGCCTGCCACAGGCCGAACACCGCGCCCTGCGGGTCCGCGCCGACCATCATCCAGCCCAGCTCGCCCACCTGCATCGGCGGCACCAGGAGCGCTCCGCCCTCGTCCACGACCCGGCTCTCCGTACTGCCGATGTCGGCGCTCGCGAAGTAGGTCGTCCAGGTCGGCGGCGGGGGCGGCGCGCCGCCCGCGGACATGGCCCGCATGATCCCGGCGACCGGCCTGCCGCGCTGGGTGCACACCGAGTATCCGCCGTACTCCTCGGGACCCACCTCGCCCTGCCAGCCGAACAGGTCGCGGTAGAAGTCGAGCGCCGCCTGCTGGTCGGGCACCATGAGGTCGATCCAGCACGGGGTGCCCGGCTGGTAGGGGTCGGTGACTTCAGGCATCTGCCGCCTCCAAGCGGGATATCCGCCCCCGGTCGAGACCGCGGCACACCGCGTCGCGCACCGCACTTCCACCCTCCCCCGCACCCGCCGCCCGCGCAACCAGTACGGCGCGGGTACGGCCCCGGCACGGATACGGCCCGGCACGGGCGACCCGCGCGGACCCGGACCCGGCTCCGGTGCGGCTCCGGCTCTGGCTCCGGCTCCGGCTCTGGCTCCGGCTCCGGCTCCGGCTCTGGCTCTGGCTCCGGCTCCGGCTCTGGCTCTGGCTCCGGTGCGAAAGGACCACGTGGACGCGGCCGCCGCGCGGGGCACGCGGACGGCATGGGAAGGATCAGGGTGGGCACGTGCTCGTGGACGGACAGGGAGCTGGTGGCCGGGGGCTGGTACCCGCCGGGCAGCCGGGACGCCGCGGGCAGGCTGCGCCACTACGCCGCCGCCTTCCCCGTGGTCGAGGTGGACGCCACGTACTACGGCCTGCCGAGCACCCGCAACAGCCTGCTGTGGGCCGAGCGCACCCCCGCGGACTTCCGCTTCGACGTGAAGGCGTTCTCGCTGCTCACCGGCCACCCGACCCGGCAGTCCTCGCTCCCCGCCGACCTGCGCTCCGCGCTGCCGGCGCGGCACGGCCCCGACGGCGTCGACCCCGGTCTGCTCGACGACGTGTGGGACCGCTTCAGCGGCGCGCTCGCACCGCTGCGCACGGCGGGGCGGCTGGGGACACTGCTGTTCCAGTTCCCCCGGCGGCTCGCCCCCGGCCCCGCTGCCACCGCCTTCGTACGCCGGTGCAGGGAGCGGGCCGCGGGCTGGCCCATGGCCGTGGAGTTCCGGCACCCCGGCTGGTGGCGGCCGGAGCGCGCGGCGGAGACGGCCGCGCTGCTCGCGGACGGCGACATGGCGGCCGTGGCCGTCGACATGGCGCAGACGCTGGACTCCTCCGTACCGCCCACCCTGCCGGTCACCTCGCCGCGCCTCGCCGCGGTGCGCTTCCACGGCCGCAGCGAGGCCTGGGGGACCGGCACCAAGGAGGACAGGTTCCGCCACGCCTACACACCGGGCGAGCTCGCCGAGTGGCTCCCCCGCGTCCGGGCGGCCGCCGCGCAGGCACGCGAGGTCCACGTCCTTTTCAACAACTGCTGCGGCGACGCGGCGGTCCGCGCCGCCGCCGCCATGCAGGCCCTCCTGGACCCCCCGCCCCCGCGACCGTCCTGACGCCCGGCCCGCGCGAGCGCCCCCGTATCGTCGGCCGCATGCGTCTGAGCACCGTGATCCTGCCGATCCACCGCTGGTCCGAGGGCCGAAAGGCGTGGCGGCACGCCGAGGAACTCGGCTTCCACACCGCCTACACCTACGACCACCTCTCCTGGCGCTCCTTCCGCGACAGAACCTGGTTCGGCGCCGTCCCCACCCTGACCGCGGCGGCCACCGCCACCACGACCCTCCGCCTCGGCACCCTCGTCACCTCCCCCAACTTCCGCCACCCGGTCACCCTCGCCAAGGACCTGATGACCCTCGACGACATCTCCGGCGGGCGCGTCACCCTCGGCGTCGGGGCGGGGACGACCGGCTTCGACGCCACCGCGCTCGGGCAGGAGCCCTGGTCGCCGCGCGAACGCGCCGACCGGCTCGCCGAGTTCGTGGCGCTGCTCGACCGGCTGCTGACCGAGCCCGCCGTGACGCACCGGGGCACGTACTACTCGGCCGGCGAAGCACGCAACATCCCCGGCTGCGTGCAGCGGCCCCGGCTCCCGTTCGCCGTCGCCGCCACCGGGCCGCGCGGTCTCGGGCTCGCCGCCGGGTACGGACAGGCCTGGGTGACCACCGGCGATCCCAGGCTGTTCGAGACCGGCACGCCTGAGCAGTCGCTGGCAGCCGTCCGCGGCCAGATCGAGCGGCTCGGCGCCGCCTGCGAGAACATCGGCAGGAACCCGGACGAGCTGGACAAGGTGCTGCTCACCGGCTTCACCCCGGAGCGCGCCCTGCCCATGTCGTCGGTGGACGCCTTCGTGGACTTCGCCGGGCGCCACGCCGAGCTCGGCGTCACCGAGATCGTCGTGCACGCCCCGGTGCCCGACTCCGACTTCGACACCGATCCCGCGGTCTTCGAGCGGATCGCCGCCGAGGCGCCCGCGCAGCTGGGCGGCTGAGCCGGGGCGGTCCGTGCGTCGGGCGGCGAATACCGCTCTGAGCTGCGCGGAAGAGGGCAGGGAGGAGGCAGCAAGAGGGCAAAGGGGGATCGGGAGTCCCTGGACAAGTGAGGCCTTCATCCGGTGCGGGAGCCCGCCGAGAGTGGTGTGCACGGAGGCCGTACGGGACGCGTGACCGGCACGCGACCGGCCTTCCGCACCCGCTGGGAGAGCCCCTCATGACCACTGCGTCCACCACCCACGCCGGCACCGGGACGATCGCGATCGTCACCGGCGCCAACCGCGGTCTCGGCCGCGACACCGCGCTGCGGCTCGCCGAGGCCGGCACCGATCTGATCCTTACCTACCGCTCGCACGAGGACGAGGCGGCCTCCGTCGTGGCCGAGGTCGCCGCGTTCGGCCGCACCGCCCACGCGGTGCGCCTCGACACCGCGGACGTCTCAGGCTTCGCCGCGTTCGCCGACACCGTACGCGGCCTGCTCAAGGAACACTGGGCGAGGGACGACTTCGACTTCCTGGTCAACAACGCGGGATCCGTCGTGATGGCCCCCTTCACCGAGATCACCGAAGAGGGCTTCGACCAGATGATGAACGTGCACCTCAAGGGCGTGTTCTTCCTGACGCAGACCCTCCTGCCGCTGATGGCGGACGGCGGCCGGATCATCAACCTGTCGACCGGTCTCGCCCGCTTCACCCTCCCCGGCATGTCCGCCTACGCGTCCATGAAGGGCGGCGTCGAGGTCCTCACACGCTACCTGGCCAAGGAGCTCGGCGACCGCGGCATCACCGCCAACGCCGTCGCGCCCGGACCGATCGCCACGGACTTCGCGGGCGGCTCCGTACGGGACGACGAGGCCACCCGGTCCGCGCTCGACAAGCTGACCGCGCTCGGCCGCGTGGGCGTCGCCGAGGACATCGGCGGCGTGGTCGCGGCCCTCCTCGACCCGCGCACCCGCTGGATCAACGGCCAGCGCGTCGAGGCGTCAGGCGGCCACCTGCTCTGACCGGTACGGCGGCACCGAGAGCGCGGAGAAGGAGGAGACTGACACCATGGACCGAGCACAGCTTGCGGACTTCCTGCGCACGCGCCGCGAGGCGCTGCAGCCGGAGGACGTGGGCCTGCCGCGCGGCGCCCGCCGCCGCACCCGCGGCCTGCGGCGCGAGGAGGTGGCCGCCCTGAGCGGGATGTCCACGGACTACTACACCCGGATCGAGCAGCAGCGCGGGCCCCAGCCTTCGGAGCCCATGCTCGCGGCCATCGCACGCGGCCTCCATCTCTCGCTCGAGGAGCGCGACCACCTCTTCCGGCTCGCGGGGCACAACACCCCCAGGCGCGAGCTGGTCGGAGACCATGTGAACCCGGGGATCATGCGCATCCTCGACCGCCTGGCCGACACCCCCGCGCAGATCGTGAACGCGCTCGGGGAGACGCTCAGGCAGACCCGGCTCAATGTCGCGCTGTTCGGCGACGAGACCCGGTACACGGGGCTCGACCGGAGCATTTACCACCGGTGGTTCACCGACCCGTACGCGCGCCGGGTCTACCCGGAGGCGGACCACCCGCGGCACAGCCGCGTCTTCGCCTCGCAGCTGCGCGCCGTCTACTCCAAGCAGGGCGCGGACTCCAGGGCCGGGGAGATCGTCGACGCGCTGCTGGCGCAGAGCGAGGAGTTCCGCACGGTGTGGGCCGCGCACGAGATCGGCATGGTCCACACCTCGCAGAAGCGGATCACCCACCCGGACCTGGGCCTCCTCGAAGTGCACTGCCAGGTGCTGCACGACGACACCCAGTCGCAGGTGCTGCTGGTCTTCACCGCGACGCCGGGCTCGGAGAGCCACGAGAAGCTGCGCCTGCTCTCCGTGACGGGCGACCGCAGCCCCGTGCGCTGAGGCCGGCGCGCCCCACCGTCCCGCACGTGCCGGGCGGGCCGTGCGCGGCCTGGCGGGTACGGCCCGCGCGGGACCGGCCGCGCGGAGTGAGCCCGGACACGCGCGGGGCCGCCCGGACGCCCCGTACGGGAGAATGACCGGGTGATCTCCGACCCCGTGCCCTCCGCCGAGGCGACCGAGTCGCCGCTGCCCGCCCGCCCCCGTCTGATAGCCACCGACCTGGACGGCACGCTGCTGCGCGACGACAAGTCCGTGTCGGACCGCACGGTCGCCGCGCTCGCCGCCGCCGAGGCCGCGGGCCTCACCGTGCTGTTCGTGACCGGCAGGCCGCCGCGCTGGATGGACGTCGTGCGCGACCACGTCCACGGCCACGGGCTCGCCATCTGCGGCAACGGCGCCGTCGTGGTGGATCTGCACACCGGCGTCCCCACGCAGGTCAGGCCGCTGCCGCACCCCGTCGCGCTGGACGTCGTACGGGAGCTGCGCGCCGCGGCGCCCGGCACCTCGTTCGCCGTGGAGTTCACGGACGGCATCACCTACGAGCCCGCGTACCCGCGCTTCGCGCTCGACCCGGGGACCCTCGTCGCGCCCGCCGAGAAGCTCCTCGACGAGGGCGTGCGGGACGGCGGCGAGCCCGCGCCGGTCGTGAAGCTCCTCGCCCACCACCACGACCTGACCCCCGACGGCTTCCTCACCCTCGGCAGGACCGTCGCAGGCGACCGGGCCTCCTTCACCCGGTCGAGCCCGTCCGCCCTGATCGAGGTGAGCGGCTACGGCGTCAGCAAGGCGAGCACGCTGGCGCTGTGCTGCGCGGAGCGCGGCATCTCGGCCGACGAGGTCGTCGCGTTCGGGGACATGCCGAACGACCTGGAGATGCTGACCTGGGCGGGCACCTCCTACGCCATGGGCAACGCCCACCCGGACGTACTCGCCGCCGCGAGCGACCGCACGACCACCAACGAGGAGGACGGCGTGGCCGCCGTCATCGAGGAGATCCTCACCCGCCACGGCTGAGCCCACGCGACGCGGGGGCCCGGCAGGGGGTGACCCGCAGGCCGCGCGGACCCGGCACGGGGCCCGCCGAGACCCGGGGCCCGAGACGGCCGGGCCCGCCGAGACGCGCGGGCCCGGCGCGGCGGCGCCCGCCGGGACGCGAGGCCCGGCGCGGCGGAGTCAGTCCGCTTCCGTGCCGAGCGGCGCCTGCCAGAGCACCGTCGTGCCCGCGCCGTCCGCGCCGGTCTCCACGCGGCTCGAACCGCCGAGCGCCTCCGCGCGCCTGGTCAGGTTCCGCAGGCCGCTGCGCCTGCCGCCCTCCGGCACGCCGACCCCGTCGTCCGCCACGGTCAGCCGGACCGCGGGCGTGCCGTCGGGCAGCGCGGCCGTGGCGTCCACGATGACCTCGATACGGCCGGCGTGCGCGTGCCGGAACGCGTTGGACAGCGCCTCCCGCAGCGCGGCGATCAGGTTCCGGCCTGCCGGCTCGCCCACCGCGGAGTCGACGTCCCCGACGAACCGCGCCACAGGCACGAACCCCAGCGGCACGGCGGCCGTCTTGATCTCCCGCAGGACGCGCGTCCGCAGCCCCGCGGGCTCGTCCGACGTGTCCTGCTGGAGCGCGAAGACGGCCGTGCGGATCTCCTGGATCGTCACGTCCAGTTCGTCGATGGCCCGTCCGATGCCCGTACGGACCTCGGCCGAGTCCCCGTCCTTCCGGCCGCCCTCCAGCATCATGCCGGTCGCGAACAGCCGCTGGATGACCACGTCGTGGAGGTCGCGGGCGATCCGGTCGCGGTCCTCGAGCACGGCGAGCCGCTCCCGGTCGCGCTGGGCCTCGGCCATCATCAGCGCGAGCGCCGCCTGCGAGGCGAACTGCGCGGCGAGGATGCGCTCGGTCTCGGTGAACCGCCGCGCCCCGCGCGCCCGCGGCGTCGCGAGCGCGCCCAGGACCCGGCCGCCGCTCTCCAGTGGCAGCAGCATCACCGGGCCGTACGAGTCGGCCAGGTCGGTCCTGCTCGACTCGGTCGCCGCGTCGTCGAGGAAGACCGACTCGCCGTCGAGCAGCGCCGCGACGATCGGGCTGTCCTCGGGGAAGACCGCACCGAGCCTGCTGCCCGGGGTGTCGGCGCAGACGGCGACGATCTCCAGGCCGCCGCCCTCCGCCGGCAGCAGCACGATCCCCGCGTCGGCCTCCGCGAGGCGCCGTGCCTGCTCGGCGACGACCGTGAGCGGGTCGGCGGCGTCGCCCGCCTCGCCGCGCGAGAGCAGCGCGGTGGTGACGGCGACCGACCCGTCGATCCACCGCTCGCGCTGGCGGGCCGCCTCGTAGAGCCGCGCGTTGCCGATCGCCATGCCGGCGGCCGTCGCGAGGACGCGCATCATGTGCAGGTCCTGGCTGCTGAACTCGGTGCCGTCCCGCCGGTCCGCGAGGTACAGGTGGCCGAAGATCCGGCCACGGACGCGGATCGGTACGCCGATGCGCTCCAGCAGGTCCTCCGCCCTGCCGTAGGTGACGAACTCGCGGTAGTCGTCGCCCGCCTCGTCCATCACGCCGATCGCCGTGTACCGGGCGCCGGAGAGCTCCGCCGCGATGAGGCAGATGCGGTCGAGGGTGGAGCGCAGTTCGAGATCCGTGCCGATCGCCCGCATGGCCTCAAGGAGCCCCGGCACACCGGCACTGAACTCGGCGGCCGCTGGTTCCGCGGCGGGCGGCTCGGACGTCATGGTCAGAGACTAATCAGGACGAATCCCCCGCGCACGGCGCGCTCCGCCGCCGACCGGCACACGAGACGCCCGGGCACGGCGCGCACGGTCCGCCGTCACCCCGCGCGGGGCGGCTGCGTCACGCGGCCCGGCCCGCGAGCAGCGCGCCACCCGCCAGGTCCCCCGCGCGCTCCCGCTCGGCCATCCGCCGCAGCGGCCCCTCCTCCGCAGCGAGCCGTGCGTACGGGCCGCGCTGCACGACGCGCCCGGCGTCGAGGACGACCACCTCGTCCACGGCTTCGAGCCCGTGCAGCCGGTGCGTGATGAGCAGGGTCGTACGGCCCTCGGTCGCGGCCAGCAGATCCGCCGTCAGGGCGTCGCCCGTCGCGGTGTCGAGGTGTTCCGCGGGCTCGTCGAGGACGAGGACGGGGAAGTCCGCGAGGAGCGCGCGAGCCAGCGCGAGACGTTGGCGCTGGCCGCCGGAGAGCCGCGCGCCGTGCTCCCCGACGAGGGTGTCGAGGCCGTGCGGCAGCCCGTCGGCCCAGTCGAGGAGCCGCGCGGCCCGCAGGGCGTCCCGCAGTTCGTCCTCGGTGGCGTCCGTACGGGCGAGGCGCAGGTTCTCCCGTACGGAGCTGTCGAAGAGGTGCGCGTCCTGGGCGCAGAGCCCGACGAACCGGCGCACCGCGTCGCCGTCGAGGGCGCTCGCGTCGGTGCCGCCGAGCTGCCAGCGGCCCTCGCGGGGGTCGAGGAACCGCAGCAGCACCTGGGCCAGGGTCGTCTTGCCCGACCCCGAGGGTCCGACGACGGCGACCCTGCGGCCCGCGGTCAGCGTCAGGTCGAACCCGGTGAGCGCGTCGCGCGCGGCGCCGGGGTGGCGCGCGGTCACACCGTCGAGGCGCAGCGGGAACGGCGTGGCGGGCGGCGCCGCGGGGTGCTCCGGCTCCGCCACGGGTACGGGCGCGTCGAGCACGTCCCGCACCCGCTCGGCGCTGCGCCGAGCGCGGGTACGGAACCGGACCGCGAGCGGCAGCCCCGCGACCGCCTCGAACGCCGCGAGCGGGAACAGGACGACGACCGCGAGGTCCACGCCTGGCAGCCGTCCCGAGGCGACTGCCCCGACCCCTGCCACCGCGGCGGCGGCCACGGTCAGTCCGCACACCAGCGCCGAGAGCCCGGCCCCGAGCGCGGTGGCGGCGGCGCCGCGTGACGCGAGCGAGGTCAGCTCGCCGTCCGCGGCACGGGCGGCGCGCAGCCGGCGCGGCAGGGCACCGGCGACGGTGATCTCGCCGACCCCGCGCAGGAGTTCCGCGACCTGGACGGCGAGCGCGCCGCGCGCGGGCGCGAGCCGCCGCTCGGCGCGGCGGGCGAGCGCGCCGCTGAGCGCGGGCACGGCAACCCCCGCTACGAGCAGCCCGGCCGCGAGCACCAGGCCCGCCGCCGGCAGCAGCCACGCGGTGAAGGCGGCGGTCGCCGCGGACACCAGCGCGGAGGCCCCGACGGGCAGCAGCCACCGCAGCCAGTAGTCCTGGAGCTGGTCCACGTCGGCGACGAGCCGCGTCAGCAGGTCGCCCCTGCGGGTGGTGCGCAGCCCCGCGGGCGCGACGCGTTCGAGGCGCCGGTAGACGGCGACGCGCACCCCGGCGAGCAGCCGGAGCACGGCGTCGTGCGACACCAGGCGCTCCGCGTACCGGAACACGGCGCGGCCGATGCCGAAGGTGCGCGTCGCGGTGACCGCGACCATCAGATAGAGGACGGGCGGGTGCTGCGACGCCCGGGAAATCAGCCAGCCCGACACCCCGAGCAGCCCGACGGCCGAGCCCAGCGCGAGGCTCCCGAGCACCAGCGCGAGCAGCAACCGCCCCCGCATCGCCCTGCGCCCCACGACCACCCCGGTACGCGGACCCCGCGCGAAGTCCAACCCGCCGCGCTCCGCGCCGGACGCCTCCCGCCCCACAACCGATCCGGACCGCCCCGACCCCGACCCCACCCCCACCGACAGCGGACCCGCCGCCCCGACGGACGCCCCAGCCGACTCCACACCCGAGGCCGCCCGCCCCGCGGGCGCATCAGACCCAGCCGGCCGTACGCCCGCCGACCCGGCGGACGCCCCCGCCCGCCCCGTGGGCACCTCCGCCCGCGCGGATCGCGCGCCCGCGGCAGCCGCGGGCGCGCCCCGCCGGGCGGCGGGCGCCGCGGCGGCCTCGGGCGCGTTCAGGGTCACCACCCGGTCCGCCGCCGCGAGCAGCGCGGGCCTGTGGGCGACCAGCAGGACGGTGCGGCCGGCCGCGAGGCGGCGTACCGCGTCCACGATCGCGGCCTCCGTCGCGCCGTCGAGCGCGGCGGTCGGCTCGTCGAGGAGCAGCAGCGGCCGGTCGGCGAGGAACGCGCGGGCCAGCGCGAGCCGTTGCCGCTGCCCCGCGGAGAGCCCGGCGCCGTCCTCGCCGAGCGCGGTCTGCGCGCCGTCCGGGAGCGCCGCGACGAACGCGTACGCGCCCGCGTCCCGCAAGGCCGCCCACACCGCGGCGTCGTCCGCGTCCGGCCGGGCGAGGCGCACGTTCTCCGCGACGGTGCCCGCGAAGAGATACGGGTTCTGCGGGACCCAGGCGATCTGCTCGCGCCAGCCCGCCAGGTCCACGTCCGCGAGGTCGACGCCGCCGAGACGTACCGTCCCCGAGTCGGGCCGGGTGAAGCCGAGCACGACGTCGAGCAGGGTGGACTTCCCGACCCCGCTCGGCCCGGCCAGCGCGACCGTCTCGCCCGGCAGGACGTCGAGCGTCGCCCCGGCGGGCGACGCGGCGGCGCGGCCCTCGTGGCGCACCGCCACGTCCCGCAGTTCGAGGCGGACGGACCCGGGCACCACTGCCCCGCTGCGCGGCGCCTCGTCCTCCAGGACGGCGAAGATCTCCTCCGCCGCGGAGAGCCCCTCGGCCGCCGCGTGGTACTGCGTGCCGACCTGCCGGATCGGCAGATACGCCTCGGGCGCGAGCACCAGGATGACAAGGCCGGTGGTGAGGTCCAGGTCGCCGTGGACGAGCCGCAGGCCGACCCCGACGGCGACCAGCGCCACCGACAGCGTCGACAGGAGCTCCAGCGCGAAGGACGAGAGGAACGCGATCCGCAGCGTGCGCAGGGTCGCCTGCCGGTACTCGTCGGTGATCCGGCGGATCGACTCGGCCTGCGCCTTGGCCCGGCCGAAGACCTTGAGGGTCGGCAGCCCCTCGACCACGTCGAGGAAGTGCCCGGAGAGCCGGGTCAGCAGCCGCCACTGCCGGTCGGTTCGCGCCTGGGTGACCCAGCCGATGAGCGCCATGAAGACCGGGATCAGCGGCAGGGTCACCACGATGATCGCCGCGGAGATCCAGTCCTCGGTGACGATGCGGGCGAGCACCGCCACCGGCACCACGACGGCGAGGCCCAGCTGCGGCAGGTAGCGGGCGAAGTAGTCGTCCAGCGCGTCGACTCCGCGGGTGGCGAGCGTGACCAGCGCGCCGGTGCGCTGCCCGCTGAGGCGGCCGGGGCCGAGCGCCGCGGCCCTGGCCAGCAGCCTACCGCGCAGTTCGGACTTGACCGAGGCGCTGGTGCGGTGGGCGGCCAGCTCGGTCAGCCAGGCCACCAGCGCCCGGCCCGCGGCGACCGCCCCGAGCAGGACCAGCGGCGTCAGCAGCGAGCCCACCCCCCGGCCGTGGTGGAACGCCCCCACCACGATCTCGGCGATCAGCATGGCCTGCGCGATGACCAGCCCCGCTCCCACCGCGCCGAGCACCACCGTCGCGGCGAGGAAGAAGCGGGTCGCGCGGGCGTACCTGAGCAGTCGGGGATCGATTGGTTTCACGTGAAACACCGGCTCCCGGTCAGTGGGTGCGGGCCGCGGGGACGGTCACGCCGGCCCCGCCCGCCCCGGCGATGTGCTGGGTGCCGATCCGCTTGCGGAACACCCAGTAGGTCCAGCCCTGGTAGAGCAGGACGAGCGGCGTCGCACACCCGGCGCACCACGTCATGATCGTCAGCGTGTACGGGGTCGACGACGCGTTGGAGACCGTCAGACTCCACCGGGGGTCGAGCGTCGAGGGGAGCACGTCGGGGAAGAGGGTCAGGAACAGCGTGGTGACGACGCCGACCACCGCGAGCCCCGACAGGGCGAACGACCAGCCCTCGCGCCCGCGTCCGGCCGCGACCACCGCGAGGACCAGCGCCACCACGGTGCCGACCACGGCGAACAGGGACTCCACGTCACCGCTGTCGATCTGCGTCCAGGCGAGGAAGCCGCCCACCGCGACGGCCGTCGCCGCCCCGAGCCCGGTGGCCAGCCGCCGGGCCCGCACCCGGATGCCCCCGACCGTCTTCAGCGCCGCGAACACCGCGCCGTGGAAGGTGAAGAGGAGCAGCGTCACCGCGCCGCCGAGCAGCGCGTACTGGTTGAGCAGGTCCCCGAGCCCGCCGACGTAGTCGCCGTGCGCGTCGATCCGCAGCCCGTGCGCGATGTTGGCGAAGAAGACGCCCCAGACGACGGCCGGCAGCAGCGACGACCAGAAGATCGCGTGCTCCCAGTTGCGCTGCCAGCGCTCCTCGGGCCGCTTGGCCCGGTACTCGAAGGCGACGCCGCGCACGATCAGGCAGACCAGGATGAGCAGCAGCGGCAGGTAGAAGCCGGAGAACAGGGTGGCGTACCAGTCGGGGAAGGCCGCGAAGGTCGCGCCCGCCGCGCTGATCAGCCAGACCTCGTTCCCGTCCCAGACGGGCCCGATGGTGTTGATGAGGACGCGCCGCTCGGCCCGGTCCCTGGCGAGGAGTTTGGTCAGCACCCCGATGCCGAAGTCGAAGCCTTCGAGGAAGAAGTAGCCGGCCCACAGGACGGCGATGAGGACGAACCAGATGTCGTGGAGTTGCATGGCGGACCGGCTCCTCAGTACGAGAAGGCCATCGGCCGGTCGGCGTCCGCGGCTGCGCGGTCGCCTCCGATCCGGGTGGGCGGGTGGAGATCGGACTCGGTGAGCTCGGGCGGCCCGGCCTTGACGTACTTCACCATCAGCTTGACCTCGACGACCGCGAGGATCCCGTAGAGCAGGGTGAAGACGATCAGCGAGGTCAGGACCTCGGCGGTCGAGACGCCGGGGGAGACCGCGTCGGAGGTGCGCAGCACGCCGTAGACGACCCAGGGCTGCCGCCCGTTCTCGGTGAAGATCCAGCCCCAGGACATGGCGATCATCGGGAAGGTCGTCGTGGCGAGGGCGGCGGTCCAGTACCAGCGGGCGAGCCTCGGGGGGAGCGCCGTACTGCGGAAGAGGACGAGGTGCGGCACCTCGTCGGGCCCGGTCCGCAGGTGCGCGGGGAGCAGGAACTTCTTCCGGGTGAGCCACAGACCGAGCAGCCCGAGGCCGAAGGAGGCCATGCCGAAGCCGATCATCCAGCGGAAGCCCCAGTAGGCGACCGGGATGTTGGGCCGGTAGTCGCCGGGCCCGAACTTCTGCTGTTCCGCCTTGTTGACGTCGTTGATGCCGGGGACGTGGGAGGAGAAGTCGTCGTCGGCGAGGAAGGAGAGCAACCCGGGGATCTCCAGCTCGACGCTGTTGTGGCCCTTGGCGACGTCCCCGTAGGCGAAGACGGAGAAGGGCGCGGGGGACTCGCCGTTCCAGAGGGCCTCGGCCGCCGCCATCTTCATGGGCTGCTGCTTGAACATCACCTTGCCGAGCTGGTCGCCGCTGAGGGCGGTGAGCAGGCCCGCGACCACCACGGTGACCAGGCCGAGCCGCAGCGAGGTCCGCATCACCGGGACGTGCTTCTTCCGCGCGAGGTGGTAGCCGGCGATGCCGACCACGAACGCGCCGCCCACCAGGAACGAGGCGGTGAGCGTGTGCGCGAACTGGGTGAGCGCGGTGTTCTGGGTCAGGACCGACCAGAAGTCGGTGAGTTCGGCCCTGTGGGTCTTCTTGTCGATGCGGAACCCGGTCGGGTGCTGCATCCAGGAGTTGGCCGCGAGGATGAAGTACGCGGACAGGACCGTGCCGATCGAGACGATCCAGATGCAGGCCAGGTGGATCTTCTTCGGCAGCTTGTCCCAGCCGAATATCCACAGGCCCACGAAGGTGGACTCGAAGAAGAAGGCGATGAGCGCCTCGAAGGCGAGCGGGGCTCCGAAGACGTCGCCGACGAACCGCGAGTAGTCCGACCAGTTCATGCCGAACTGGAACTCCTGCACGATGCCGGTGACGACCCCCATCGCGATGTTGATCAGGAACAGCTTTCCCCAGAACTTCGTGGCCGTGAGGTACTTCGGGTTCTCGGTACGGACCCATGCGGTCTCCAGCCCGGCCGTGATGGCGGCGAGGGAGATCGTGAGCGGCACGAAGAGGAAGTGGTAGACGGTGGTGATGCCGAACTGCCAGCGGGCCAGGGTGTCCGGCGCCAAAGCGAGGTCCACGTCGTCTCTCCTTACTTCGCCGTGGTCACGCGCCCCACCCGGCCCACTGCGGTGCCATAGCCCCGCAAACAACAACGAACCAGGCGGGCTTGTGAATGCGTTCACATTCACAAGACCAGTATGGCGCAGCCCTCCACCGGATCGGCAGGCGGGGGTACGTCGCCTGAATCACATCTGATGCGTGTCACATCGACGTCGCACCTTATGCCGGGAATGTCGGCCGAGTGGCTGGGACATAGGCCCGCAAAAGACGCAAGTGGCCACCGCGGCAGGGACGGTGGAGCCGGTGCCGTCCACGACGCGAAGGGCCGCCGAGGACGCAAAGTCCCGGGCGGCCCGTACGCATGCGGCAATGGCGGCTACAGCACCGTGCGGAACTCCTCCGCCGCGCCCAGGAACAGGTCGTTCGCCTCGGGCTCCCCGACCGTCACCCGCACGCCCTCACCGGCGAACGGCCGCACCACCACCCCGGCGCGCTCGCACCGCGCGGCGAAGTCCAGCGTCCGCTCGCCGAGCCGGAGCCAGACGAAGTTGGCGTGCGTCTCCGGCACCGTCCAGCCCTGCGCGCGCAGCCCGCCGACGACCCGGTCACGCTCCTTGACCAGCGCGTCGACCCGCAGGAGCAGCTGCTCCTCCGACCGCAGCGAGGCGACGGCCGCGTCCTGCGCGATCTGGCTGACGCCGAACGGCACGGCCGTCTTGCGCAGCGCGTCGGCCACGGGCTCGTGGGCGATCGCGAAGCCGACCCGCAGCCCCGCGAGCCCGTACGCCTTGGAGAAGGTGCGCAGCACGGCCATGTTCGGCCGGTCGCGGTAGATCTCCACGCCGTCGGGCACCTCCGCGTCGCGGTTGAACTCGCGGTAGGCCTCGTCCAGGACGACCAGCACGTCGGACGGCACCTTGTCGAGGAACCGCTCCAGCTCCGCCCTGCGCACCACGGTGCCCGTCGGGTTGTTGGGGTTGCAGACGAAGATCAGCCGCGTCCTCTCGGTGATCGCGGCCGCCATCGCGTCCAGGTCGTGGCCCTCGCCCGGGGTCAGCGGCACCTGCACGGAGGCCGCCCCCGAGATCTGCACGATGATCGGGTACGCCTCGAAGGAGCGCCACGCGTACAGGACCTCGTCGCCGGGGCCCGAGGTCGCCTGAACGAGCTGCTGCGCCACCCCCACAGACCCGGTGCCGGTCGCGACGTGCGCCGCCGGCACCCCGAAGTGGCCGGCCAGCTCCGCGGTGAGCTCGGTGCACGCCAGGTCCGGGTAGCGGTGCAGCCGCTCCGCCGAAGCGGCGACCTGCTCCATCACGCCGGGCAGCGGCGGATAGGGGTTCTCGTTGGAGGACAGCTTGTACGCGGCGGCGCCCGCGGGCGCCGGCCTGCCCGGCTTGTAGGTGGGGATGCCGTCCAACTGCGCCCGCAGCCGGGGACCCGTCTCGCTCACCACTGCTCCTCCTCGCCGTTCCCGCCCGCACCGGCAGCTCCGCCGCACGGGTGATCTCACCCTACGAGCAGACGGCCCCCGCGCGAACGGGGCGGCCGGGCCCGCGCCCGCCGGCGCTCTCCCGTCCAGGCCCCGCGAACCTCCGGCCCCGCGCGCCCCACCCGGCGGCCTCGCCGGGCCCGTATGGCCGGGGGCGCACTCCTGTCTGGCGCGCGCTGGTGGCTCGCGCCGTGGCGCGCGTCCCCCGTAGTGGTGAGTTGAGACCTCTTCGAAACATGGCCCCCGCCCCAGGCATAAGCCGCCCACAACATGGAAGATCACGACACGATCCCGTAACTCCCTTTACTTATCAAGGCATTAGAGCTAAATGATCATGCAGAAACGTGCCTGCCAAGTGGTGCATTTGCGACACGCCCAACCACCTGCCCGCGCCCTACTATCGGCTCGCCATGACAGCAGCAGGGAAACACCAGGTGAGCCGGACGGACACAACGCGCAGGGGAGGCCGGCAAGGCGGTAGGGCCGGTATCCGTGACGTAGCCGCCGCGGCCGGTGTCTCCATCACGACCGTCTCCGACGCGCTCAACGGCAAGGGGCGGTTACCCGATGCCACGCGACGCCATGTCCGCGAGGTCGCGGAGCGCCTCGGCTACCGCCCGTCGGCGGCCGCCAGAACCCTCCGCACCGGCAAGTCCGGGCTGATCGGGCTCACGGTCACCACGTACGGGGATGAACCTTTCACCTTCACCGAGTTCGCGTACTTCGCCGAGATGGCGCGTGCCGCGACCTCGGCCGCGCTCGCCCGCGGCTACGCCCTGGTGATCCTGCCCGCCACCTCCCAGCACGACGTCTGGTCCAACGTCGCCCTCGACGGCACCGTCGTCGTCGACCCTTCCGACCACGACCCCGTCGTCACGGAGCTGGTGCGCCAGGGGCTGCCCGTCGTCTCCGACGGCCGGCCCGCGGGCACGCTGCCGGTCACCGCCTGGGTGGACAACGACCACGAGGCCGCCGTACTCGACCTGCTCGACCACATGGCCGAGGCGGGCGCGCGCCGCATCGGACTGCTCACCGGCACCACCACGGACACCTACACACGCCTGTCCACCAGCGCCTACCTGCGCTGGTGCGAACGCGTCGGCCAGGACCCGGTCTACGAGGCGTACCCCGCGCACGACCCCTGCGCCGGCGCCGTCGCGGCGGACCGGCTGCTGGCGCGCCCTGACCGCCCCGACGCCGTCTACGGCCTGTTCGACCCCAACGGCACCGACCTGCTCGCCGCCGCCCGCCGCTACGGCCTGCGCGTGCCCGAGGACCTGCTCCTCGTCTGCTGCAGCGAGTCGACCGTGTACGCGGCGACCGAGCCGCCGATCACCACGCTCTCGCTCAAGCCGCGCCGCATCGGCACCGCGGTCGTACAGCTCCTGATCGACGCCATCGAGGGCGTCGCGGCGGACGGGCCCCTCGAACGGGTGATACCGACCGAGCTGATCGTGCGGACGTCGTCGCAGCGGCGCCCGCCGCGCAGGACGGTCAGCGCGCCCCGCTCCCCGTCGAGCGACCGCCCCTGACCCGCGCGCCGACGCGCCCGGCCGCCGCGCCCGCGCACGGACGGCCGGGCGGCGCGGAGGCCGGGCTTCCGTGCCGCGGTCCTGAGCCAGGGGCCGCTCCTCCCCGCCCCTGAGCACAGGTCCAGACCACCTCTTTCGGGGCGATCAGCGCGAAAAGAGCCGGTCGGCGGGCATCAGGTTCGGATTCACCACCCCTGGTGCGTCACACAGGAGGAGCTGCATTCCTATGATGGGCGCACGACACCGCGGGTCCCTCCCTCTCTCAGGTGGGCAGATCCCCGTCCGGCAGGTCAGGACCCGGCGGTGTACGGCGGCGCGACGGTGGTGGAGGGGTCGATGACACAGGGGGCCGACGAGGAACCCGTGGTGCGTACGGCGACGTTGCGCGACTTCCGCGTGCCGCCCTACGCACAGCAGGTTCCCGTGCAGGGCGAGGCGCCGGCCGCGCCACAGGTCCCGCCCCAGGCGGCGCAGCCGCGTCTGGAGAACGGACAGCCGGTCGCGCCCGCGCACCCGGGCAACGCGGTCCCCGACACCGAGCTGCCGGACGACTACACGCCGACCGAGCGCGACCTGCCGGTACTCGGCGACGACGAGGCGCCCGCGCCCACCGTCCGCATGCAGGTCGCCGAGGACCGGGCGGCCGAGCCGGCGCTCGGCCCGCTCTACGTGGTCGGCGACGTCCACGGCTATCTGGACGAGCTGCTCGCCGCGCTCGCCGAGCAGGGGCTCGTGGACGGCGAGGGCCACTGGTCGGCGGGCACCGCACGCCTGTGGTTCCTCGGCGACTTCACCGACCGGGGCCCCGACGGCGTCGGCGTGATCGACCTGGTGATGCGGCTGTCCGCCGAAGCCGCGGCCGCCGGCGGTTACTGCAAGGCGCTCATGGGCAACCACGAGCTGCTGCTGCTCGGCGCCAAGCGGTTCGGCCCCACGCCCATCAACTCCGGTGCGGGCACGGCGACGTTCCACGCCGCCTGGCTGCTCAACGGCGGGCAGCAGTCCGACATGGAGCGCCTCCAGGACGTCCACCTCCAGTGGATGTCCCGCCTCGACGCGGTGGCCGAGGAGGACGGGCACCTGCTCATGCACTCCGACACCACGGCGTACCTGGACTACGGGACGACGATCGACGACGTCAACGACACCGTCCACCAGATCCTCACCCGCAACGACGCCGACGAGTGCTGGGACCTCTTCCGCAAGCTGACCAGGCGGTTCGCCTTCCGCGACGACGGCCCCGACGCCGTGCGCGAACTGCTCTCCTCGTACGGCGGCAGCCGCATCGTGCACGGCCACAGCCCCATCCCCTACCTGCTCGGCGAGGTCGGGACCGAGGACCCCGACGACGAGGGCGGGCGCTCGGGACCCGTAGTGGAGGGCCCGCACGTCTACGCGGACGGGCTGGCCGTCGCGATGGACGGCGGCGTCACGATGGCCGGAAAGCTGCTGGTCGTCCAGCTCCCGCTGCACGACTGAACGGAGAGGAGCGCCCGGCGCGCCGCGGTGCCGGGCGGCCCGCGGCCGGGCGCAGGAGCGACATCCGTCCTGCGTCGGTGGTGCCGCCGAATCGGCCGACGGGCGGGCGATTTCGCGAAAGTCCCTGTCACAGGGGGCCTGAACCGCTCTACCATCGGCGTATCCGTAGCAGACTCTCCTCCGTTTCTGCCCACCGCCCGCTCTCAGCCGGGTGGACCGGCCCTACGGAGCATCGGGGGATGCACCATGAACAGCGCTCCGCATCTGTTGGGCGAGGACCGCGCGGACTTCGAGCGGACCCTTGACGAGGCGCTGCGCGCCGCGCGGGACCGGCCCGATCTCGCCGCTGTGGGACGGCACCTGACGGCGCGCCAGCTGCGCGGGATGGCGCTGGATGCCCAGTCGCTGATCGCGCAGGCCGCCGCGCCCGAGTACGAGCGCTACCGGGAGCTGCGCGCCGAGCGGCGCGCCCCGCGTGCGGCCTCCCCCGTCCCCGCGCCGCCGTCCTCCGCGCCGGTGCCGCGCCTGCCCGGCACGTCCGTGCTCGGCGATCCGGCGGCGACGGGCGCGGGCGTCGCCGCGATCGCCGCCGTGCTCGTCCCGGTGCTCGCCGCGATCGCCGCGGTCATCTTCCTGCTCGCCGGCTACCTGCTCAGGGCGGTCGGCGCCACCAGGCCCCTGGCCGACGCGCTGATCGCCTTCGGCTGGTTCTTCGCCTCCGTCATGGCGCTCGGCATGCTGGCGGCGGGCGTCGGCCTGCTGGTGACGGCGCTGCGCAACGGCTCGACGCAGATCCGCTCCACCGGCGCGGGCGCGCTCGACGAGGTGGCGCAGGCGCGGGAGGAGTGGCGCGAGGCCCTGCTGGAGCGCGGGATCGTGCCGTACCTCCGGCGGACGCTGCGGCAGGCCGAGGAGGCCGAGACCCGCGACGGCGGGCCGCAGTACGGCTCAGCGCAGGACCGCGCGGCCCGGGAGCGGCCGTCAGCGCCGACGCGGGACCACCAACTGCCGAAGATCGGCTACAGCAGGCCGGACTTCTCCAGCCCCGGCGACGGCACGGCCGGCGGCAGCCGCCCCCGGTACGCCAGCCCCGACTTCAGCAGCCCGGACTACGGAGGCCCCGAGCACCAGCCGGAGTAAGGGCCGAGGCGCGTGCCCCACGCGGACGCGCAGGGGTGCCCGCGGCTCAGCCCGGGCGAGCTGCGCCAGGAGGGTCAGCGCGTCGGCCGAGGGGCTTCCCGGCTCCGCGTGGAAGACCACGAGCAGCTGCCCTTCGGCCCCGGTCACGGCGAGCTTCTCGTAGCGCAGGTGCAGGTCGCCGACCTGCGGATGGTGCAGCAGGGCCGTGCCGCTGGTGCGCGGGCGCACGTCGTGCCGCGCCCACAGGGAGCGGACTTCCTCGCTGCGCATGACCACCCCCTTCACCCGCGAGGCGACCGCCGCGGACGTCCTCGCCGGGGTGGACCTGTCCGGCCGCCGTGCCGTCGTCACGGGCGGTGCCTCCGCCATGGGCGTGGAGACGGCCCGCGCCCTGGCGGCGGCCGGCGCCGAGGTGCCCCTCGCCGTCCGGGATCCAAAGGCGGGCCGGCGCACCGCCGCGGACATCGCGAGGACCACTGGCAGGGAAACCGCCCGGGTCGAGCCGCTTTCGCCACCAGCCACCTGGGGCACTTCCGCCTGGCCACCTGCACGGTGCGCTCGCCGCCGCGGGGGGGGGCGACGGCGGCGCCCGGATCGTCTCCGTCAGCTCGAGCGGGCACCTGCGCTCGCCCGTCGTCGACGACCTGCACTTCCGGCGCCGCCCTTACGACGCATGGGTGGCGTACGGGCAGTCGAAGACGGCGAACGTGCTGTTCGCGGTCGAGGCGTCCCGCCGCTGGGCGGCCGACGGCATCACGGCCAACTCTGCTGGCAGGATCCCCGCTCGTCGAGGGCGTCGGCGGCCGCTCCTTCGAGAACTGCCAGGAGGCCGCGGTGCACGACCCCGAGGCCGCACCCGCGTGGATGGACGCGCCCGGTGTCGCGGCGTACGCCGTCGACCCGACGGCGGCCGGGGAGCTGTGGGAGGAGTCGGAGAAGCTCATGGCGCAGTGAGCGGGGACATCCCCGCGCGGGAGCGGCGCGCTCCCCGGCCCGCGCGGGGCCGGGGAGCGCGCCGGGACAGGGCAGGTCAGTCGGCCAGCGGCAGGTAGACCCGGTTGCCGGCGGCCGCGAACTCGCGGGACTTCTCCGCCATGCCCTCCTCGATCTCCGACGCCCCCAGCTCGCCGCCGTGTTGGCGCCTGATGTCCTGGGAGATCTTCATCGAGCAGAACTTCGGCCCGCACATCGAGCAGAAGTGGGCCGTCTTCGCCGGTTCGGCGGGCAGCGTCTCGTCATGGAACGCGCGTGCCGTGTCCGGGTCCATCGCCAGGTTGAACTGGTCCTCCCAGCGGAACTCGAACCGCGCGTCCGACAGTGCGTCGTCCCACTCCTGCGCCCCCGGATGGCCCTTGGCCAGGTCGGCCGCGTGGGCCGCGATCTTGTACGTGATGACGCCGGTCTTCACGTCGTCGCGGTCCGGCAGGCCCAGGTGCTCCTTCGGCGTGACGTAGCAGAGCATCGCCGTGCCCCACCACGCGATCATCGCGGCGCCGATGCCCGAGGTGATGTGGTCGTACGCGGGGGCGACGTCCGTGGTCAGCGGGCCGAGCGTGTAGAACGGCGCCTCCTCGCAGACCTCCTGCTGGAGGTCGATGTTCTCCTTGATCTTGTGCATGGGCACATGGCCCGGGCCCTCGATCATCGTCTGCACGCCGTGCCGCTTGGCGATGGTGTTGAGCTCGCCGAGGGTGCGCAACTCGGCGAACTGCGCCTCGTCGTTGGCGTCCGCGATGGAGCCGGGCCGCAGCCCGTCGCCCAGCGAGTACGTCACGTCGTACGCGGCGAGGATCTCGCACAGCTCCTCGAAGTGCTCGTACAGGAACGACTCCCGGTGGTGCGCCAGGCACCAGGCCGCCATGATCGAGCCGCCGCGCGAGACGATGCCCGTCTTGCGGCGGGCGGTCAGCGGCACGTACCGCAGCAGCACACCGGCGTGGACGGTCATGTAGTCGACGCCCTGCTCGGCCTGTTCGACGACGGTGTCCCGGTAGATCTCCCAGCTCAGCTCCTCCGCCCTGCCGTCGACCTTCTCCAGCGCCTGGTAGAGCGGCACGGTGCCGATCGGTACGGGGGAGTTGCGCAGCACCCACTCGCGGGTGGTGTGAATGTTGCGGCCGGTCGAGAGGTCCATGACCGTGTCGGCGCCCCACCGGGTCGCCCAGGTCATCTTGTCCACCTCCTCCTCGATGGAGGAGGTGACGGCCGAGTTGCCGATGTTCGCGTTGACCTTCACCAGGAACTTCTTACCGATGATCATCGGCTCGGTCTCCGGGTGGTTGACGTTGGCCGGCAGCACCGCCCGGCCCGCCGCGATCTCCTCGCGGACCGTCTCGGGTGAGACGTTCTCCCGGAGGGCCACGTACTCCATCTCCGGGGTGATGTCGCCGCGCCGCGCGTACGCGAGCTGCGTGATCGCGTGTCCCGGCCTGCCGCGCCGCGGCTGCCGCGGGCGGCCGGGGAAGACCGCGTCGAGGTTGCGCAGCCCGCCGCGCGGCGCGGTGTGCTTGAGGCCGTCGTCCTCGGGGCGCACGGGCCGCCCCGCGTACTCCTCGGTGTCGCCGCGCGCGATGATCCAGTTCTCCCTGAGCGGCGCGAGACCGCGCCGCACGTCCGTCTCGATCCCGGAATCGGTGTACGGACCCGACGTGTCGTACAGCGTCACGTCCTGCCCGTTGGTGAGGTGCACCCGCCGCACCGGCACCCGGAGGTCGGGGCGCGAGCCCTGGAGGTACCCCTTGTGCCAGCCGATGGCAGACGTGTCTGTTTCCTGAACGGTCATGAGACCAAACTCCCTACGCCGGCATTACCCGGTAACAGGTTCAGCGGTCGGCGCAGCGCAGGGGTGCGGGGGTTCTCCCCACGTCACCGCACGTCAGCGCCCTCTCAGCCCGGTGCTCCGAGCTCCCGCGTGTGCAAATGCGCGACCACGCTAACGCCTCGTCCCGCGCGAAGACCAGAGGGCCTCGGCCCGCTGTTGGCATGATCTGCCCTGTGACCCGACCTCAGCAGCCGCCCGAGCACCCGTCCGCGCGGCCCGGCGGCGAAGGCCCCGGGCCCGGCGGCGGACACACCCACCACCACGGCCCGGCCGCGCCGGTCTCCCGGCATCTGCGCACGGTGATCGCCGCGGTGCTGATCCCGTTCGCCGCGGCGGTCGTGGTGGGGCTCGCCGTCCTGTGGCCGGGCGGCGCGCCCGCCCACCACAGGTCAGGGGTGGGCTTCGACCAGCAGACCCAGCAGGGCCTGGTGACCCGGATCGCGGCGATGGACTGCGCGGACGTGCACGCCGCGCAGCTCCCCTCGTCGGGCGACCGCTCGTCCGCCGGTGCGGGAGCGGGGAGTTCGGCGCCGTCGGCGCCCTCCGGGCAGTCGGCCGGCGGCGGCTGCAAGAAGGCGACCGTGGTGGTGGAGACCGGCAAGGACAAGGGCCGGCAGTTCGACGAGGTGGTCCAGCCGGACGCGCCCCGGCAGTTTCACGTGAAACAACGGGTGGTGCTGGCGTACGCGCCCAAGGCCCCGCACGACCTCCAGTACTCCGTCACGGACGTGGACCGCACGTTCCCGCTCTACCTGCTCGCCGGGATCTTCGCGCTGGCGGTGGTCGTCGTGGGCCGGATGCGGGGCGTCACGGCGCTGGTGGCGCTCGCGGTGTCCTTCGGCGTGTTGACGCTGTTCGTCCTGCCTGCCGTACTCCAGGGGGCGAACCCGCTGCTGGTGGCGGTGATCGGGGCCGGAGCGATCATGCTGATCGCGCTCTACCTGTGCCACGGGCTGACCGCAAGGACCTCCGTCGCGGTGCTGGGCACGCTGGTCTCGCTCCTGGTCACGGGCGCGCTGGGGCTGGTGTTCATCCGCTGGACGAGCCTGACGGGGAACACCGACGAGAGCACCGGGCTGATCCACGGCCTGTATCCGGGGATCGACATGAGCGGCCTGCTGCTGGCGGGCGTGATCATCGGATCGCTCGGGGTTCTGGACGATGTGACGGTCACCCAGACGTCCGCCGTGTGGGAACTCCACCAGGCCGACCCGTCGATGGGGGCGCGCGCCCTGTACCGGGCGGGCATCCGGATCGGCCGGGACCATATCGCGTCCGTGGTGAACACCCTGGTCCTGGCGTACGCGGGCGCCGCGCTGCCGCTCCTGCTGCTGTTCTCGATCGCGGACTCGGGGATGGGAACGGTGGCCAACAGCGAGTTGGTCGCGGAGGAGATCGTCAGGACGCTGGTGGGCTCCATCGGCCTGGTGGCGTCCGTGCCGGTGACCACGGTGCTGGCCGCGCTGGTGGTCGCCGCCGACCGCTCGGACCCTTCCCTGCCCGCGGCAGGTCCGGGCGGCGTGCCCCGGCAGAGCGGCGCCCTCCCGGCGCCCCAGCGTCCCGCGGGCCACCGCCGCAAGCACTGACCGGCGCACCACCGGCCGGCACGGAGGGGTGCGCAGGCCGGGCGCCCGGGCGTGTGGTCCGGCGCCGACCGCGTCCCGGACGGCGCCTCAGCCCGCGTTCTCCTCGGCCAGGATCCGCCCGAGCTCCTTCTCCAGCGCCCCCTCGGCTGCCTGCTCCTGACCGAGCGGTACGAGTCTGTCCGTGCGGTCCAGGAAGGCGACGAGGGGCGCGGCGCTCACTCGGAACAGCGCGTGGTCCTCGCCGACCTGGAGCCGGATGTGAACGTCGGAGAGATCCTCGGGCGAGATCGGGGCGATGTGCACGTCCCCGTCCCCGCTCGGGACGTTGATTCCGTCGAGCAGCAGCTCACGGCCGAAGGTCCAGGTGACGGGCGCGTCCCCGGGCAGGTGGAACGTCATGCGCACCGCGTAGGGATCCTCGGTTTCGTAATGGAGCTCCACCGGAATCCGGAAGGCAAGCTCCTCGGAGACGAGGAAGCTCATCTGGACCTCGGCCTGTACCGATTCGCGCATCATGCACCACTCCGGAGTAGATACGGCTAGGAATGATCCCCTTGCCCCCCTTGACGCAATCGTCCTCGAAGCGCTAACAGATTACAAGGAGTAATTTTTCAAATACTGATAGAGAAGGTTCCCGAGGTCAGCAGCGTGCTGATCTCTCTGCGTAACCGCTCGACGGTCGGCAGCAGCCGTTCTTCCTTGTCGTGAGGCACAGAAATGGCCATGGCGGCGGGGGTGGCGCCGACCGTTATCGGCAGCGCGGCGCAGACCGTGCCGAGGACGTACTCCTGACGCTCGATCACCGGCCGCAGCGGATCGCGGGCGGTGCGGTCGAGCGCCGCGAGGCGGGTGAGCAGGGCCCCCTCGCTGCGCACGGAGTGCGCGGTGAGTGCGAAGACGGGGTGGCGGTCCAGGTGGTCGCGGCGCGCGGCGGCGTCGAGCTGGCTCAGCAGGCACTGCCCGATCGCGTGCGCGTGGCCGGTGGTCCGGAAGTCGACCCATTCCTCGACGGCCGGCGTCTGCGGGCTGTCGGCGACCGAGACGAGTTCGATCTCGCCGTCGCGGTAGACCGCGAAGTAGACCGGGGCGCCCAGGCGGTCGCAGAGCGACCGGAGCGTCTCGACGATCTTGCTGCGACGATTCTGCAATGCCTCGTCCCTGGCCAGGAGAGGCACGGAGGCCCCCAGCCGGAACACGCCGTTCTCCCGGTGGAGGTATCCCTCATGGGCGAGGGTGCGCAGCAGGTGGTACGTGGTGGCGAGGGGGAGCCCGGCCTCGCGGGCGAGCTGTTTGGCCGAGGCGCCGCCACGGTGGGAGCCCACCGCCTCCAGCAGGCGCAGGGCTCGCTGCACGGAGCCGATCAGCGTCGGCGCCCCGGCGCGCGCGGCAGCCGGGGCGTTCACGACGGGAAATCGTGTTGTGGCCATGGGTCGTCCCCCCAGGGGTGCTGACGGGCAGCAGCCCGCCCGCGGGGGCCGCCCCCGCGCACCCGCCGCGGCCCCGCGGGAAACCAACAGGGGTACGGCAGAGACCAGTCACTCTAAAGGCACACCAGGGCCAAGGATGGTTTCCCGTACGGCTTTCCCCCGCGCGGGCTAACCGGCCATCCTGGCCGCTCGGCGGCCCCGCGGCTACCAGTCTCCCCGCGAGGACGATGACATGAACTTGCGTACGAGGAAGATGAGTCCGCCGACCAGGGCCACCAGGATCAGCGCCTTGAACAGCAGTCCGATCACGAAGCCCACGACGGTGGTGATCAGCCCGCCGAACACGACGAGGACGATCAAGGGTATGGCGACCCACTTCACCCACCAGGGCAGTCCCGCGAAAATCCCCTGCCTTGCCATCGCCTCTACCTCACTCCTCCGGACCTCTCCGGTTCCGCTCCCGGCGCCTCGGACATCCGCCGCCGCGTCCGGTTGACGCTTTCGATGCTAGAAGGCCGCGGGGCGCAACGGGGGCCTCTCGTCCCCCGCTCTCCCCTGATCCGACCCTGAGTCCCGGCTCGGGGTGATCCTCAGCTCTCCGGCGGAGAGAAGACCACCATGACCCGCAGGTCCTCCGTGATGTGGTGGAACTTGTGCGGGGTCCCGGCCGGCACGAAGACGACACTGCCCCTGGCGACCCGGGTCGTCTCCGTCCCCACCGTGATCGACGCGCGGCCGCTCACGACGAGGTACACCTCGTCCTGCCGGTGCGGCTGCTGCCGGTCCTGCTCGCCCGCGTCGAGCGCATAGAGACCCAGGGACATGGTCCGCGCACGCAGGAACTGGAGGTACGCGCCGTCGTTCGCGGCGCGCTCCGCCTCCAGCTCGTCAAGTCGGAATGCCTTCATGCCACGATCAGACCATGAAGATTTCAGCAGTCAAGAAGATCGCCGACTGTGAGGCGAAGCCGTGACCGGCCACGATGCGGCCGCCGCGGACGGCGGGCGCCCGAAGGCCGCGGCGCCGTCCGCGGGGGAGGGGACGCGGGCCGTGCGGGCCGGCCTTCCGGAGCCGCTGAAGTACGAGCCGACCCTGCCGGGCCCGGTCTTCGCCGCCCACTACCACCTGCCGGGCGACCCGACGGGGCCGTACACGTACGGCCGCGACGAGAACCCGACATGGACGCACCTGGAGCGGGCCATCGGCGAGCTGGAGTCCCCCGGGGACCCGGCGCAGACCGTGGTCTTCGCCTCGGGCATGGCCGCGATCTCCGCCGTCGCCCTCTCGCAGCTGCGCGCGGGCGACGCCGTCGTCTTCCCCGACGACGGTTACCAGGCGCTGCCGCTGCTGCACGAACAGCTCACCGCGTACGGCGTGGAGGTGCGGACAGCGCCGACCGGCGGCGACGCCCAGCGCAAGGTCCTCGCGGGCGCGAAGCTCCTGTGGATCGAGACCCCGTCGAACCCGGGGCTCGACGTCTGCGACATCCGCGCTCTGGTGCGGGAGGCGCACAGCGGCGGGGCGCTCGTCGCCGTCGACAACACCCTCGCCACCCCACTCGGCCAGCGCCCGCTCGACCTGGGCGCGGACTTCTCCGTCGCCAGCGACACCAAGGGCATGACCGGCCACGGCGATGTGCTCCTCGGCCATGTCTCCACCGCGGACCCGGCGCTCGCCGCCGCCGTGCGCCGCTGGCGGAAGGTCGTCGGGGCCATCCCGGGCCCGATGGAGGCGTGGCTGGCCCACCGCTCCCTCGCCACGCTCCAGCTGCGGCACGACCGGCAGTGCGCCACCGCCCTCACGCTCGCCCACGCGCTGCGCGAGCGCCCCGAGGTCGGCGGCGTGCGCTACCCGGGCCTGCCGGACGACCCCTCGCACGCCGTCGCGTCGCGCCAGATGCGCAGGTACGGGTCGGTGGTGTCCTTCACGCTGCCCGACCGCGAGCACGCGGAGCGCTTCCTCGACGGCCTGCGGCTGGTGGACGACGCGACCAGCTTCGGCGGGGTGCGGTCCACGGCGGAGCGGCGCGGGCGCTGGGGCGGCGACGCGGTCCCCGAGGGGTTCGTGCGGTTCTCGGTGGGCGCGGAGGACCCGGAGGACCTGGTGGCCGACGTGCTGCGCTCGCTGGACGCACTCGGTTTCACGGGAAACGACGCCACGGGCTGAGCCCGGCGCCCGGGCCGCGGGCGCGGTCGGCGCCCATGGCTCCCGTGGGCGGCCCGCTGACAGGCGGTCCGAGCCTCCCCCCTCGTGGCTCGGACCGCCCCCGGGTTCCGGAAGCGGCGGGGCCCCGGAACCTTCGGACAAGGCTAGTTGACCGTGAGTCAGTGTCCAGTCACAGAACGGACACCGTCCTGTCGGGCCGCCGCGCGGCCTGGGCCTGTGACCGCCGGGGCGGCACGCGTTTCGCCGGCCGCCTCACGGGCCAGCCTCTTGCCATGACCGAACGGCCCGTGGTCAAGCGCACCGCACGCGCCATCCTGCTCGACGGCGACGACCTCGTGCTCATCAAACGCACCAGGCCGGGGGTCGACCCGTACTGGGTCACGCCCGGCGGGGGTGTGGAGGAGACGGACGCGTCAGTGGTCGACGCACTGCACCGCGAGGTCGACGAGGAGCTGGGTGCGAAGATCACGGACGTGGTGCCGTGCTTCGTGGACACCGTGGAGCACATCGCCGAGGGCGCGTCGGACGTCTCCGGCGTCAAGGTTCAGCACTTCTTCGTCTGCCGCCTCGCCTCCATGGACCTGTCGCTGCGGCACGGCCCCGAGGTGGAGGCCCCGCGCGGTGAGTACGAGGTCGTCAGGATCCCGTTCAGCCGGGTCGGCATCGCCGCGGTCCATCTCGTGCCGCTGTCGCTGCGGCACTACCTCGACGGCAACATCGAGGGCGTGCGGGCCCTGCACTCGCCCGACCTGGGCTGACCGCGCCCGCAGGTCAGACGCCGACAAGCGCGTACGCCTCCCGCAGGTCGCCGCCGCCATAGGCGTGCGTGGCGAGGGCCGCGACATGGTGGTCGCCGTTGACGGCGACGGCGCTGCCCACCGCCTGGAACAGCTCGGTGTCCGACAGCGAGTCCCCGTACGCCACGCAGTGGTCGAGGGCGACCCCCAGCTCGGCGCAGAGCCGCTCCGCCGTGTGCACCTTGGCGGCGGGGCTGAGGATGCCGGAGCGCTCGACGGGCGCGGCGAACGGCACGGGTGGCCAGACCGAGGCGTGCGCAGCGTGCGCTCCCCAGTCCAGCAGCCGCCGCACGAAGAAGTCGGGGCCGAGCGAGATCACCGCGCAGTAGTCTCCCCGCGCGCGGATGTCGGCCCAGACCTCGCGGATCCCCGCCAGCCACGGGGCCTGCGCGAAGGCAGCCGCCACATGGTCCTCCGTCAGCTCAGCCCACAGCTCCCTGGCCCGTACGGCGAACTCTCCCGGCGGCAGCCCGAGCGTGACGAACTCCCGCTCCAGCTCCGCGATCTCCGCGGTCACCCCGAGCTGCCGGGATATCTCCACGGCCGCCGCGGATCCCCTGATCAGCGTGCCGTCGACATCGAAGAGGTGCAGTCTGCGCGCGGTCGCCATACGGGGACAGTAGTACGCACGGGTCCCGGCGCGTCCTGTGTCGTGTTTCACGTGAAACGACTCCCAGGATTTGTCGCCACTTTGCCTAAAGCGGTGGACGAACGATCACTGGCTCCGTCAGCCTGGGCCCATGCCGACACCGCTCGCCGAGCCTTCGATCCGGCCTCTGACCTTGCGCGATCTGGCCTCCTGCGTCGCGATCACGGCAGACCGGGGGTGGCCGCCCGACGAGCACAAGTGGCGGCTTCTGCTCACCGCGGGGAACGGATACGGCATCGACGACCCGAGCGGTACGGGACTGGCCGGCGTGGTCGTCCTCACCCGGTACGGCACCCCCGGGGCGGGGCACCCCGGCGAGCTCTGCGCCGTCGGCATGCTGCTGGTCGCCGCCCGGCACGAGCGCCAGGGCCTCGGCGGGCTGCTCATGCGGCACATACTCCGCGAGGTGGACGGCGCGCCGCTGGCCCTCTACGCCACCCGCTTCGGCCAGCCCCTCTACGAACGCCTGGGGTTCACCACGGTCGCCCAGAACCTGACCGTGACGGGACGGCTGCACGCGCCCGGGCCCCCGTCCGGGCCCGCCGGGGGCATCACCGTACGGACGGCCACCGCCGACGACCTGCCCGCCCTGATCCGGCTGGACGAGTCGGCCTTCGGGGTCGACCGCACGCTGATGATCACCCGGCTCCCGGCCTTCGCCGAGCAGCTGCGGATCGCCCTCGACGGCTCCGAGGTGATCGGCTACGGGGCCGCCTGGGCCGCCGCCTCCGCCGATGTGATCGGCCCCCTGGTCGCCCGCGACACCGACACGGCGAAGGCCCTCATCGCCTCGCTCGGCGCCGCCACGCGGCGGCCGCTGCGTACGGACATCGACGCGCGCCACGAGGACCTTCTCCGCTGGTTGAAGGAGCAGGGCCTCGACACGGTCCTCGGCAGCCCCGTGATGGTCCTCAACACCGCCGGGCTGCCCGGGGACCCGGGCCGCCGCTTCGCCCCGCTGTCGATGGCCACCTGCTGAAACGGGCCGCCCCCGCGTCCGGCCGGAGGCGCCTTCCGCCGCGGCGGGGTGCGCTCCGCCGGCCGCGGCCCCCGGAACGCACCGCCTAGGGTGGCGCCATGACCGACGACGACCTGACGATACGGCCCGCCACCGAGGGCGACCTCTCCGCGATCGTGGCGATGCTCGCCGACGACGAGCTCGGCGCCCGGCGCGAGGACACGGAGAACCTCGCCCCCTACAGGGCCGCCTTCGCGCGCCTTGCCGGCGACCCCCACCAGCACCTGATGGTGGCCGTACGCGGAGGCCGCGTCGTCGGCACGCTCCAGCTCTCCATCCTGCCGGGACTCTCCCGGCAGGGCGCGACCCGCTCGATCATCGAGGGCGTGCGGGTGCACGCAGACGAGCGCGGCAGCGGCCTCGGGACCCGCTTCATCACCTGGGCCGTCGACGAGTCCCGGCGCCAGGGCTGCCAGTTGGTCCAGCTGACGTCGGACGCGAGCCGCAAGGACGCCCACCGCTTCTACGAACGGCTGGGCTTCACCGCCTCGCACGTCGGGTTCAAGCTGGCGCTCTGAGGGTCAGCGCCAGCCCTCGGGGTCCACTCCGCCGGGGACCGCGTCGGCCGGCTCGTACGGCCCGCGGGTGAGCGCGAAGGTGCCCAGGTCGAGATGGCTGACCGAGCCGTCGGGGCGCCGCACCACCCGCAGCGTCTCCCCCGCGTAGTAGCCGTCGAGCCCCCGCCAGCTCTCCGTCCCGTCCACGGCGTGCGTCCCGTCCGCGCCGTCCGGGACGGGAACGAAGCGCGACCCCCGCCCGGCGCCCTTGAGCGGGTACAGCTCCACTCCGCCGTCCTTCACCAGCTTCAGCCCAAACGCGTTGGTCCCCCAGTACCAGGGGCCGGTGAGCTCCAGCAGCCCCCTGTCGAAGCGCTCCATGGGCCGCCAGGGCTCCGGCAGCCTGGGTTCGGCGTCCGCCACCGCCGTCACCAGGTCCGCGGCGATCGCAACCGTCGCGGGGCCTGAGGTGGCGTTCGCCAGGGCGACCGCGACGAGCCCCTCCTCCTCGTGCGTCCACAGGCAGGCGACGAAGCCGGGGAGCGAGCCCGAGTGGCCCACCAGGGTGCGCCGGCCGTGCCGGGCGAGCTGTGTCCCCAGCCCGTAGCCGCCCGCCCAGTCGCCCGGCTCGGGCGGTGCGGACGGCGTCCGCATCTCCCGTACGGAATCCGCGCTCAGCACACGGTCGTCGCCGTGCAGGAGGAACGCGCCGAACCGGCAGAGGTCCGCCGCCGTCGACCAGAGCTGACCTGCGGGGGCCATCGCCCCGAGGTCGTGGAGCGGCTCGGGCAGCACCGCGTCGGCCCAGGGGTGGACCGCCCAGCCGCCGGCGTACGGGGCGACCGGGTCGTAGCCGGTGCGGTCGAGGGAGAGCGGCGCGAGGACCTCGCGGTGCAGCACCTCGCGCCAGGGCGCGCCGCGCAACCGCTCCACGACGGCACCGAGGAGCGCGAAGCCGGGGTTGGAGTAGTGGTGCCGCCGCCCCGCGGGGTGCAGGGCCGCCCCGTCGCCGAGCAGGTCGGAGAGGCCGGGGCGCAGCGTGCCCGGCGTACGTTCCCACCAGTCGCCGGGCGGCTCAGCCCGCAGTCCGGCGCTGTGGGCGAGCAGCTGAGCGAGCGTCATCTCCCCCACGGACGTACCGGGCAGGTGTTTCTCCAGCGGGTCGGCGAGGTCGACCAGCCCCTCGTCCCGCAGCCGCAGCACGAGGACCGCGGTGAACGTCTTGGTGATCGAGCCGATCCGGTACTGGGTGTGGGCGTCGGGCGCGCTCCCCTCCACGGTCCCGCGCGCCCCCGACCAGAGCAGACGGCCGTCCCGCGCCACCGCGCCGACGAGCGAGGGGGCCCGGCCCTGGGACTGGCCGACGGCGACACGGTGCAGCAGCGAGCGGCGGGTGGAGGGGAGCAGACCGTCCGCGGGGGCACCGGTCTCAGCAGGTGGCGTCATGCCCCACATCTACCCCGCCGCCCGCGGCCGGGCCAGGGCATTTCCCCGCGCGGCCGGCTCATCCCGGCCCCGCCGCGAGCCCCGTACACCCGGCCCCGTACAGAACCTGGGGTGCGCCGGACTCCACGAAGCGCTCCCTGACGCACAGCCCGACCGTGTCGAGCAGCCGACGGGAGCGGACGTTCGCCTCCTGGGTGACGGCGATCAGCGAGGCGTCGGGCGCGGGCGCCGCGTCCAGCACCCAGCCGACGACGGCGCCCACGGCCTCCTTCCCGTACCCGCGCCCCCAGCACTCGGTCAGGAAGGAGTACGACATCTCCCAGCGGCCGCCGTGCCGACCTGCCCTCTCCAGGGCCACGGTCCCGATGACGGAGCCGTCCCGCCCCCGCGTGACGCTGAACACCCGTGGCCGGCCGGCGAACCGCTGCTGCCGCAGCCGCAGCCGCCCCTCGTCCACCGGCCCGCCGAGGAAGCGCCTGACCTCCGGGTCGGTCCACAGCCGCGTATACACGTCGACGTCGTCCGTCCGCGCCTGACGCAGCACCAGCCGGGGCGTCTCCAGCACACCTTCCGGCGGCAGACCCGATCCACCGGAGAACCGCCCAGAAAAGGAGGAACCATCCATGCCCCGCACTATGTCGGACACGCCCCCCGCCC
Source organism: Streptomyces sp. NPDC047002 (assembly GCF_040704505.1). Taxonomy (NCBI): domain Bacteria; kingdom Bacillati; phylum Actinomycetota; class Actinomycetes; order Kitasatosporales; family Streptomycetaceae; genus Streptomyces; species Streptomyces sp. NPDC047002. The sequence continues at coordinate 159,863 of NZ_JBEYWC010000013.1, forward strand.
ACCCCGAAACCCACCGGACCGACACCCGGTCGAGGACCTCGCCGTCAGGTCTGGGCCATGTCCACGAAGCGGGAGTAGTGGCCCTGGAAGGCGACGGTGATGGTGGCGGTGGGGCCGTTGCGGTGCTTGGCGACGATCAGGTCGGCCTCGCCGGCGCGCGGCGACTCCTTCTCGTAGGCGTCCTCGCGGTGCAGGAGGATCACCATGTCCGCGTCCTGCTCGATAGAACCGGACTCACGCAGGTCGGAGACCATGGGTTTCTTGTCGGTGCGCTGCTCGGGGCCTCGGTTCAGCTGCGAGAGCGCGATGACCGGGATCTCCAGCTCCTTCGCGAGGAGCTTGAGGTTACGGCTCATGTCGGAGACCTCCTGCTGGCGGCTCTCGACCCGCTTCGAGCCGCCGGACTGCATCAGCTGGAGGTAGTCGATGACGACTAGGCGCAGGTCGTTGCGCTGCTTCAGGCGGCGGCACTTGGCGCGGATCTCCATCATCGACAGGTTCGGCGAGTCGTCGATGTACAGCGGCGCCTGCGTCACGTCGGGCATTCGGCGGGCCAGCCTGGTCCAGTCCTCGTCGGTCATGGTGCCCGAGCGCATGTGGTGCAGGGCGACGCGCGCCTCGGCCGACAGCAGGCGCATCGCGATCTCGTTGCGCCCCATCTCCAGCGAGAAGATGACGCTGGGCAGGTTGTTCTTGATGGACGCGGCCCGTGCGAAGTCCAGGGCCAGCGTCGACTTGCCCATCGCGGGACGTGCGGCGATGACGATCATCTGACCGGGGTGCAGGCCGTTGGTGAGCGAGTCGAAGTCGGTGAACCCGGTGGGCACACCCGTCATCTCGCCGCTGCGCGAGCCGATCGCCTCGATCTCGTCGAGCGCACCCTCCATGATGTCGCCGAGCGGCAGGTAGTCCTCGCTGGTCCGCTGCTCGGTGACGGCGTAGATCTCGGCCTGCGCGGAGTTCACGATCTCGTCGACGTCGCCGTCCGCCGCGTACCCCATCTGCGTGATCTTGGTGCCGGCCTCCACCAGGCGCCGCAGCACCGCCCGTTCGTGGACGATCTCCGCGTAGTACGAGGCGTTCGCCGCGGTCGGCACGGACTGCACCAGCGTGTGCAGATACGAGGCCCCGCCGACGCGGGTGATCTCGCCGCGCTTGACCAACTCGGCCGCGACCGTGATCGGGTCCGCGGGCTCGCCCTTCGCGTACAGGTCGAGGATGGCCGTGTAGACCGTCTCGTGCGCGGGCCGGTAGAAGTCGTTCCCCTTGAGGATCTCCACGACGTCGGCGATCGCGTCCTTCGACAGCAGCATGCCGCCGAGCACGGACTGCTCCGCGTCGAGGTCCTGCGGCGGCACCCGCTCGAACCCGGGGCCGCTGTCCCAGCCCCGGTCGTCCCCCCTGTCGTGCCGCTCGCCGCGGTCGTCACCCCGGCGCTGCCGCGACATCGGGGGCCGCTCGTCGGGCCCGGCGTCGGTCCAGGGGTTGTCCAATGGCTCGGGAATGCTCACCGGCCACCTCCTCACATCCGCTCCGCGGACCTCGCCGTGCCACTCTTTCTACGGCACGACACTGACAAAACGAGAGGGCAGGCTCCGGTCTCGGCGCGTCGGACGCCGGTCCACGGTAGGCCCGTCGGCACCGTCAGCCAATCTGGTTATCCACAGGCCATGTGGATGACCGATCCAATGCTGTGGAGAACCGCGCGGTTCCTGTGCACGAAGCGGGGGACAGCTCTGTGGACAAGAACGGGCTTCCTGGAACACACCTCATCTGAGCTGCACTTTTGCCATCCACCGGCTGTGGGGGAGAAAAACTTCTCCAGACGGACCAAGATCGGCGCCCGGACGGCCGCCAGGGGCGCGGGCGCCGAACCGACGTAAGAGCTGCAACGGCATTGCACCTCTTACCTGTGGAAGACTAGATTGGCCGCATGACACAGGCACCCGCCACGCCCGGGACACCCCTGCGCCCCGACCGCCGGCGCCACGACCGGGAGATCGTCGCCCTCGCCGTCCCGGCCTTCGGCGCACTCGTCGCCGAGCCCCTCTTCGTGATGGTGGACAGCGCGATCGTGGGCCACCTGGGCACCCGGGAGCTGGCGGGTCTCGGCATCGCAGCGGCCCTTCTGACCACTGCGGTGAGCATCTTCGTCTTCCTCGCCTACGCCACCACGGCGGCTGTCGCGCGGCGGGTCGGCGCCGGGGACCTGAAGGCAGCCATCCAGCAGGGCATGGACGGCATCTGGCTCGCGATCCTGCTCGGCGCTGCCGTGATCGCCTTCGCCCTGCCCGCCGCCCCCTGGCTGGTCACCGTCTTCGGTGCCTCCGACACCGCGGCCCCCTACGCCACCACCTATCTCCGCATCTCCAGCCTCGGCATCCCCGCGATGCTGATGGTGCTCGCCGCGACCGGCGTCCTGCGCGGCCTCCAGGACACCAGGACCCCGCTCTATGTCGCCGTCGGCGGTTTCGCCGCCAACGCCGGGCTCAACGCCTCCCTGGTCTACGGCGCGGGCCTCGGCATAGCCGGCTCCGCCTGGGGCACGGTGATCGCCCAGTGGGCCATGGCCGCCGTCTATGTCGTGGTCGTCGTGCGCGGCGCCCGCAGGCACGGCGCCTCCCTCAGGCCCGACGCGGCGGGCGTGCGCGCCAGCGCCCGCGCCGGCCTCCCCCTGCTGGTCCGCACCCTCTCGCTCCGGGCGGTCCTCCTCATCGCCACCGCGGTGGCGGCCCGCCTCAGCGACGTGGACATCGCCGCGCACCAGGTGGTGCTCTCCCTGTGGAGCCTCACGTCCTTCGCACTGGACGCCATCGCCATCGCGGGTCAGGCCATCATCGGCCGCTACCTCGGGGCGGACGACACCGCGGGCGCCCGGCAGGTGTGCCGCAGGATGATCCTCTGGGGGTTGCTCGCGGGCGTGGCGATCGGCGCCCTCATCGTGGTGGCCCGCCCCCTCTTCATCCCGCTGTTCACCGGCGATCCGACCGTGCGCGACGCGATGCTGCCCGCCCTCCTGGTGGTCGCCCTGGTCCAGCCCGTGGCCGGGATCGTGTTCATCCAGGACGGGGTGCTGATGGGCGCAGGGGACGGCGTGTACCTGGCAGGGGCCATGGTGGTGACCCTGGCGGTCTTCGCGCCCGTGGCACTGGCGGTCCCCTCTCTCGGGGGAGGGCTCACCGGCCTGTGGTGGGCGATGGGCCTGATGATGCTGGTGCGCCTGCTGACGCTCTCCCTGCGGATGCGCTCGGGACGCTGGCTGGTCACCGGCGCCACCCGCTGAGCGGATCCCGGTACCGCGCCCGGCCCCGAGCCCGCCGTTTCACGTGAAACATCGCCTCATGCGCACAGCGGGAGGCGGGCCCCGCAGCAGGAAGCCGCCTCCGCAGCGCGCAGGCGCCCCGCAGCGGACAGGTGAAAGGGCCGCGCCCCCGAGGGGGCGCGGCCCTTTCCCGTACGACACCAGCCAGGGCGCCGGGGTGTCACCGCCGGATCAGGCGGAGACGACCTCGACACCGAGCTTCGCGGCGACCTCGGGGTGCAGCCGGACCGAGACCTGGTGCGAGCCCAGGCTCTTGATCGGCGCGCCGAGCTCGATGCGGCGCTTGTCGACCTCGGGACCGCCGGCCGACTTGATCGCCGAGGCGAGGTCGGCAGGGGTCACGGAGCCGAAGAGGCGGCCGGCGTCGCCGGAGCGGACGGCCAGACGCACCTTCACGCCTTCGAGGCGGGCCTTGATCTCGTTGGCCTGCTCGATCGTGGCGATCTCGTGGATCTTGCGGGCGCGGCGGATCTGCGCCACGTCCTTCTCGCCGCCCTTGGTCCAGCGGATCGCGAACCCGCGGGGGACGAGGTAGTTGCGGGCGTAGCCGTCCTTGACATCGACGACGTCGCCCGCGGCACCGAGGCCACTGACCTCGTGGGTGAGGATGATCTTCATGATGCGGTCACCCTTCCCTTATCGCGCGGTGGACGTGTAGGGCAGCAGCGCCATCTCACGGCTGTTCTTGACGGCCGTGGCGACATCGCGCTGGTGCTGGGTGCAGTTGCCGGTGACCCGGCGGGCACGGATCTTGCCGCGGTCGGAGATGAACTTCCGCAGCATGTTCGTGTCCTTGTAGTCCACGTACTGGGTCTTGTCCTTGCAGAATGCGCAGACCTTCTTCTTAGGCTTGCGCACAGGCGGCTTCGCCATGGTGTTTCTCCTGTGTGATCAAGAAGTGTGAGTGCGAGCCCACTCCTTGGAGGCCCCTCAGCGGGGGAGCCTCCTAGAAGGGGGGCTCGTCCGAGTAGCCGCCGCCGGAGCCACCGGAGCTGCCGCCCCAGCCGCCGCCTCCGCCGCCCTGCTGCTGACCGCCGCCGGCCGGGGCGCTGGTCGCCCAGGGGTCGTCGGCCTGAGCACCGCCGCCGGAACCGCCGGAGCCACCGCCCCAGCCGCCGCCACCGCCGCCCTGCTGGCCGCCGCCACCGCCGTAACCGCCCTGGCCGCCGCGGCCCGTGGTCTTGGTGACCTTGGCCGTGGCGTTCTTCAGGCTGGGGCCGACTTCCTCGACATCCAGCTCGAAGACGGTGCGCTTGACTCCCTCGCGGTCCTCGTACGACCGCTGCTTGAGGCGGCCCTGCACGACGACGCGCATGCCGCGCTGGAGCGACTCGGCGACGTTCTCCGCGGCCTGCCGCCACACCGAGCAGGTCAGGAACAGGCTCTCGCCGTCCTTCCACTCATTGGTCTGGCGGTCGAACATGCGGGGAGTCGACGCGACGCGGAACTTCGCGACCGCGGCACCCGACGGCGTGAAACGCAGCTCGGGGTCGTCGACAAGGTTGCCGACTACCGTGATGACGGTCTCGCCTGCCATGGATGAACCTCTCGGCGCGGGTTTGCTTGGCTCTGCTGCTGCTACTCGTGTACTGCTCGCTCCCGCGGACCTGCCTGGCCCGGCCGGATGCCGGGATCAGCGGGCCCGTCCTGCTGAGCCGTGGCTCAGTGGGTCTCGGGGCGGAGGACCTTGGTCCGGAGGACCGACTCGTTGAGCTTCATCTGCCGGTCGAGCTCCTTGACGACCGCAGGCTCGGCCTGCAGGTCGATGACCGAGTAGATGCCCTCGGGCTTCTTGTTGATCTCGTAGGAGAGACGACGACGGCCCCAGGTGTCGACCTTCTCGACCTTTCCGTTGGCCTCACGGACAACGGAAAGGAAGCTCTCGATCAGCGGGGAGACAGCTCGCTCCTCGAGATCGGGGTCGAGGATGACCATCACCTCGTAGTGACGCATGTGGAACCCACCTCCTTTGGACTCGGCGGCCACGGTCGTTCCGTGGCAGGAGGGTCGTGATGCGTGCGCAACGGTATCGGCCGCCGCTGACAATCGGCCGGGGACCGGCTCGGGCAGACCTGGGCAGACACCGCCGCAGACCGTACAGGCTACCCGGAGAGGGGCGTCCGGTTGAAATCCGCTCGTTCCCGGGCACACTCTGAGTACATCGGGTCCGCGCGGCGCGACGGTGCGCCGCAGGTGAGCCAGGAGGTCCCTCATGGCACAGGTCACGCATCCGAAGGCGTCCGGCGGCTCTCTCTTCGCCAGCGACGGACGGCCCCACCCGCTCCAGGACGGCCTGATGGCCGCGACCCTGATCCTGGGCCTCGTCGCCTTCGTCACCTGCTGGTTCCACAGCCTCAGCCTGCTGACCTCGTGGGTCGGCCTGGTCGGCATCCTCGTCGGCGCGTACGCGCAGTACGTCTCCGTGACCACGCGCGAGCGCTTCCTCACCATCCTCGGCCTCGGCGCCGCAGCGATCGGCTTCTTTCTCGGCATGGCCCACGGCGGACTCTTCGTGCTCTGAGAGGCCTCGGCGGTCCGACGCGCCCCACCGCCCTGAGACGCGCGAGGGCTCCGGCCGCCTGACCTGCGGGACCCGCGCGTCCCCCGGCGACCGGCCCACGGCGCCGCGGTGGCCGCGCGGCCCGTACGGCGCAACGCTCCCGCTCCCCGTGCGCGGCAGGCACCGCGGCCCCCTGACCCGTCCGCCGCACGGAAGGACCGCACGGCGCGACGGCGCACGCACCCCTCGGCTCCCACCGGACGTGGCAGCGCCCAGTGAGGGCGCGCCCCGGGCGCAGTAGGCTTCGGCGCGTGACCCGGAGCCCCACATACCCGCTGGGGACACATCCGCCGAGGAGCGCCCCCGCATGAGTCTGCCCCAGAGCAAGAGCCTGGTCCTTCGGACCATCAGCCGCGAGCAGCATCTGGCGTACATCCAGAGCCTGCCGTCCGCCAGCCACTGCCAGGTCCCGGCATGGGCCGACGTGAAGACGGAGTGGCGCTCGGAGAACCTCGGCTGGTTCGACGCCTCCGGCCAGCTGGTCGGCGCGGGGCTCGTGCTGTACCGGCAGCTGCCGAAGATCAAGCGGTACCTCGCGTACCTGCCCGAGGGCCCGGTCATCAACTGGCACGCGCCCAACCTGGACGAGTGGCTCCAGCCGATGCTCGCCCACCTCAAGCAGCAGGGCGCCTTCTCCGTGAAGATGGGCCCGCCGGTCGTCATCCGCCGCTGGGACGCGGCCGCGATCAAGTCCGGCATCCAGGACCCCGACGTCAAGCGCCTGCGGGACGTCGAGGCCACGGAGATCGAGCCGCGCGCCTTCGAGGTCTCGGACCGGCTGCGCAAGATGGGCTGGCAGCAGGGCGAGGACGGCGGCGCCGGCTTCGGCGACGTGCAGCCGCGCTATGTCTTCCAGGTGCCGCTGGCGAACCGTTCGCTCGACGAGGTGCTCAAGGGCTTCAACCAGCTGTGGCGCCGCAACATCAAGAAGGCCGAGAAGGCCGGCGTCGAGGTCGTCCAGGGCGGCTACAACGACCTGGCCGAGTGGCAGCGGCTGTACGAGATCACCGCGGAGCGCGACCACTTCAGGCCGCGCCCCCAGTCGTACTTCGAGCGCATGTGGACGGTCCTGAACACCGAGGACCCCAACCGCATGCGGCTCTACTTCGCGCGGCACGAGGGCGAGAACGTCGCCGCGGCGACGATGCTGATCGTGGGCGGCCACGTCTGGTACTCGTACGGCGCGTCCGCGAACCACAAGCGCGAGGTCCGCCCGTCGAACGCGATGCAGTGGCGCATGCTGCGGGACGCCTACGCGATGGGCGCGACCGTCTACGACCTGCGGGGCATCTCCGACTCCCTGGACGAGACCGATCACCTCTTCGGCCTGATCCAGTTCAAGGTCGGCACGGGCGGCGAGGCCGTCGAGTACATCGGCGAGTGGGACTTCCCGCTGAACAAGCTGCTCCACAAGGCGCTCGACATGTATATGTCGCGGCGCTGACCGGGCCGGGGCCGTTCCGTACGGCCCCGCACCGGCCCCTCTCCCCATGGCTTCATCTGCTTCATCGAGACCAGCTGACGGCAACGGCAGCCGCGAGAAAGGTTCAGGACCGGCATGGCGCTCTCCCTCTACGTCGACACCGCGCGCTGGCGGGCGCACCAGAAGTCGGTCATCGACCAGTTCCCCGGCATCGTCCCGGTCTGCAAGGGCAACGGGTACGGCTTCGGGCACGAGCGGCTCGCCGAGGAGACGACCCGGTTCGGCTCGGACATGCTCGCCGTCGGCACGATCTACGAGGCGGCCAGCATCAAGGACTGGTTCGGCGGCGACCTGCTGGTCCTCACGCCGTTCCGGCGCGGTGAGGAGCCGGTGCCGCTGCCGGACCGGGTGATCCGCTCCGTCTCGTCGGTCGACGGCGTGTACGCGCTGGTCGGCGCCCGTGTCGTCATCGAGTGCATGAGCTCCATGAAGCGCCACGGCGTCAAGGAGGAGGAACTCGGCCAGCTGCACGCGGCGATCGAGGACGTGCGGCTCGAGGGCTTCGCGCTCCACCTGCCGCTCGACCGCACGGACGGCTCGGACGCCGTGGAGGAGGTCATCGCCTGGATGGACCGCCTGAGGGCGGCCAGGCTGCCGCTGCACACGATGTTCGTGAGCCATCTCAAGGCCGACGAGCTCGCGCGGCTCCGGCAGCAGTTCCCGCAGACCCGGTTCAGGGCGCGCATCGGCACCCACCTGTGGCTCGGCGACCACGACGCGACGGAGTACCGGGGCGCCGTCCTCGACGTCACGCCCGTGGTCAAGGGCGACCGGTTCGGCTACCGGCAGCAGCGCGCCGCCTCGGACGGCTGGCTCGTCGTCGTCGCGGGCGGCACGTCGCACGGCGTCGGCCTGGAGGCCCCGAAGGCACTGCACAGCATGACGTCGCGGGCGAAGGGCGTGGCGCGGGCCGGGCTCGCGACGGTGAACCGCAACCTGTCGCCGTTCGTCTGGGCGGGCAAGCAGCGGTGGTTCGCCGAGCCGCCGCACATGCAGGTGTCGATCCTGTTCGTGCCGTCGGAGGCGGAGGAGCCGCAGGTCGGGGACGAGCTGGTGGCGATCCTGCGGCACACGACCACGCAGTTCGACCGGATCGTCGACCGCTGAGGCGACCGCTCGACAGGACTCCCGCCGCGCGGGGCCCCGAGGCCCGGCGGCGCCCCGGAGCCCGCGGTTCAGGGCCTCACCGCTCGGGGACGGCGTCCCGCACGGCCGCCTCGTCGGCGCCGCCGGTCCGGGGGACGGGCCCGGCGGCCGTGCGCCGGCCGCGGGCCGCCTCGCCGACGACGAACACGTCGGGCGCCCCGTCGAGCACGCCGCCCGAGGGGTCGTCGGACCCGTCGGCCCGTACGGGGTCGCGCTCGGGGAGCAGCGCGTCGCGTACGACCAGGGCGCACAGGTACAGCGTGCCCGCCAGGTGGAGCGCGATGGCCAGCTGGTAGCCCGCCGCGGGCAGTCCCTTGTGGGCGTCACCGCTGGTCGTGTACGCGAGGTACATCCAGATGCCGAGGAAGTACATGACCTCGCACGCCTGCCAGACGAGGAAGTCGCGCCAGCGCGGCCGCGCGAGCGCGGCGAGCGGCACGAGCCACAGCACGTACTGCGGCGAGTAGACCTTGTTGGTCAGGATGAACGCGGCGACGACCAGGAACGCGAGCTGCGCGAGGCGCGGCCTGCGCGGCGCCGCGAGCGCGAGCGCGGCGATGCCCGCGCAGGCCAGCACCATCAGCACGATCGAGTACGTGTTGACCGGGTGCACGTCGCCGTTGAACGCGCCGGTGCGCTGGCTGATGATCAGCCAGAACGAGCCGAAGTCCACCGGCCGCGACTGGCTGAACGTGTAGAACTTCTTCCACCCCTCGGGGGCCGGCAGCATCACCGGCAGGTTCACCACGAGCCAGGCGCCGGCCGCGCCGAGCAGCGCCGTCCCGAACGCGCGGAACCTGCCGGCCCGCCAGCACAGCACGAGCAGCGGCCCGAGGATCAGCACGGGGTAGAGCTTGGCCGCGGTGGCGAGGCCGATGAGGATGCCGAACGCGACCGTGCGCCCCCGCGTCCACATCAGCATCGCCGCGGCGGTCAGGGCGACCGCGAGCAGGTCCCAGTTGATGGTGGCGGTCAGGGCGAAGGCGGGGGCGAGCGCCACGAGCAGCGCGTCCCAGGGGCGGCGCCGGTGGGTGCGGGCCGTGCACACCGCGATGATCACCGCGCAGACCAGCAGCATCGCCGCGTTGGCCATCCAGTACGCCTGCTCGCGCCCCACCAGGTCGCCGTCGCCCGAGGTGAACAGCGAGGTGATCCAGGAGGCGACCTCCATGAACAGGCCGGTGAGTACGGGGTACTCCAGGTAGTCCATGTCGCCGTTGAGGCGGTCGAAGTACGGCACGAGGCCGTCGGAGAACCCGCGTGCCTGGAAGAGGTGCGGGATGTCCGAGTAGCAGGCGCGGGTGTACTGCGAGCTCGCGCCGCGGAACCACGCCCAGTCGTAGCAGGGCAGCTTCTGGGCCATGCCGAGCGCGAACATCCCGATCGCCACCAGGGCGATGACCCGCACCGGGGTCCACCAGCCGCCCCCCGGCACGGCCCAGCGGCCGAACGGGCCGCCGATCAGCTCGCTGCCGGCCGCGGCGATCCGGTCGCGTCGGGTCGGCGCGACGTCCGGCGGCTCCTGGGGCGCGAGGGACGTACCGGGGGGCACGGAGGTGTCTTCTGCGCTCGGCATGGCGCCCATCCTGCCGTACAGACCTGGCAACGCGGCGGGGGCCGCCGCATCCGGCCCGTACGTGGGTACGGAACCGGAGCGGCGGCCCCCGTGGGACGGCCTGCCCCGTGCGGGGCGGGCTAGGAGTCCGGCCCGCCGAACAGGCCGCCGCCGTCGTCGGTACCGCCGTCCGTGCCGCCGTTGCCCGTGCCGCCGTCGGTACCGCCCGGGGGCGAGGCGGGCGGCGACTGGCCGCCCGTGCCGCCGTCGCCGCCGCCGTCCGTGCCACCGTCGGCCCCGCCGTTCTGGCCGCCGTCGTCGGAGCAGCCGAAGAACGACGAGCACGAGTCGGAGGGCGAGGGGGGAGCCGGCTGGGAGTCCGTCGGGCTCGGCGAGTCGGACGGGGACGACGACGGGGTGTCGGAGGGCGAGATCGACGGCGAGGGCGGCGGGGAGTGCAGGCCGCCGCCGTAGACCGCGTCGCCGATCGGCTCCGGCTTCGGGAACTTCAGAACGGGCGCGCCGTCGAGCGCGGCCGTCATGTAGTCCTTGAAGATCGCCGAGGGGAACGAGGCACCGTGGATGGTCTTCTGGCCGCCGGTGCCGTACATCGACAGGAACTTGCGGTCCTTGCTGCTCGCGTTGTCGTCCATCCGGTACATGTCGATGGCGGTCGAGAGCTGCGGGGTGTAGCCGACGAACCAGGCGGACTTGTTCTCGTCGGTCGTACCGGTCTTGCCCGCGATCTCCCGCCCGGTGACCTGGGCGTTCGTGCCCGTGCCCTTGTCGACGACCGTGCGCAGGACGTCGGTCACGTTGTCCGCGACCTGCGCCGGCATGGCCTGGGTGGGCTTGTCCTGGTGGCGGTAGATCTGCCGGCCGTTCTTGAGGACCTTCTCCACCGAGTACGGGTCGCGCTGCTTGCCGTGCTGGGCGAAGGTCCCGTACGCGCCCGCCATGCGGATCGCGCTCGGGTCGGAGATGCCGATGGAGAACGACGGCACGTCCGACTTGCTCAGCTGGTCGGGGGAGAGGCCCGCCTTGACGGCCTCGTCACGGATGGTGGGGATGCCGACGTCCATGCCGAGCTGGACGAACGCCGAGTTCACCGACTCGCGCATGGCCTCGCGCAGGCTGATCGAGGGCTGGCTGTAGCCCTCGTCGTTCGCCTGGAGCCACTCCTTGCCGTCCTTGTCGGCCCAGACCTGACCCGTGTAGTCCTTGATCTTGAGCAGGTTCTTGCCCGGGTAGCGGCTCTTGTCCGGGTTGACCGGGGTGCGCTCGGAGTCGGGCTGGTCGGGGCCGAGCGTGGGGTCGCGCCTGCCGTGCTCCATCGCCGCGGCCAGGACGAACGGCTTGAAGGTCGAACCGACCTGGGCACCGGTGAAGTCGGCGTTGTCGGTGAAGTGCTGGGTCGCGTCCTCACCGCCGTAGATCGCGACGATCTTCCCGCTCTGCGGGTCCACGGACGCGCCGCCGAACTGGACGTACTTGTCCTGCCCCGGCCGCTTCTTCGGGTCGATGTTCTCCTTGCGGACCTTCTCGACGGCGTCGCTGAGCTGCTTGACCTTCTTCTTGTCGAAGGTCGTGTAGATCTCGTACCCGCCCTTGGACAGGTCGTCCGACGTGATGCCCTGGGTGTTGTTGTTCGCGAAGTACGCCTTGGCCAGGTCGACCAGATAGCCGACCTGGCCGCTGAGCTGTGCGGACTTCTTCAGCGGCTGCGAGGTGGGGAGCTTGGTGTACTTGGCGCGCTCCGCGGGCTTGAGGTAGCCGTTCTGGACCATCTGATCCAGCGTCGTCTTCCAGCGGAACGTGATGCGCGCGGTGTTGGCCTGCGGGGTGGCCTGCGGGTTCAGGTCCACGTTGCCCTGGGGGTCGTAGAGCGTGGCGCCCTTCAGCAGCGCAGCGAGGAAGGAGCACTGGCTCGGGTTGAGCTGCTTCGCGTCCACCCCGAAGTACGTGCGGGCCGCGGCCTGGATGCCGTAGGCGTCGCGGCCGTAGTAGGAGGTGTTGAGGTAGCCCTCGAGGATCTGCCGCTTGTCGAGCTTCGTACCGACCTTGAGCGAGATGAAGATCTCCTTGAACTTGCGGCTCAGCGTCTGGCTCTGGTCGCCGAGCAGCGCGTTCTTCACGTACTGCTGGGTGATGGTCGAACCGCCCTGGGTCTCCTCGCCCTTCGCCATGTTGACGACGGCGCGCGCGATGCCCTGGGGGTCGATGCCCGAGTCCGTGTAGAAGGTCTTGTTCTCCTGGGAGACCACGGCGTCCTGCATGGCCTTCGGGATCTGGTCGATGGAGATGATCTGCCGGTTGACCTCACCACCGGTGGAGGCCATCGGGGTCCCGTCCGACCAGTAGTAGACGTTGTTCTCCGCCTTGGAGGCGAGGCTCTGCTGCGGCAGTCCGACCAGCGCGTACGCCACCGAGCCCGCGGCGATGAGCGAGCCGAAGAAGGCGAGGCAGAGGGCGCTCGTGAGCTTCCACGACGGCACCCAGCGGCGCCACCCGTACTTGTCGTAGCGCGGATAGTCGATGAAGTGTTTCTTGCCGGGCCCGCGCCCCCTGCCCCGGCCTCCGGGATCGGCGCCGCGCCTGCGGCCGCCGCGCTGGGCGGCTCTGCGGGCGGCCGCGCGGCCGGCGTACGGCTCGCCGTCACCGTGCGGGCCCGGGCGGTGTGCGCCGCCGGCGGGCCCGGCTGATCCGGTGCGGGACGCCGAGGCCTCGCCTCGGGAGGGGGCGGCGCGGCGGCCGGACGGCTGCTGTGCTGCGCGCCTGGCCGCGGCACGTCCGCCGCCTTGCGGCTGCGGCGGTTTGCGACGGTGCTCGCTCATCGAACGACTACTCCTCGGGCAGGCGCGGACGCCTGGAAGCGGCAGGTGGGTTCCGGTCCCCCGTGCTGTCCACGGACGGCCCCGGCGGCGAGGCGTGCTCGCCGCGGCGGACGCCGCCGACGCGGCACCCGCAGCCGTGGCCCCCAGGGCCCGGCAGAGCCCGGACGGGCCGTGCTCCCCTGCGGCGCTGGGTTCCCGGTGGTCTGCATGCCGCACAGACTACGCACGGTCAAAACCCACTGAGGCCCGAAGTTCACCCCAAAACAGGCAACTTGGATGCTGTGAATTGACGATGTGATCGCGTTCACGAGTCCCCCTCTTGTCGCATGCGTCCCACACCTCTATCGTCGGGATGTATCGAGTCGATACATCAGGGCGACATGTCAGTGCGCGGCAAGCGCCTCGTCGGCCCTTCAGGACGGCGGAAGGGGCAGGCATGAGCAGGCGCTCGGGAATCCTCGAATTCGCCGTCCTCGGCCTGCTGCGCGAGTCCCCCATGCACGGCTACGAGCTGCGGAAGCGGCTCAACACGTCGCTGGGCATCTTCCGGGCGTTCAGCTACGGGACGCTGTACCCGTGCCTGAAGTCCCTGGTGGCGAACGGCTGGCTGATCGAGGAACCGGGCAGCGCCCTCGAGGACGCCCTCGCGGCGTCCCTCGCCGGGCGACGGGCCAAGATCGTCTACCGGCTGACGGCCGAGGGCAAGGAGCACTTCGAGGAGCTGCTCGCCCACGCCGGGCCCGACGCCTGGGAGGACGAGCACTTCGCGGCGCGGTTCGCCTTCTTCGGCCAGACCGAGCGCGAGGTGCGCATGCGGGTCCTCGAAGGGCGCAGGAGCCGCCTTGAGGAGCGCCTGGAGAAGATGCGGGGCTCGCTCGCCCGCACGCGTGAGCGCCTCGACGACTACACGCTGGAGCTCCAGCGGCACGGGATGGAATCCGTGGAGCGTGAGGTGCGCTGGCTCAACGAGCTCATCGAGAGCGAGCGGGCCGGCCGGGACCGGCGGGGAGCCGCCGAGACCGGTGGCGCGGCCGGAGCCGGTGACCCCGGCCCGTCGGCCGCGGCCGGGCACCGCACACCACGCGACACCACCGACCACACGGACGGTCTGCCCCGGAGCCGGGGCGCCGCATCTGCCGAGGGTTCACCCTCGCGGCGCCCCGGCCCCGGTCCGTCCGACGACAGGACCAAGTGAGGCCCCGCTCCGCGCGGAGCCTCATCGGGAACACCGATCACACACAGGGAGCAACCGGAATGGGTTCGGTTCGCGTAGCCATCGTCGGCGCCGGCAACTGCGCTTCGTCGCTCGTGCAGGGCGTCGAGTACTACAAGGACGCCGACCCGGCGGGCAAGGTGCCGGGTCTCATGCACGTACAGTTCGGCGACTACCACGTGCGGGACATCGAGTTCGTCGCCGCCTTCGACGTCGACGCCAAGAAGGTCGGCCTCGACCTGGCGGACGCGATCGGCGCCAGCGAGAACAACACCATCAAGATCTGCGACGTCCCCTCCACCGGCGTGACGGTCGAGCGCGGCCACACCCTGGACGGTCTGGGCAAGTACTACCGCCAGACCATCGAGGAGTCCGACGAGGATCCGGTCGACATCGTCCGGATCCTCAAGGACCGCGAGGTCGACGTCCTCGTCTGCTACCTGCCCGTGGGCTCCGAGGAAGCGGCGAAGTTCTACGCCCAGTGCGCCATCGACGCCAAGGTCGCGTTCGTCAACGCGCTGCCGGTGTTCATCGCGGGCACCAAGGAGTGGGCGGACAAGTTCACCGAGGCCGGCGTGCCGATCGTCGGCGACGACATCAAGTCGCAGGTCGGCGCGACCATCACCCACCGCGTCCTGGCGAAGCTGTTCGAGGACCGCGGTGTGGTCCTCGACCGCACGATGCAGCTCAATGTCGGCGGAAACATGGACTTCAAGAACATGCTGGAGCGCGAGCGCCTGGAGTCCAAGAAGATCTCCAAGACGCAGGCCGTCACCTCGCAGATCCCCGACCGCGACCTGGGCGCCGACAACGTGCACATCGGCCCCTCCGACTACGTGGCCTGGCTGGACGACCGCAAGTGGGCCTACGTCCGCCTGGAGGGCCGCGCGTTCGGCGACGTTCCACTGAACCTGGAGTACAAGCTCGAGGTCTGGGACTCCCCGAACTCCGCGGGTGTCATCATCGACGCGCTGCGCGCCGCGAAGATCGCCAAGGACCGCGGCATCGGCGGCCCCATCCTCTCCGCCTCGAGCTACTTCATGAAGTCGCCGCCGGTCCAGTACTTCGACGACCAGGCCCGCGAGAACGTGGAGAAGTTCATCCGCGGCGAGGTCGAGCGCTGACCCCGTGACCGGCCGTGGGCCCCGGGGACGGCGTCCCCGGGGCCCACGCGCGTGCGGGCGCCCCGTGTTTCACGTGAAACATCGCGCGGGCGGCGCGCCGCAGACGAGGGGGCGGGGTCATGTTTCACGTGCAGCGGCCCCCGCGCTCGCCGACACCGGCGTCTTCAACATCGTTCCGATGTTCTTCGACCGGATCACCCGGGGCGAGGCGC